>NZ_JBWLUX010000070.1:0-6310 GCF_057784315.1 Mesorhizobium sp. CNPSo 4684 | reverse complement strand
ATCGCCTTCACATCGCTCATTGAGGCCTTGTGCGGCCATGCGCTCTCGCCCTCGGTGATCTGCATGTTGGGGAGCCCAAAAGCGCGGTGTGAAGCCCGCTCAGGATCAGACGCCGCGAGCAGAGCCGGCATCGGATGATAACGGAGATACAGGCGTGCCCGTTCGATGGGCGTGTTCACCACCGTCAGGGTTTCGATGCCCTTTGCGTTGAGGGCTGGTGTGAGCAGCGAAACCGTCGCGATATGACGCCTGCAAAAAGGACAATGGAGACCTCGATACAGTCCGACCAGCACTGGCTTCTCGCCGCGGAAATCGTCGATAGCTATCTTTCCCTCGCGAGTAATCGCGTCGAGCACGAAATTGGGCGCTCGTTCGCCCAGTTGCAGAGGGCCTACGTCGAGACGTTCTGACATGCTGATCCCTCCTCGCGGGCCAATCGACAACAGATGTGCGGACGGGTGGCTTGAGCCCATGTTGCGGCACATACGTCCTTCGACCCGCTAAAATGGCGGTCGGCCTAGGACGGCGTCGACAGTCCATTCATAGCACGGAGGGAACTGCTTTTACACTAGATAGCGCCCCACGAACGCTGCACCTTCTCGGGCAGACGATCCCACAGCCAACTGCTGGGCCTCGTCACTCCATACCTCATTTCAAGTGCGCACCCGGCCGATATCCATTCTCACGGCCGCTCTCGCCCCAAAACCCAAATCGCTCCGAAAGGAAAAGTTCGACGACAACGATGACCTCATTGTCCGCATCGCGAATGGCAGCAAACGGCACTAGAGGGCCTGTCAGCTTTGCGCCCCATGTCGGTCATTCCGTCAGACTTGACCGCCTGCCAAAAGCGGACATGCTGGAGCGAAATTTGGGGGCTAGGACATCTCACGGCACTCATCGGGACGATCGATCCGGCGATGCAGGCAGATCCCGCGCAGCGCTGTTCCTAAAAGCTGTGACAGTGGTCCGCCTGTTGCCTGACATCCATAGTCGGATCGATCACCGGAATCGCCGCCTCAGCCAGCGCACCAGCGACCAGCCGCCCGCTTGCATTTTTTGGCCTTTGCTCGGCGGGCTGAGCGCTTCTCCTCCAAGTCGCTTCAACTGCCTTGACAGAAACCGACGCAGAATGCGCTGGTCGTAGAGGTCCGCCGAAGCGTTCCGCAGCAGCACGCGCTGCGAAAAGACGCGCAGCAACTCGGCTCCGCCGCGGCCGGCAGTGGTCCCGGAGAGGATCGAGATGGTGCGGCGGGCCGACTCCATCAGCTGCAGTCGCGCCGCTGCGTCAGGAGGCAGCCTCGGCGAATATACGAGTGGCGTAGGATCGACCAAACCACGGAAAACCGTTGACTCAAGATTCCGCCAAAGCCAAGTTCGGTGAAGATCAACTTCAGCCGCCGCTTCGAACGGCACGGTGAAAAGAGTTTTGCGAAATGCGAAAGTCGACCATTCGGGTTCGCTTCCGGGCAAAATCCTCAGATTGACGTCATTCAGGCCGTCCTTATCGCTGCCGGCCATCCGGCCGAAGACTTCCGCCTCGTTGAAAGTGAGAAACGATACGCACGCAGCGCCGGGATCTGCCGCTAGATGCGCAAGCGTTAGGTCTATCCTGCGGACGGTGCTGATGTCCTCGACATAGGACAGCAGGCAGATGTCATGCCGCGCATGCGACATCGCGAGATTCAGGGCGGCGCCAGCCGTCATGGAGCTGCCGTCCAGGCAGATCAGGCGGTCGTCATCTGACCATACCTGCCGCATCGCAGCGGCGTTGCGATTGCCGGGAGACCGGTCGACAAACACGAGTTCAAACCTCTGGTTCTGCTGCCGCCGGAGCGATTCGCTGAAAGCTTCGAGGTGGGTCCGGCCATCGCTCGTCACGACCAGTATCGAGACCCAGTCGTCCAACTTGCTTGCCGCCGTGCTGCCGCGATCCCAGATCCTTGTGACGAGGCGACTTGCATGTTTGCGTCGCAACAGATTGCCAATGCCGGACGCGACGCGGAAAGGCTCGCGACTGGAGAATTCGACAAATGCGCGATTGTCCGCGATGGCAGCGCGCTTAAGGTCCACATGGGCGATGTCGCTTGCATAGTCGTGACGGAGGATAGCATCCGGCTCGTAGACAAATGCCAAAGGCCCGTGGAACCGCCACAGACGCGCGCAGAGATCGTTGCCCTCATGACCGGCAAGTAGCGGGTTAAACCCACCGGCCTGCAGGAAACAATCGCGCTGCCAGATCGATACGCCTTCGCAATTGATGAACGTCGGTCTTCGTACGGCGCCGAGGTCGTAGTGCCCTTCGCCTATACCTCCCGTATGCGGGACGACCTTGCCGCGCACGGCGACCGCGCCAGTCTCCGCCATGCATAGTTGCAGAGCCGCGAGGCAGCCCGGTTCGATGATGCCGTCGTCGTCGAGAAAGGTCACGGCGGGACCGCGCGCCAACAACGCACCAAGATTCCGGCCAGCGGCGCAGCCTATGCTGAACGGCGGCTTTAGCCCCAGGAATGACGGAAAATGCCGCTTGGCGCTGTCAAAAAGCGCAGAATTTCCGTCGTCGACCAGGATCAATTCATATGTCTGGCCCGCGCAATCCGCTGCGAGGGCCTCGAGCGCTCGGTCCACGTCGGGGTGGTCGCGGTGGCTGAGCACGACGATGCTGAGTCCAGGTCGGGCAGGCGGTTGACCGAAAAGATGTCGCGCCGACACTTCGGCAAGCCGCTCCGTAAACCCTTCGACCAGCCGCAGCGCGTCGTCGAAACGGCCCTTGGTCCTGGCCTCTCGAGCCGCGTCGAACGCGCGGCGCAGGTCGGCGACATCCTGCTCTCGCGCCATCAGCTCCGTCCGCGTCGGCTCGACTTGGTTGGATGCGAAAGAGCGGCGATGGCCTTCGACCAGAATCCAGGCCGAACCTTGACGCCGCCGTCACGCGTCGGGCGCTGCGCCTCGGATGAAATCAGCGCCAGCCTCTCTCGGCCTTCTTGGACAGCCGCCGGAGAAACACCGAATTCCCTGACAGCGGTTTCGAAGAAACGCGCGAGAAACTCCTCGCGGAGTTGAGGCGCGGCTGATGCAAAATCCACCTGCCACCGCTTGCGTATTTGCGCATTCACAAGCTGATCGGCGATCATGCTCAGGAGTGGCCCGATTTCCTCCTTTTGGACCAGCGGAAACGCGTATTTGAAGACGCCAAGACCGTATTCGAGCGTGAATGCCAGCATCTCCTCTTCCGGCATCGTCAGCATCTGCATGCCGAGTGAATCAGGCCGGTTGCGCCGGAAGTAGAGGATACGGGGAATCCTATGCAACTCGCCCGCTCGCGCCACGGCCACCGTCCATGTGGTGGCGGAAGTTATAGGCAGCGCCGACACCATCGCTGCGCGGCGGACCAAACATCTGATGGCGGCCGGGTTGGCGCGCCGCGCCTGCTCGAGAACGCGCTCCAGGGCGAAGCCGACAACCGATTTGTGACGGACGACATCGTTGCGGGTGCCGAAATGCTGCATGTCGCAATAGACGCTTGCGGCTTCCGGATGGCGATCAGCATAGTCTATGAGCACCTGCAGATAATCCGGCGCGCAATGATCGTCGTGCTGCCAGTAGCAGAAATAATCCTCACGCAATTGGCTGGCGAGCCAGTTAATGTTGCCGTTCCAGTGCAGCCGACGCTCGTGCACCACAATCTCAAACCGAGGGTCGTCAGAAAATCTCTTGCAGGCCTCGTATGATCGCTTGTCGGCGCCGTCCACGGAGATAAGGACGCGATAATCGCGAAACGTCTGCGCCTGCACCGACAGCAACGTGTGCTCAACGTGCTCCCATCCCTCGAACAGGGGCATCGCGATTAGGATCCGCGCTTTCGTCATACTCTTCGTCGCTCTGCAAAACGTCCGGAAACCGGGTGCGTCGACGTCTCCGCGACGATGCGACGGGCGCACTCCTCGGCAAAATAGGGGGCCATGGTCAGCTTTCCCGGATCAACGCTGTGATAGGCACCAACCGAGGTGACGCCGATTTCAAAGCGATGGTGCAATTCGCTTGCGGGGTCGTCGATATCTGTCTTGCCCCAGGCGACGATCGGCCCGCCACGCACCACGACATCCGAAAGCTCGTCGATGGCGTAGTCGGAAAGAACAGAATGAATGGCGGCAAGACCGGAATATGTCCCCGCTAGTATGGACGAGCGGGAAGGTTCGCCGGGAACGATAGGCCAGAAGGGCGGCTGGGACTCGAACGTGCGCGCCGTCAGACAGCTTGGATACCAGGTGAGATAGACGGTGCCATTGCGGTAGCGGACAACTTCGCCGAATGGCCCGAGCACGATCGTCATCGACCTGGCCGGTCTTGCCCCAGGAGGTGGCCGGAAGCTGACGCCGTATTTCAGTCGATGAATCCAAGTTCGTTGCGGCCGCATCCCTGCTGAACTGTCGATCGCTATACGCCCGTCCCATAGCGCATTGACGACGTGGTCGAACTGATCTCTCTGAATGATCCCATCCGATGTCGTCGTGATTTCCCGCCGGTCTGGATCGACCGAGGTCACCAAGCAGTTCGTCCGGATCTCTATGCTCGGCGTTGTCGCGATTCGTTCCCTGATCAGTTCGGCAAGCGCTACCGGATCGATTGCGACCTCTGGCGATTGAAATGCGGCCAACGCCTGGCCCGTTAGCTCGCGCTCGAACTCGCTCTTCGTCCAACGCCTCATCGGACTGGCCAGATCCGCGTTGAAGTAGGCGCCGCGCCGGCCACTGCCGGCCTCCTGGATGAGTGTGTGGACGGCCTGCAGATATGCATGGATTTGGTCGGGCTCCTGCTGGGATTCTCGATGGACGACATAGGCGGCGGGGTCCGACGTCTCGAAGGCGGCGATTTCGAGCCCGAGCCGCTCGCTGAGCAGCGGCGCGAATGCAAGCGCACCCCGCATCATCATCCTGGCCGTCCGCAGAGACGGATCTCCCCCATACATATAGCCGAGGTGAACCTTACCCTCGTTCGCCACTGCGGCGCGGGTCAGCAACGCCGGGTTGCGGTCGAAAATCGTGACGCGCGCGCCGCGGTCGGCAAGAGCCATCGCTATGCAGCAGCCTTGCAGGCCGCCGCCCATCACACCGACGTGAATCAAAAGGGTGCCACCTTCGGCACAAAGACGGCGATGGAGTGCTTCACCTGTCTTTCCCCGCATTCCCCTGACGTCAATCCTAATGCCACATGCAGCCCCTTGCTCGTTGAGTAGGCGTCGGATCGGCGCCTGCACGTAGGACTACCGAATGACGGAATGCGCGTAAATATGCTAGGGCCGACAGAGCGGGACATCGCGCCTATGACTCGGCGGCCGGGTTCTTAATGAAGCCCTACTCATCGACTGCGATTTTCTCGTCACCAGCCGGTCAGAGGACCCGCGTGCGGTCCTGCTTGTCACTTGTTGTCACGCGTGCGCGATGACCCGCCTTCTCGCGCCCGCCAACCAGTAGCCGCCAGTCCGCTTCCGGCCCAGTTCAGCCATCAACTCGTCCGTTCTCCGCCTGCCGTTCTCTACACCTTCCCCTCCGCTGGCGTCGCCGGCGTTCCAATCAGTGTATGCCCGCATAAGCGCTTGTCCTTGTTTCGTGGCGATCTCCCGCGCCAACCCCACCTCCCTGGAACCAAATCCCAGCCTAAACTGTTCCAGTTTGATTCGACGCCGCCTGCCGGTTGGGCGAGCGGCGCACTTGAGGAGCTTGCATCATGACCATCTCATCCAGCTTTCGTTCGCTCGCGGTTGCGGCCATCGCCACGGTTGCTGTCAGCTCTGCCAGTGCCGCGCATGCCGATAGCGGCACGATCCGCTTTGCCGTTTACAAGGCGGCCTTCTTCGTCGGCGGCTCCGGCGGCGAGGGCACGCTGACCTTCCATGGCCGCACCTATCCGATCTCGATCGGCGGCGTTTCGGGCGGCTTCGCGTTCGGCGTTTCCAAGACCTATTTCCGCGGCACTGTACGCCATATCCGCCGGGTTCGGGATGCGACCGGGGTTTATGGCGCGGCGGGCGGTGGCGGCACGCTCGGCAAGGGCGCCCAGGTGATCGTCATGACCAATGACAAGGGCGCCACGCTCGAGCTTACGGGCCGGCAGGTGGGTCTGCAGGTGAATGCGGATCTTAGCGGGATGGCGATTTCGTTGAAGTAGGGGGCGGGTGGGGCGTTGCGTCGTGCGGCGTAGGATAAGTGCGTAGGGCGCTCCCCCTCTCCGTCTCGGCTTCGCCGAGCCACCTTGTATCTACACGAGAGAGATTTCGTGGGATTGAAGCGATTGAGCCAAGGTCCGGGCGGCC
>NZ_JBWLUX010000069.1:0-6432 GCF_057784315.1 Mesorhizobium sp. CNPSo 4684 | reverse complement strand
CCCCTGTGGCGCCGGCCATCCCCTTCCCCTCGCAAGAAAGACAGCGCGCTCAGGCGAGCGCGAACTCCGCTCACCCCTGCGGTGGTTTCTTCTTTTTCTTGGCCGCGGCGCGCTCCTTTTTCATCCAAAAACGGATCGGGATCGGCGGCTGCCAGATCGCTTCATGTGCCGACGTCGGCCTCGGGGAAGAACAGCTGCCGGCGGTTGTTCTTGTAGTTGCCCTCCTTGAAGTTCGGGCCGATCCACGCGCCGGTCGTGTCGAGCTCCAGCCATTTGCTCTGCTCGCCCGCGCGGGACCCGACTTGCCAAATCCGGCCATGCCGCCCATAGAACGGCTCGGATCATCGCCCTGCTTCAAAAGGCTGTTGTCGGCCCATTTGCCAAGGATACCCTCGATGCCTGCGACACCGTCCCCTTGGTCAAGGCTGTGACAGCCTCCCTCGCAAGCCTGGGCTGGACGGATTTCTTCGGCGATCAGCTTGGACCTGATGAGGCCAGCCTTGTCCCGACGCGCATCGCCTCGGTGCATCGTGACCGCCTGACCGGCCTGTCCCAGGCAGGGCCAACCGATCTGACGCTGCCGGCGAACGCCAACACCGGCGACTATGCCGTCGGCGACTGGGTGCTTGTCGAGCCCCATACACATCTGCTGCGCCGCCGCCTGACCCGCAAGACGGTGCTGGAGCGCCGCACGCAGGGCGGCAGGGTGCCGCAGCTGGCCGCAGCCAATGTCGACACGCTGTTCATCGTCACCTCCTGCAATGCCGATTTCAACATCGCCCGGCTCGAGCGCTATCTGGCGCTGGCCAACGAGGCCGGAACGACGCCGGTGATCCTGCTGACCAAGGCCGATACGGCCGAGGACGCAGAGGCGTACCAACGCCAGGCCGCGGCCCTGCAGCGCGGGCTGGCCGTGGTGATGCTGAACCCGCGCATAGCGGATGCCGCAACGGCGCTCGCCGCCTGGTGCGGCGCGGGCCAGACTGTGGCGCTGGTCGGCTCCTCCGGCGTCGGCAAATCGACGCTGGTCAACACGTTGGCCGGATCGGCGCAGCAAGCGCCGCAACAGACCGCCGGCATCCGGGAGCACGATGCCAAGGGCCGCCACACCACCACAGCCAGATCGCTGCACGCCATTGCCGGCGGCGGCTGGGTGATCGATACGCCGGGCATGCGCACGCTGCATGTCAGCGACGTTGCTTCCGGCATCGACACGCTGTTTGCCGAAATCACCGAGCTTGCCCCGCTGTGCAAATTCCGCGACTGCACCCACGTCCACGAACCGGGCTGCGCGGTGCAGGCTGCCTTGAAGGCAGGCACACTCGACCCCGAGCGCCTGGCCCGCTGGCGCAAACTGTCCGAGGAAAACCAGGGCAATACGCCGGTTCAGAGCGGCCCGCGCGGCAACAAATCGCCGGGCGGTCGCCCAAAGCGGCGTTGAGCGGACAATCCGAAAAAGCCTGATTGTTTTCTTCGGACCCGCACCACCCAATACATGCGCCGGCTATCCTAAGTGGATCTTTACCCGTCCACGCCTCGCCGAGCGTCTCCCCGCATAATCCCTTGGGGTTATGGCCGCGCTGCGCCGGCTAAGTCATGCTCCGCCTCAACTTCGAGAAATGCGACCGGACGCCTGCTCTTCTGGCAGCCTCCGGAAAAAGCATCGGACACAAGCTTCCCGGAGGCGGAACAATGCAAGACACTATCAAACTCGACCGCGCGCTCGGCCTCTGGTCCGTCGTGCTTTTCGGCCTGGCCTATATGACGCCGATGATCGTCTTCGGCACCTTTGGCGCGCTGGCCACGGCAAGCCAGGGCACCACCGCCATGGCCTATCTCATAGCGGCCGCGGCCATCCTGCTCACCCCATCAGCTACGGCGTCATGGCGCGCGTCTATCCCGTCGCCGGCTCGGCCTACACCTATGCCCGCCGCTCGATCAGCCCCAGCATCGGCTTCCTCGTGGGATGGGCGGTGCTGCTCGATTATTTCTTCCTGCCGATGGTGATCTGGCTGATTGGCGCCGCCTATCTCACTTCCGCCTTCCCCGCGGTTCCGACCTGGGTGTGGATCGTCGGCTTCATCGCGGTGACGACCTTCGTCAATGTCGTCAGCATCGCCTTCGCCAACCGCATCAACTTCTGACGCACTTCCAATAGAGCGCCATCGGTTCCTTGTGCTTCCGCCAGCTTTCCTGAGCGCGGGTTCGCGCGTCGTCCCGCATATCGAGCAACATCGCGGCGAGTGCCTGGCGGGCACCGATCGGCAGTTCCTGAAGCTGCTTCGCCGCCTCTTCTGCGGCCGATCTCAAAATCGCGGATCGGGTCTTCGCTAAGATTGGACTTGGCGCCAAGCCGCACGCGGGACTCTTGCCGAAACGATACCAGAACGGCTCGATGCGACCCTTGTCGGACCTTCAGTCGCGCCATAGGGCTCGCATTTCGTTCTTCATAGGCACATAATGAATGCCGTCGACCGCCAAGAAAGCGCGCTTAGTGACGTCATTCTGTCTCACTGGAGCCCGGTCGCCCACAAGGTCGCAATGTCCGAAGAACGCATCCGTCGCCGGCTCGCCGCGATCATGGTCGCCGACGTCGTAGGCTATGCGCGCCTGATGGAGGCGGACGAGGCCGGCACGCTCGCGGCGCTGAAGGACCGCCGCAGGAACGTGCTCGAGCCCATCGTGCGATCTCATGGCGGACGCATCGTCAAACTCATGGGCGACGGTGTTCTGGTCGAGTTCGTCAGCGCAGTTGATGCCGTCGGCAGTGCACTCGAACTGCAGGCCAGGATGGCCGATGCCAACGACGACGTGGCCGACGAGCGCCGGATCATGCTCCGGATCGGCATCAATCTGGGCGACGTGATCGGCGAGGGCACGGACGTCTATGGAGAGGGCGTCAACATTGCCGCGCGACTCGAGTCCCTGGCCGAGCCCGGCAGCATCTGCATGTCGCAAAACGTGTACGAACAGGTGGCCAAAAAGGTGAATGGCACATTCGAGCCCCTGGGTGACCGCCAGCTCAAGAACATCGAAGCGCCTGTGCGCGCCTACCTGGTCCGTCCTGCTGTTGTCGAGCCGAGCAAGCCAGCGGTCACGTCGGACAAACCGTCAATAGCCGTGTTGCCCTTCGACAACATGAGCGGCGATCCGGTGCAGGACTATTTTTCAGACGGGATCACGGAGGACATCATCACCGAGTTGAGCCGATTCAGGGAGATCATGGTGATCGCACGGAATTCTTCCTTTGCGCTCCGAGGCAAGGCGCTCGACGCCAAGGAAGTTGGCCATAGGCTCGGCGCGGATTTCATCGTCGAGGGCAGTACGCGCAGGGCGGGCAATCGCGTGCGGGTCACCGCCCAGTTGATCGACGTGTCCAGCGGAAAGCATCACTGGGCAGAGCGCTATGACCGCAATGTCGAAGATATCTTTGCGGTGCAGGACGAAGTCGTATCCATGATCGTCGGCACGCTGGTCGGGAGAGTCACCTCCACCCGTGCCGAGCAGTCAGGCCGCAAGCCACCGCAGCTTTGGGCGGCCCACGATCACTTTCTGCAAGGGCGGGAGCGTTCGATACGGTTCGATTCGGAAACCGCGGCCCAGTTCCTGCGCCGCGCAATCGAGCTCGACCCGGCCCACGCCCAAGCCCATGCGTGGCTGGCGGGTGTCGCCTATGTCCTCCATTCGGACCATGGGCGGCGAGAAGATCTGGAGGAAGGCCTTCGTGCCGCACAAACGGCGGTACGGCTCGATCCGTTGGATTCGAGCGGTCACCGGCAACTCGGCCTCATCTATTCTAAGATGAGGCAGTATGAGCAGGGAGGGATACACCTCGACCGAGCGGTCGCGCTCAATCCGAACGACGTGTATGCCTCGATGTTTCGAGGGCTGTGGCTGGCCTTTACGGGACGCGGAGAGGAAGCGCTGGGCAGTCTGGAGGCAGATCTTCGCCGCGATCCCTTTCCACCAGCTTGGTACTGGGGGTGCCGCGGAGTGGCCTTTCTGCAGTTGAGGCGCCACGCCGAGGCCCTCGAAGCATTTCAGCATATCGACCACCTCTGGCACTGGTGGCTACCCTGCTACATTGCTTCTTGTCAGGCTCGGCTGGGCAATATCGATCAGGCGAAACAGTCGGCCGCAGATGTGCTGCGCCTCAAACCTGATTTTGCCATAGCGGACTTCGAACGGTCTGAATGGTGGCGAGACCCCGCCGATCTTGAACAGATAACGCATGGCATGCGCATGGCGGGACTAAAGTAACCGGTCGTGGGGAGCTCCCACGCGGCGCCAGGATGTTCGCAGAGATGGTTCTCGATCGGCCATGGACCCGCGGCAGCTCGAACGGTTCGGTAGTCTGATTTCGTTACTCATAGCAGCTTGATCGGTTCGATCAGCCCTGAGTAGTCGTTGGGCCGTTTGTTGACGGCAGCCGCATTGACCTCTCGGCCGACTCGATAGAACTGCAACTGCCCGTCGATGTCATGGTTGAGAATGTCCTTCAGGTCGCCAGCAGGCGACTTGGGGTCCAGCCAGGCCTCGTAGTAAGCCGGATCGAGGATGAGCGGCTGGCGATCGTGGACCTGGTTGCCTGGCGCCGCGGACGGCTCGGTAATGATCGTGCAGCTGGTGATCTCAAGATTCGAATTAGGCCCACAGGCCAGCGAACGAGAAGGGCGCGTGGCCCGGCTGGAAGATGTGCCATGGGTCCTTCTTGCCGTCTGCTGGCGATATCGTCCACTCATAGAAGCCATCGGTCGGAATCAGGCAGCGCTTCGACTTGAAGGCATCTCGAAACGCCGGCGCCGTGTCGATGCCCTCGATCCGGGCGTTGAACATCGCCGCCTTGGGCATCTCTTTTGCCCAGAATGGCACCAGCCACCAGCGACCGGTCCGAAGCTTGTGGTTTCCGTCGTCACTGGCGGTGATGAACGGGACTTCGTCAGTGGGCGCGATGTTGTATCGCGGCGCGTCGTTAGCGCCATATACGTGGCGCTGCCGCTAAACCACAGCAGCCCACCGCCCCCGCCCTCACCCAAACCGCGCCGCCGTCCAAGCCCCACCGGCCGCATTCGACTCCACCGCCGCCGCGACAAACTTCACGCCGCGCGCTCCATCGACCACATCAGGCACCTGAGCGGCACGCGCCGCATCCACCACCCCACCGGAGCGATGTGCGCGAATAATGTCGGCGGCGTCGCGGTAGAAATTGGCGAAGGCCTCGATATAGCCTTCCGGGTGCGCCGCCGGCATGCGCGACACACGCTGGGCTTCCGCCGTCGAACCATGACCGCCGCGCACCAGCGTGCGGGTTTCCTCGCCATAAACGGCGAAGCGCAATTCTTCCGGCCGGCCGCCCGACCATTCGAGCCCGGCTCTGTCGCCATAGATGCGCACGGAGAGATCGTTGTAATGGCCGGGCGAGGTCTGGCTGGCCAGGATCGTGCCGCGTGCGCCGCCGGTCCAGCGCACCAGCACATGCGCATTGTCGTCGAGCCGGCGCCCAGACACGGCGGTGAACAGATCGGCCGAAACAGCCTCGGCCTCGCAGCCGGAGATGTAGCTTGCCAGGTTGAAGGCATGCACGCCGATATCGGCCAGCACCGCCGACTGCCCGGCGCGCGCCGGATCGGTGCGCCACTCCGCCTGCTTCTGGCCCTCGGCGTCGATCGGCCTGGTCAGCCAGTCCTGGATGTAGGCGCCGTGCACGGACACGATGCGGCCGAGTTCACCCGCCGCCACCATCGCGCGCGCCTGGCGCACCATGGCGTAGCCGGTGTTGTTGAGCGTGACGACGAAACGGCGCTTTTTCGCCTTGGCGAGCGCTACCAATGCCTCGGCGTCGCCGAGCGTCGTCGACAGCGGCTTGTCGCAGATCACGTCGATGCCGGCTTCGAGAAAGGCGGTGGCGATCGGCGCGTGCAGATGATTTGGCGTGACGATGACGACCGCCTCGATGCCGTCCGGCCGCGCGGCTTCGGCTCGCGCCATGGCCCGATAGTCGGCATAGCTGCGCTCCGGCGCGATGCCGATCTCGGCCGCCGAGGCAGCGGCGTTTTCCGGGTCCGACGACAGCGCCCCGGCGACCAGCACGATCTGGTCGTCGAGCCGCATGGCTACACGATGCACGGCGCCGATAAAGGCATTGCGCCCACCGCCGACCATGCCGACCCTCAGCCGCTTGCCGGCCGATCCGTCCGATGTTGCGTAGACCATGTTTCCTCCCGGGAAGACTGTTTTGTTGCCATCGTCGAGTTCTGTCGCGCCCCCCTCTGTCCTACCGGACATCTCCCCCACAAGGGGCAGGGGAATCGCAGATAAGTTGATTGGCTCTTGCCAAGTAGGAAAAGAGGGATTCTTGAGAGGCTTTCTCGCTACAGAGGAGGCCGCGGTGCCGTTGATTATGTCTATCCTGCGAGAGGTTCGAGATCCGCG
>NZ_JBWLUX010000068.1:0-8442 GCF_057784315.1 Mesorhizobium sp. CNPSo 4684 | reverse complement strand
CGGTGGCGCCGGTTTCGGCGGCGTGGTCGGAATAGTTCAGCCCAATACAGATGAACTTGCCGGTGCCGGCAACGCAAGGGCCGAGCCGGGGCTTTCCGGACACCGCCGGCAGCGACTTCGGATCGAGCTTCGACAATGTCTCGAGCGACGCCGGATCGAGCGTCTTGCCGGCAATGTCAGGGACATGACCTGAAAGATCGCGGATCGTTCCATCCGCATCGAGCAGGCCGGGACGTTCGTTCCCTATCTCGCCATAGCGCAGCAGTTTCATCCATCTCTCCTACTTGCGGCTCCGTGGCCGTTAGCAAACTCTCCGCCGAGGCGACGATATGGTTCAGAAACCGAGCGGAACGTACCTATTGGCCTTACAAAACCAAAAAATCGGAATCCTGTTCGATGAAGCTGAAAGGCTATTGTCCTGCGACCGTAGTAGGACTCACGAAGATTCATTGTGCGTGGTTCTGCAAGGCCAATTCCGCTGGATCTTCATCCCCAAGCGATTGCAGCCAGGTTTTCAATTTACCAGCGCTGGTGCACGTGGGGCTTGATGTCCTGATCGTAGATATCGCGGATCTTGCCCATGAGTTCTTCGGACAGCGGCGCGAGGTCCGCTGCCTCGGCATTGGAATGCGCCTGCGCCGGATTGCGTGCGCCTGGAATGACCACGGTGACGGCATCGAACATCAGGATCCACCGCAAGGCGAATTTCGCCATCGTCGTGTCGCCGGCGACCAGCGGCCGGATGCGTTCGACCGCCGCCAGCCCCACTTCGTAGGGCACGCCCGAGAACGTCTCACCGACATCGAACGCTTCGCCGTGGCGGTTGAATTTGCGGTGGTCGGTATCCTCGAATCTGGTGTCGGCCTTGAACTTACCCGACAGCAAACCGCTCGCCAGCGGCACGCGGGCGATGATCGCCACGTCATTCTTTTTCGCCAGGTCGAAGAACATTTCCGCCGGCCGCTGGCGGAAGGCGTTGAAGATGATCTGCACGCTGACGACGCCGGGATATTGCATTGCCTTAAGGGCTTCCTCCACGCGCTCGACGCTCACGCCGTAGTTGCAGATCTTGCCTTGCTCGACCAGGCGGTCGAGCCGTTCGAACACTTCCGGATGGTAGTAGAGGTCGGTCAGCGGGCAGTGCAACTGCACGAGATCGAGCGTGTCCGCTTGGAGATTGCCGAGGCTCCGGTCGACCCATTCGGTCAGGTTCTGCTGGCTGAAGCCCTCGACGGTCTGCTTCGGAAGCCTCTTGCCGGCCTTGGTGGCGATGAACGGCCGCTCGCCGCCACGCTCTTTCATCACTCTGGCGATGAGCTTCTCGGAGCGGCCATCGCCATAGACGTCGGCGGTATCAATGAAGGTGACGCCAGCATCAAGTGCCGCATGAAGGGCGGCCACCGCGTCGTCATCATTGACCTCGCCCCAGGCGGCGCCGATCGCCCATGAGCCGAAGCCGATCTCCCTGACCTGGCGTCCCGTGCGGCCGAATTTTCGTGACTGCATTTCCTGTTCCTCGTTCCGGCTTGTGTGCGATTCGCATCCTGTCCGCGGCATCCAATGATGACATGATTGACATCCTTGCAAAATGGATTTACCAGATAACAGGGTTGTATGACAACCCGGTAAGACTGCAAGATTTTGGAGTCGGGAGGACCTCAAATTGAAAACCGTTCTGAAAATGAGCGTGTCGGCAGCATTTTGCCTTGGTGCGCTTGCGCATCCCGCGTTCGCCGATGACGCGGACAACATCGTCAAGATCGGCGTCGTCGCGGCGGAATCAGGCTCGTTCGTCTCCGCCGGTCACACATTGCCGGCAGGCGTCGGCCTCGCCGTCAAGCAGATCAACGACGCCGGCGGCTTCAAGGTCGGCGGCAAGACCTACAAGCTCGAAATGGTCAAGCGTGATGACCGCACCGATATCGCCACGGCTATAGCCGCCACCCAGGAGCTGGTGCGCGACGTCAAGGTGCAGGCGATCTTCGGCTCGGAAACGCATGACTTCACGCTGGCCATGGCCAAGATCACCCAGCCGGCCAAGATCATCCATTTCGCCGGCAATTCGACGCTGGCGAAAATACTGACGCCGGACTCGGTGAAGCCGGGCGGCGAGGACCACTATCTCTTCCAGTCGGAGCCACAGGAATTCCAGCGCTCCGGCTCGACCGCGCGTGGCGTGCTGACCTTGCTCGAACCGCTGCTCGGCTTCAAGCCGAAGAAGTCGGTGATGATCGTCGGCAATGACGCCACCGGCCAGTTCCTGTCGTCCTACTATTTCAAGGCGCTGAAGGCCGAGGGCCAGGATGTCCCCGACATCATCTTCTACCCGCCTGATACCACAGATTTCTCGCCCTTCCTGACGCGGGCCAAGAGCCTCAATCCGGATATCATCCACTTCTGGTACAATGGCGATTCAACGCTGACGGCGCTGCCGCAGGCGCTCGAACTGGGAGCCGCTAAAAGCTACTTCCTGTTCGGCGTCGACCCCGGCATCTGGAAGGAAAAGCAGCTTTCAGCCGATGTGCCGGTGGCGATGAGCTGCGTGCCGGTGTGCTGGGGTGAATCGTCGAACCCGAAGGCGAAAACCTATTTCGACGCCTATTTCGCCGCCGGCGCGCCGCATGGCGTGACCTCGTCGGTGTCGCTGCTCTACCACGACTATGTCCATTTCCTCGTCGAAGCCTGGCAGAAGGCCGACAGCTTCGATCCGGACAAGACGGTCGATGCGCTGCTCAGCCTGCACCACCAGGGCGTGGTCTCGGATGATCTGACCTTCAACCCGACGCACCAGGTCACCCACGCGACGGAAGTCTGCGCCGCGGCGCCCGGCGGCGACATCTCCTGCTCGATGCAGCAGCCGCCGGCTGAAGCGCCGAAGAGCTGAACTGAAGAACTGAAGAACTGAAGAAGCGGGTTGGCGGCGTCATTTGTTGCCAACCCACTTTCCCTGAAAAGCAGGCAGGCCATTTCACCGTGGATATTTTCGTCCAGCAAATCCTCAACGGCCTTTCCATCGCCAGCGTCATCACGCTCATCGCCATCGGCGTGACCCTGATCTTCGGCCTCACCGGCATCATCAATTTCGCCCATGGTGAATTCCTGATGATCGGCGGCATCGTCACCTGGCTCGCCGTCAGCGCCGGCCTCGGCTTCCCGCTGGCGGTGGTGCTGGCAATCCTCGCCGTCGGCCTGATGGGCTACATCCTTGAGCGCGGCCTGTTCCGTTTCACGCTGGAACGGCCTACCAACGGCTTTATCGTCTCGCTCGGTCTCATCGTCGTCCTGCAGCATGTCGTCGTGCTGTTCTGGAACCCCAACCAGAAGAGCATTCCGCGCCCGCTGACCACGGTCTGGGAAGTCGGCGGCGTGCGCATCGCATCTGTGCGCGTCATGGTCATCCTGATCACCATCGCCGTGGTGGCGTTGAGCTTCCGCATGATCACCGCAAGCCGCTATGGCCGCGCCTTGCGCGCCAGCGTCGAGGACCGCGACACCGCCGCCCTGATGGGCATTCCCGTGCGCCGCTACATCACCGGCGTCTTCGTGCTCGGCAGCGCGCTGGCGGGCCTCGGCGGTGCCTTGCTGATCGCGTTGTTTCCGATCACCCCGTTCACCGGCGGTACCATGGTGATGAAGGGTTTTGCCGTGGCGCTGATCGGCGGGCTTGGCAACATCTACGGCGCCGTCGCCGCCGGCCTAATCCTCGGCATCGTCGAGGGCTTCAGTGCCGGCTACGGCTTCTCGCAATGGACCGACGCCTATTCCTTCGTGCTGATGATCCTGGTGCTGATCGTGCGCCCGCACGGCCTGTTCGGCGGCACCAGCGGTCCCCGGATGGCGTCATGAACGACGGTCGTCGTGCCACCTTCAAGCCGCTGCGGTCGCTGCTGCCGGTGCTGGTCATCCTGGCGCTGATCGCGGCCGTGCCGCTGTTTTCGCCGAGCAACCGCTTCCTGTCGCTGGCGATCTCGGCCGGCACCAATGTGATTGCGCTCTATGGTCTGTCGGTGCTGTTCGGCCAGACCGGCATATTGTCGATGGGCCATGCCGCCCTGGTCGGCGTCGGCGCCTATGCGGCGGCGATCCTCGCGCGCGACTTCGGCGTCGATTTCTGGCTGGCGCTGCCGGCGGCGGCCTTTGCCAGCGCTGTCTTTGCGATGATCGTCGGCATTCCGTCGCTGCGCGTCGGCGGCCATCACTTCGTCATCATGACCTTCGCCTTCGGTCAACTGCTCGCCATCGTGCTCACCAATGGCGGCGACTATACCGGTGCCGCGACCGGTCTCGACTTGACCGATCACGTCACTTTGTTCGGCGCCGACATGAACGACCTCACCCGCTACTATCTGATGGTGGTAGCCTTCGTCACAGCCGCGGCGGTGGCGAGCTGGGCGATCATCCACTCCTCCTATGGCCGCACGCTGCGCGCCATCCGCGAAAACGAGAAGCTCGCGGCCTCGCTCGGCATCAATGTCGGCCGCCACAAGATCGGCGCCTTCGTCGTCAGCGGCGTCTTTGCCGGCATCTCCGGTGTGCTGCTCGCCTATTTCCTCGGCCACATCTCGCCGTCGCAATTCTCGTCTTTCCCCAGCATCTACCTGGCGCTGATGGTGATGATCGGCGGCGCCCGCCTGATCGAGGGGCCGCTTGCCGGCGGCATTCTCGTCGCCTTCCTGCCGGAGGTGCTCAACCTCGATCCGGTCCAGTCGCGCATTGTCTATGGTGTGTGCCTGATCGCGGTGATCATGCTTCTGCCCGACGGCCTGATCGGCGGCATCGTGCGCGCCCTGCGCAGCCTCTTTTCTGGCAAGCCGAAAACCGAGACGACGGAGCGCGACAGCGCCCCCTCGGAGGCGCGCCAATGAGCCCGATCCTGGCGATCAGCGGTCTCAGCAAACAGTTCGGCGGCGTCACCGCACTTGCCGGCGTCGACCTCGCCGTCGAGGAGGGCGAAATCCTCGGCGTCGTCGGCCCCAACGGCTCCGGCAAGACCACTCTGTTCAACGTCGTCACAGGCGTCCACAAACCGAGCGGCGGCACGGTGCTGTTTCGCGGCCGCGATATTACCGGCCTTGCGCCACATGCCATATCGCGCACCGGAATCGGCTACACCTTTCAGCAGGCCATGGCCTTTGCCGGGCTTGGCGTGCTGGAAAACGTCCAGATCGCCGGCGAGCACGCGCGAGCCACCGGCAGCGCCAGCCCATGGCCAACGCCGCAGGCGTTGCTCGACTTTGTCGGCTTGAGTGCCCTTGCCGGCGAAAAGGCCGGCGTGCTGCCCTTCGGCAGCCTGCGCCTGCTCGGCCTTGCGCTGGCGCTGGCCACGCGGCCGTCGCTGCTGCTGCTCGACGAACCCGCCGCCGGCCTCAACGACCGCGAGACCACGGCGCTTGTCGGGCTGGTGCGCCAGCTTCCCCAACACGGCATCACCGTCTGCGTCATCGACCACGACATGAAGCTGATGCAGATGCTGTGCCGGCGTCTCGCGGTGCTCGATTTCGGCTCCAAGATCGCCGACGGGCCGACCGAAGCCGTGCTTGCCGATCCCAAGGTGCTCGACGTTTATCTCGGAGGTGAGCTGTGAGCCTGCTTGCCGTCTCCGACGTCGTCACCGGCTATGGCCCAACCATCGTCAACCGAGGCGTCTCGTTGACTTTGGCCAAGGGCGAGATCGTCACCATCCTCGGCCCCAATGGCGCCGGCAAGTCGACGCTGCTCAAGGCCATTGCTGGACTGATCAGACCCCGCGCGGGCACCATCGCCTTCGACGGCGCCGAGGTCACCGGGCTTGCCGCCGATGTTATGGCCAGGCGCGGTGTTGTGCTGGTGCCGGAGGGAAGAAAAATCTTCGTCGACATGACGGTCGAGGAGAACCTTCGCCTCGGCGCCTATGCGCGCCGCGACGAGGCGGCGGTCGAAGCAGACTTCCAGACCATGCTGTCCTTCTTCCCGATCCTCGCCACCAAGCGGCGCGACCGCGGCGGTTCGCTGAGCGGCGGCCAGCAGCAGATGCTGGCCATTGCGCGCGGGCTGATGACGCGTCCGCGCGTGCTCTTGCTGGATGAGCCGTCGCTGGGCCTGTCGCCGCTGCTGGTCAAGGAGATCAAGGCGATCATTTTGGGCATCGGCGAACGCTTCGGCGCCTCGGTGCTGTTGGTTGAGCAGAATGCCGGCCTGGCGCTGGCCGTCGCGTCACGCGGCTATCTCATGCAGAACGGCCGCATCGTCGTCTCCGGGCCGATCACCGAACTGCGCGACATGTCGCTGATGCGCGAACTCTATCTCGGCGGGGTCGCCGGATGAGCAACCGATCAGGCGTGACTTGCCCCTTATTCGTGAACGGCCTTGTCGCGCAAATCCTCGAAGCGGGCATAGCTCTTGGCCAGATGGCTGCGCATGGCGCGCCGCGCGGCGTTGACGTCCCTGGCCTCGATTGCCCCGAGAATGGCGCGATGCTCGCGCTGCATGCGGTCGAGATATTTTTCTCGCTCGGCCTCCGTCATCCGGTCGAGCCGCGTCCACTGGCGCGGGATCATGGCGCTGCCGAACGTGTCGAACAGCCGGGTGAAATTCGGGTTCTGCGTCGCCGCGAGAATGGCGCGGTGAAAGCCGAAATCCTCTTCCGAGCCGGAGCCGCCGGCACGCACTGCCGCCTCCAGCGCGTCGAGCCGCGCGCTCATCTGGGCCAACGCCGCATCGCTGCGCCGCTCGGCGGCAAGGCCGGTCGCCTCGACCTCGATGCCCATGCGCAGTTCGAGCACACGCAGCACCTCGTCGATCGATTCGAGATCGTCGGGCAGGACGGAAAACGTCTTCGGCATCGGATCCTTGGCGACGAAGGCGCCGAGCCCCTGGCGCGTGGTGATCAGCCCGCGGGCGCGAAGCGCCGCCAGGGCCTCGCGCACCACGGTGCGGCTGACGCCCGTGGCGGCGACGATCTCCTGCTCGGTCGGCAGCCGCTGGCCCGGCGCAAGATCGCCGGATTCGATCTGCGCGATCAGCGTGTTGACGAGCCCGGTCCTGAGATTGGGCGCCTGTGGTATGGCATCGAAAGTCATGGGCTCCGCCATCGGCGCGACTCCGGTTCGATTCTTGTTCGAAGGATTGCATCGACAGGTGCCCACCGCAAGGTGACGAAAGGCCAGAGCAATTCCAGGGAAAAGTGTGGGCGGTTTTCCCGTCCGGAATTGCGTAACAACAACGAGATGAAGTGGCTCGCCGTTTCCGTGAAACGGTGAACCGCTTCAGCCCGCCGGTGCGGGCCATAGGAGGATTGCATGAAAGAACGCATTGGCTTCATCGGCCTGGGCAGCATGGGCGCCGGCATGGCCGACAATCTGCTGCGCAAAGGCTGGCCGCTGACGGTCCATGTGCACCGCAACCGCACGGTGGCCGACCGGCTGATCGCGGCCGGCGCCACCGAAGCCGCCAGCCCGCGCGACCTCGCCGCCGTCTGCGACATCGTCATCCTGTGCGTCACCGGCTCGCGCGAGGTCGAGATGCTGGTCAAGGGACCGGACGGGCTGGCAGCGGCCGCGAAGCCGCTGCTGATCATCGACTGCTCGACCTCCAATCCCTCATCGACGACAGCACTTGCCGCAGACCTCGCCACGCAAGGCGTGACGCTGATCGATGCGCCGCTGGCGCGCACGCCCAAGGAAGCGGCTGAGGGCAAGCTCGACGTCATGGTCGGCGGCCCTGCAGAAATCGTCGCCCGCGCGCGCCCGGTGTTGGAAGCCTTCGCCGCCCGCGTCGTCCACACCGGCCCGACCGGCAGTGGCCACACCATGAAGCTGCTCAACAATTTCGTTTCGATGGGCTATTCCGCCATCTATTCCGAAGCGCTGAGCCTCGGCGCCAAGGCCGGGCTGACGCCGCAGGTCTTCAACAGCGTTATATCAGGCAGCCGCATGGACTGCGGCTTCTATCAAGCCTTCTTCGACTTCGTCCTCAACCGCAACGAAAACGCTCAGCGCTTCGCCATCGCCAACGCGCTGAAAGACATGACTTACCTCGCCTCCTTCGCCCAGGCCGCCGGCATCGCCAACCCCATCGGCGCCGCGGTGCGCAATGGGTTTGCAACGGCAGTCACCACGGGTCATGGCGAAAAATTCGTGCCGGCACTGTCGGATATTGTGGCGGGGCTGAACGGGGTGTCACTGGTGGAGGCGGCGGAGTAAATCGCCTAGGGCGCTCCCCCTCTCCGTCTCGGCTTCGCCGAGACACGTCTCCCCCGCTTGCGCGGGGGCGAGGAACCCAGGCTCATGAAGGCCGCGACCTCTGCGACTAGCGTTTCCTCGCCCCCATGAAATGGGGGAGAGCGACTATCTGGGGGGTCAAGTTGCATTTGCGAACTCACTTCTCGCGTCGCGTGCTTTTGCATTGAGGATGACGAGAAGTTTTCTGGCAAGCGCGATGCGGATGAGCATTTTGGGCTTTCCC
>NZ_JBWLUX010000067.1:0-9268 GCF_057784315.1 Mesorhizobium sp. CNPSo 4684 | reverse complement strand
TCCGAGTGTCGCTTACGCGGCTCTCTTGAATTTCACAAGGGCTTATTCAGAAGCAAACTGCTTCGCCGCCAGCGGCGCACCGCCCTCGTTCGTGAGGCGTATATAGTCGCCACCCACTCAAACTGTCAACACCGATCACTCATGTTTTTTCGATTTCTCGCAGAGATATCCACGGGGCTGAAATTCGTGAGTTGGCTTGGCTGAAATTATGAGTGTGTTCCGCGGTCGGATCACTTCCACGAAGCTCCCATCCCTCGGCGGCAGCTGCGCGCCATCGGCTTGAAAATCGTCTGCTCTGCCCGGTAAATGTCGACCACAGCACCAGCCTGAGCAGTGCTTCAGAGCCGATCTTCCAGCAATTCCGCCGTGATGTTTCGACCGGCGAAAAAGATGCCTAGGATCAGGACCCGCTCGGCCTCGACCGCAAACGCAATGCTGACGGCGCGGCGGTAGCCGATGATGCGCAGACCAGGCATGATCTCGACCCGCTCCGTGCCGCGCTGTGGAAAAGTCGACAGGCCGAGGCAATGGTCGCGGATGCTGGCGATGAAATTCCAGGCGATCGCCGGCGACGCACGCTCGGCTATGTCATCATAGAGCTGTTCGAGTTCAGCTTCCGCCTTAGGGTGGAAGACAATGCGATACTCCATTGCCTACTTGGCTTTCGCCTGCTTCGCGCGATGACGCGTCTCAAGCCGCGAAAAAACCGTCTCGGCAGGGATAGCCTTCGCCGGATCCTGCCGGAGCTCGGTCAAACGCGTCGGAATCTCCTCGCGCAGCCATCTTTCCCGCTCCGCCTCGAAATCCTCGAGCATACGCAAGCCGGCGCGAACAACCTCACTGGCATTGTTGTAGCGGCCTGATTCGAGCTGCTTCCTGATGAAGCTCTCATAGTGGTCGTTCAGTGCGTAATTGGGCATGGCAACCTCCTGAAGAGATTATGGTGCGAATCAGGATCGGTAGCAATAGATAGCAATGATTAGCAACACGCACACAGCCGCGCATCGTTTCCATGATTTGCTGGCAAGAGAATGATCGTCCTCTCGTCCTGCTGCATCGAAATGCACGAATCGCGCCGATCGTGGTTCGTGCCCGGGATCGTCCTCCAGTATTCGAAGTCAACCGGCTTCGCTTGGTGCGACTTCGCTTGGGTGTGGTTGCAGATTGCGAACATCAGCCTGGACACAATCCGAGAGGACGCACCTGACCGCAAGGCCACCGGCGCGGGATGCCGTTTCGAGAAGCGGGGCGCCGAGAAAGTTGGCTTGGGAACAGGATTTGGCTTTTCTGTCCCGCAGCGTCGGCTTCGCCTCCTTGCGGGCCCCTGATGGAGGTTAAAACCGGCCGGCCACCACAGCAAAATACAAAAAAGCCCGCACGCGGCGGGCTTTTTGATTTGGTTGCGGGGACCCGCAACCCCTTTTGTCATAACGTCGGCAGACCTTTGATTTTGATCGAGCTTGGCGAGTTCGAGGATGCCGAACAGCTCGCCGCGCAGCTCGGCATGAACCTCGCCGCGCTTGTCGCCGGGCGTGAGCACAATCTCTCCGATCAACGAGCGCAGCGCCTCGGCGGCTTGGCGTCCGTCATCGTGGTCGGCAAGCGCTTGCGTGAGCTGCTCGACCCGCTTCTTATAAAGAGTGGCCATGTTGGGATGCAGGTCGGGCACGTCAGTGGGCACAACTGCCAGACGCGCGGTGATCTCCGCCTTCTGCCTCTCCAGATCTTCCATTCTCGCTTTCATCGAAGGTTGGTACAGGCCATCCTCGATCGCGCTCATAATGCCGGCGATGGCGCGCTCGATCTTGTCGAGCGCCTTGCGGTCCTGCTCGCCTTGCGCACGACGCTCCTGATTGAGGCGATTGGTCTCCTGGGCGTAGGCTCTGATCGCCTCGGCCACGGCATCGGGCGAGACGAGCCTTTCCTTCAGGCCTGTGAGAACGCGCTGCTCGATCTTCTCGCGGGTGATAGTGCGGCCGTTGCCGCAGATGCCGCGGCGCTGGTGGTTCAGGCAGGCATAACGCTCGCGAGTGAACAGGCCGTAGCGCCCGCCGCAGCAGCCGCAGATGAGCAAGCCGGAAAGGAGGGAGACTGGCCGCTTCATCGTGTGCAGCTTTCTCGCTCGGGCCTTGCGCGTGGCGATCGCCACCGCTTCGAATTGGTTGGCGATGGATTTCTGTCTCTCCTTAACGGCCTGCCACAATTCGTCGTCGACGATTCTGAGATGTGGCACCTCGGTGCGGATCCATTTAGGTGGCGGATTGGCTCGCGACACGCGCTTGCCGGTAGCGGGATCCTTCACGAAATGCAGGCGGTTCCAGACCAACACACCGATGTAGAGCTCGTTGTTGATTACGCCGGTGCCCCGGATTACATGCCCGCGCACGCTGGTATCGCCCCAGTGTCGGCCGAGCGGACCAGGAACGCCCTCCTTGTTGAGGTCGACGGCGATCGCCTTCGGGCTCTTGCCGGAGGCGAATTCGCGGAAGATGCGGCGCACGATGGTCGCTTCCTCCTCCACGATCTCGCGGTCGCCCCGAACCGGTTCGCCTTCGGCATCCAGTTTCTTCACCACCCGGTAGCCGTAGCAGAGCCCACCCCCGGCCTTGCCCTTCTCCACCCTGCCCCGAAGGCCGCGATGGGTCTTGAGAGCAAGGTCCTTGAGGAACAGGGCATTCATCGTGCCCTTGAGGCCGACGTGCAACTCGCTGATCTCGCCCTCGGCCAAGGTGACGATGGCAACGCCGGCAAATTTGAGATGCTTGAAGAGGGTGGCGACGTCTGCCTGGTCGCGGCTGATGCGATCGAGCGCCTCGGCCAGCACCACCTCGAAGCGGCCGCGCTGGGCATCGCGCACCAGATGCTGGATGCCCGGCCGCAGCACGGTGCTTGCGCCGGAGATCGCCGCATCCTCATAGGTTCCCGCCACGCTCCAGCCGTCACGCGCTGCCTGCTCGCGGCACAGCTTCAACTGGTCCTCGATGGAGGCATCCCGCTGGCTGTCGGAAGAATAGCGGGCATAGAGTGCGACACGGGTCATGGCGGCAACTCCTCTCCCCTGTTCCCAAGGGGTTTGCCATCCGGCTCCCTGCCCTCTCCCTCTTGGTGGCCTGGCCGATTGTCGTTGGCCGCCGACCCCGCCTCGAATGCCTCCCCCGCCAGCTGCCGGCCGATCAGCCGGGCGATATCCAGCACCACCCGATCCACCCTGGCCACCGCGGTGTTTTCAGGGCGACCCTCGGGGCTGGCGGGATCGCCGTTGTCGTTCGCCGGAACCAAAGCCTGCGGGCCAGTCCTGGTTTCCTCTGCCATCGCGGTCGCTCTCTCAATGGTGGATCGACCCGCCATCAGAGTCCTCCGGACGCCGAAGGAAAGCACGGAGTTCATGGGGTAGAGCCATAGCGTGCAATGACTTGCGCGTTGCGGTTTCGTCTCGAACGTCGAGGTCGGGCCGCACGCGACGAGTGGCGAGGCGGGCGTATCAGAGGAGCGCTACTCGCCACGGTGCTCCGGCTCGCCTTCTTCTTCCAGCGCAGCGACCAGCTTGACTGCGGACTCCCAATGCCTGGCAACATCGCTCCGCGTCCGTTCCCGACTCAGGCGACCAGCCGGCAAGTCTCCCGCGATCGCCTTTAAGTCACGCAGTACGGAAGCTATGTGCGGCCACGGGAAGTCGGTAGGGTCACCGATATCCCGGTCAGCACCGACGACCATTTCCAACTTGGCGATGACGCCGACGAGCGACGTAGCCGCGACTTCGGGGATCGAATCTTGAAGCTGAAGAGCTTCGGTCATCGCAAAGACCTCGGCTTCGCAAGCTATGAGATGCTCAGAGTCTAGACCTGTAGTAGGCACTGATAGTTGCCACGGCATCGGCTCGCCTGCGGTCAATACCTGAATTCCGGTATTGACCAACGTTCTCATCTCGAACCGCTGCTGGACTCGACACAACAGCAATGAGGCATATCGAGCTCGTTGCCACTCGCTCCATAGGCTCAAAGCCGAATCTATGGCTTGGGGTGCCGAACTGTCAGGCTCGTCGCGTTGCCGGCCGATGACGAAAGGCAAAGTCGTGGTATTGTCGGAATCAACCATGATCCGAGCTCCAAACAGCTTGGGTTGTGGTCAGGCCGAGCGACGTGTTCGAGCACGTTGTTCGGCCGCAAAGCGCAAACCACAATTTACGTACATACCGTACATTACGGACATAGTCATTGTCAAACACGCCTGATGCTATTGATAACAAAACTGAGCGCTTCGAACTGCGGCTTACGAGTGACTTGCTTGCCCGCGTTGACGAATGGCGCCGAAATCAGCCCGATCTACCCACCAGATCGGAGGCCTTCCGACGACTTGTCGAGGCTGGTCTAGGCTCTAAGACAGTCGGTAAGCCAGAACCAGGCGGCACATGACTCTAGAGGAATTGCCAGAGCGCTCCGGTCTGATCGCCGGCTATATAAGTGCCATTGAATGCGCTAATGTTTCAGCACGTGCTCTTGGGCGCATCGCCGACGCGTTAGGAATGGAGCCGGAATCACTCGTTCGCAAAGCGAACGGCAGTCATTCAGAATAGGACCGCGCGTAGCCGCTCGCGAGCGCGCCGTAAACAGCGCCGCAGCAAGCGAGTGGCGGTTTGCGCCTCATGTCAGCCACAGAGGACTACTCTGCCAGTGCCCGAGAGCAGACATCGCTGATGCCCCCCCAGACAGTAGGCTCCTGGACAAAAGTTTGAACGAGCAGCCGTTGCGGCCAAGATGGCGTCACCAAGGGAGTGGTGCCTTTCTGCTAGCTCTTCCAGAACCGAACCGTCTGGTCTCGGCTTCAAAGGCGCAATGCACGAAGTTACTAGTGCGGCATTCCCGCCATCTTCAGAGCCTCGACATACTTTTTCCGGTCTTCGAGTCGTCGGAACGGCGGCAGCACGTCAGCAATATTTACAAGCCGCAGCGCAGGAGCGACCTTCGCATGTCGCTCGATCGTCTCCTTCGCTTGACCTGAGCGCCCGGCTAGGGCGTGGCTGGCGGCAGCAACGCGTAACGCGCTTGCGTAGTTGGGTTGCTGTCGAAGCGCCCGCTCCGCCCACAGTAACGCGTCGTCGTAGTGGCCGGCACAGAAGTGGGCCAGCGCGGTGCAGAACTGCCAAGAGTAAATTCGCAGATCGAGGGGACTGAGGCGCATTGCGCGCGCGGCGTGCTCAATTCCCTTGTCCGGTTGGCCCAAACACGTCTTGACCCAGCTGCTGTAGCCCCACGCCAAAGCCAGGTTTGGGTTCAGCGCAAGCGCTTCGTCGAGGCGGGCCGCGGCCTCTTCAATGTCGCCACCGACATAGCCAAGCACGTAGCCGCCAAACGAAAGCGCAATGGCATCGTCGCGACCGAGGTCGATCGCTCTAGAAGCAAATCCAAGCGCCTCCTCGACTTCCTGCGTGCGATCGACCATCCAGCCATTGCTCTTCCGAGTGGAATAGCATCGCGCGGCCCTGGCGTGGGCGAGTGCGAACTCTGGGTCGCGGGCGATCGCTTGATTGAAAAGCCGCAGCGCCTCCTCGCCAGCGGCCTGGGTGATCGTCCGGTCGAAGGTAGCAAGCCCGCGTAGATAGTAGTCATAGGCTTCAAGGCTCTCCGTCGGCTTGCGTCTGGCGCGCTCGATCTCGGCCTGCTCCATTTTCGGCGCGATTGCCCCGACGATGCTCGATGTGATCTGGTCCTGCAGATCGAACACCTCCGCCAGCGCGCCGTCGAAACGGTCGGCCCACAAATGTGCCCCTGTCGAGGAATCGATGAGCTGGGCTGAAATGCGCAGCCGTTCGCCAGATCGGCGCACGCTGCCCTCAACCACATAGCGAACACCCAGCTCGCGCCCTACCTTCTTCACGTCCACGGCACGGCCTTTGTACGCAAAGCTCGAATTGCGGGCGATGACCAGCAAGTGGCGAAAGTGAGCGAGCGCTGTGACTATGTCTTCAACGACACCATCTGCAAAATATTCCTGCTCCGCATCGCCGCTCATGTTCTGAAACGGCAAGACCGCAACCGATGCCTGGTCGCGCTGGCTGGCAAGCGCCCGCGGCTCGATGCGAAGTGACCCTTCCAATCTAACCTGAAACACGCGTACCGGGTGCTTGATGTTTTTCAATTTCCGCTCGCCGAGATCCTCGAACGCAAGACCCAAACGATCACCGACTTCATGGCGCACCGAAGACGAGACTACGATCCCGCCGGGCTCCGCCATGCTCTCAAGCCGAGCGGCGACGTTAACTCCATCGCCGAAGATATCGTCGTCCTCGACGATCACGTCGCCGAGGTTGATCCCGATCCGGAAGTCGATCCGGCGATCGCCCGGCTCGCCCTCGTTGCGGCTGGCCATGCCGCGTTGGATCGCCGCCGAGCAGGCCACCGCATTGACTACGCTGGGGAATTCTACAAGCATCCCGTCGCCCATCAGCTTGACGACGCGCCCCCGATGCTCGGCAATGCTGCCGTCGACGAATTCCTTGCGATGGGCGTTAAGCGCCGCCAGGGTCCCGGCCTCGTCGACGCCCATCAGCCTAGAATAGCCGACCACGTCGGCGGCAAGGATAGCGGTAAGGCGGCGCTCCATAGAACAAGCCTGGCTTCGTTAATCGGAGCAGCCTAGCGCGTTTCACGACGGTGGCTAGCCGGATTCGGGAATCAGTCGACCTCACGCTCGGTCGTCCGCATTGCTGTTCTTACTGGCCCTGCAGCATGTACAGGGGCAAAGCATGTATATTCGGAGCTTAAGGGCAGCGCGACAGCCAAAAGCGGACGTTCAGCTTGCGGCCCCAAAAACCGCAACAGACGGTAGTGCAAGGCGGAGAAAATCTCCTTGGCCGATGTCGGCCAAGGAGATTGATCATGGGTATGTCACAATATGATCCGGGTTCGCAGGAACGTCGAGCTTGGAATGCTGGCCGCAAGGTCGGAGCCAAACGAGCGTTGAAGCCACGTCAGGTGTGGGCCGTTCGCTTCTTCCTCGATCAGCACCGTCGCGTCCGTGACCGAGCACTTTTCGATCTGGCGATCGATAGCAAGCTGAGGGGCTGCGATATCGTAAAGATCAAAATCGGCCAATTGGTCAGCGGCAGCCAAATCCGGACCCGGGCGATCGTCGTTCAGCAAAAGACGGCTCGGCCGGTCCAATTCGAGTTGATGGATGATGCGCGTACCAGCCTTCTGGCATGGCTTGATCGGCGCGGCGGCGCGATCGACGAATACACCTTTCCGAGCCGCATCGATCACGCCGATCATCTGAGCACACGGCAATATGCGCGACTGGTCGATGAGTGGGTGACTGGCATCGGCCTACGCCGGGAGGAATACGGCACGCACTCCCTACGGCGGACCAAGGCGTCCATCATTTACAAAGCCACCGGCAACCTACGAGCGGTGCAAATCCTACTCGGCCACACCAAGATCGAGAACACGGTGCGCTATCTCGGTGTCGACGTCGAGGATGCACTCACTTTGGCAGAAGGGACAGAAATTTGACCACCCCGGCTCCTTGCGACCAACGAGGAGCCGGACAGGTACGCGCCCGATGTCGGCCGCAGAGAACAGCTTTGCCACCTCCGGAGAGCAGACATTGGCGGCGACGACGCTAGAGGTCGCGGTTGCGCCAAAAACGGACAATCAGCCATTGTCCTGCCGAAGCAGCCATTGCCTATGTCCTACGGATCGCCGACAGGGCTTGAGATCGAGCAGGGTGCTTTGCCACAGGCGCCCCCATCGCTGGCCCACGCGACGAGTTGGGATCAGTGACCCACCCCTGATATGACGCGGGATCGCTTGTACGGCGCCCTACGGCGATTTGTGCAGGGCCGACGCCACCCATGGTGCGGTCTTTGCGATCTCGGTGCGTTCCCAACTCGCGATCGGTATGCGCCAACCTGACAGCGCTATTCCGGCAGCCCCGCCTTTCGCAAACCTTCTGCAAGCAGAGCCATATGGGCTGGGACGGCTGAAACGACGTCGGCGAGATTGGAAATTCGTTGGCCAGGATCGAGGGCGAGAATTCGGCTCACCACCTTTTGCGCGTCCTCGGTTCGGCCGGCGTGAGCATAGCTTGCAGCCGCATAGCGCAACGACCCCAAAAAGTCCGGCTTTTCCCGCAACGACCTTTCGGCCCAAGATGATGCCTCCTCAAATCGACCAGCGAAGAGATGAGCCACTGCAACCGCATTCTGCATATCGAACATGAGCGGGTCGACCGGGCTCATGCGTATCGCAGTCGCGAGGTGCTGGAGGGCGGTTTCCGCATCGCCGAGGTCGACTCTGACCCAGCCGCTGAATAGCCACGCAGTAGCCAGGTTCGGATTGAGCGCGAGCGCGCGATCAATGAACGCTGCCCCGCTATTGTTGTCGCCCACGACAAACGCGAGCGCGTGCCCGCCGAGTGAGAGCGCAACCGCATCATCCCTGCCCAAATCCACTGCCTTCAGAGCCAGGCGCTCGGTTTCGGCGGTTTCCTGCTCACGATCCGTCATCCAACCGTTCGCCTTGCGCATGACGCCACACCAGGCGGCCATGCCGTATGCCGAGGCGAATTCAGGGTCGAGTTCGATGGCCTTGTAAAACAACTGAAGGGCGTTTGCGTTGGATTCCCTGGTCAACTGGTGGAGGCTTGCTATCCCACGCAGATAATAGTCGTAAGCGTCAAGGTGCTCGGTCGGCTTGCGCTTGGCCCGCTCGATCTCTGCCTGTTCCAGCTTCGGAGCGATCGCTCCCACGACGCTCCGGGTCACGTCCTCCTGCAGGTCAAAAACGTCCTCCAGCCCCCCGTCGAAACGGTCAGCCCATAGATGTGCACCCGTTGCCGCATCGATAAGCTGCCCGGTGATGCGCACCCTGCTCGCCGCCTTGCGCACGCTCCCTTCAAGCACATAGCGCACACCAAGCTCGCGCCCGACCTGCTTAATGTCCACTGCCCGGCCCTTGTAGGTAAAGCTCGAGTTGCGCGCGATGACGAACAGCCAGCGCGTCCGGGACAGCGCGGTAATGATCTCCTCCACCATGCCGTCAGCGAAGTAGCCCTGCTCGGGGTCGCCACTGAGGTTGTCGAATGGCAAGACCGCGATGGACGGTTTTTCGGGAAGCGTCAGCGTATCCCTTTTCGAGAATGCCGAAGTGGGTTTTGCTCGACTGACTCGATAGGCGCGCACCGCGTCCACGATGTTGTGGACCTGCTGGCTACCGAGGTCGGTGTAGGCATAATCCAGTTTGCCTTTGACCTGCTCGTAAACGTTGCTCGC
>NZ_JBWLUX010000066.1:0-10168 GCF_057784315.1 Mesorhizobium sp. CNPSo 4684 | reverse complement strand
GGCTGTCATCCGAAGGCTCGCGCAAAACATCTTGGCTGCCCATCCGCTCGACAAACCTATCGCCAGCAAGATGCGAAGGGCAAACTGGAGCAAAGACTTCTTCTATGACCTCTTTACTCATATGCGATAGCCCTGCCACAAGGGGGGAGATCGGCTGCCACGGCGGCCTTCGCCAATCTCGGACGTTGCAAGAGGTTCGCCGAAGGCGAAACTGCCAATCTCCCCACCCGTGGGGGAGATGTCCGGCAGGACAGAGGGGGGCGCCGTAGAGCGCTGCTTTTGACCGCTCGCATCAATCACCGCTTTCGAACACGATTTCCAATTTTCATATTGTAAAACGATCGTATCGCGCTAGCCTGAATATCATGAGTGGGGCAAGCAAGTCAGGACGATCGATCGCCGACGAGGCGGCGACACGCAAGCGGGGACGCTCTCTGGCAGCACTGGGTTATATCCAGCCGCAAACTTATGAGGAGCTGCGCGCCGTGCTGTCGTCGGGCACGGTGCATTTCCCCAAGCGGCTGCGGCAGGTGGCGATCTTCCTGTGGCAGCATCCGAGCGACGTCGCGCTCGGCACCATCGCGCAGGTGGCGGCACAGGCCGGCGTGCAGCCCTCGACGCTGGTGCGCTTTGCGCAGATCTTCGGCTATTCCGGCTTTTCCGATTTCCAGGGCCTGTTCAAGGAACACATCAAGGGATCATGGCCGGAAGGGCGTGGCGAGCCGCGCACCGAGACCGAGCCGAACCTGCATTTCCTGCATGGCATGGTCGGGGCGTCGCAGGCCTCGCTCGGCCGCATCGAGGCCGGCTTCGATGTCGAGAGTTTCGACAAGATGGTGGCGCTGCTTGCGGATGCCGAACTGATCTATGTCATCGGCTCCAAGCGCGCCTTTCCCGTCACCGCCTATCTGTCGCTGACCCTCTCGCAGCAAGGCGTGCGCAACGTGCTGGTCGACAATGTCGGCTCCTCGGCGCTCGACCAGATCGGCTGCATCGGCGGCCAAGACGCGGTGCTGGCCGTCTCCTTCAGCCCTTACAATTCGATCACGCCCGATCTGGTCGCGGTGGCGCATGAACGCCAGGCGCGCATCGTCACCGTCACCGACAGCACCTTCAGCCCGCTGATCCCGCTGTCGGACAGCTGGCTCGAAGTAGTGGAATCCGACTTTGCCGGCTTCCGCTCGCTGGCGGCATCACTGGCCGTCGGCATGGCGCTGGTCCATGGGGTGGCGGCGCGACGCGGGGAGTGAATATTGATCGAGAGCTTTCGACTTGTGACGAAGATCATGAATTCCCGAAGTCAGCGCTGCCCCTCATCGCCCTGCCGGGCACTTCTCCCCGTATAGTGACGGGGAGAAGGGGCTGGCCGCAACGCTGGCACCTCTTTGCAACGTTGGTAATTGGCGAAGGTGGCGACGAGCCCCCTCTCCCCGTCACTATACGGGGAGAGGATGCCGGCAGGCAGGTGAGGGGCGGCGCTAAGTCCGGCGATCGGCTTCTCACGGAGCACAACTGGCACAATTGACTATCGGGAATTACCATTCCATATCTAGAAAAATAGAAACTTTGTTCCGGGAGGAGGAATGGAGATCCGGCTGGACGGCAAGGTGGCTTTGGTCACCGGGTCGACGCAAGGCATTGGCCGCGCCATTGCCGAGACGCTGGCCCGTTCCGGTGCGGCCGGCCTTCTCGTCACTGGGCGCGAGATAACACGTGGCAAGGCCGTGGCGACCGAGCTCTCGCAATTGGGCACGCCGACCATCTTCGTTGCCGCCGACCTCGCTGATCCGGAAGCCCCTGCCCTTCTGGCGCAGGCCTGCATCGAGCGCTTCGGCCGCATCGATGCGCTGGTCAACGCCGCCGGCCTGACCGACCGCGCCTCCTTCCTCGACGCCAGCCTCGACGACTGGGCGGCGCTGTTTGCCGTCAACGCGCGCGCGCCGTTCTTCCTGATGCAGGCGGCGATTGCGGACATGAAGCAGCGCGGCCAGGGCGGCGCTATTCTCAACATCCTGTCGATCAATGCGCATTGCGGTTCGCCGGAGCTTGCCGTCTATTCCGCCACCAAGGGCGCGCTGGCGACGCTGACCAAGAACGCCGCCAACGCCCACCGTTTCGACCGCATCCGCGTCAACGGCATCAATGTCGGCTGGACCGACACGCCGGCCGAACGCATCATGCAGGCCGAGACTTTGGGCAACGGCCCCGGCTGGCTCGACAAGGCCAACGCCGCGCAGCCCTTCGGCCGGCTGCTGACGCCGACCGATATCGCCAGCCTCGCCGTCTTCCTGCTCTCCGACGCCGCAGGGCCGATGACCGGCGCCGTGATCGACCAGGAGCAGGCGGTGATCGGGGCGAACCGGTGAGCGCTTCCACCGAGACACTCGGGCCGGCGCTGCTCGACCGTTTGCCGGCATCGGTCCAGACACCGTCTTACGACCGCACGTTGCTGGCGCCCGGCATGGCGCATCTCGGCGTCGGCGCTTTCCACCGCTGCCATCAGGCCGAATACACCGACGATCTCATCACGCTGCGCTTCGACCGCTGGGGCATTGTCGGCATCAACATCCGCCCGCCCAGCCTCGCCGACACGTTGGGACGGCAGAGCGGGCTCTATACAAGGCTGATCCGCGAAAACAGCCATATCGAGGCACGCGTCATCGGCAGCATCGTCCGGGTGGTCGACAGCCAGGAGAGTGCGGCACCGGCGCTCGGCGTGCTGGTCTCGCCCGACATCGAATTGGTGACGATGACGGTGACGGAAAAAGGCTATTGCCACGTCCCGTCGAGCGGCGAACTCGACCTCGCCCATCCCGACATCGTCCACGACCTCGCCCACCCCGAGACACCGCGCAGCGTGCCCGGCTTGTTGGTGCGGGCGCTGGAGTTGCGCCAGGCCACGCATGGCCGACCGCTGACACTGCTCTCCTGCGACAACATCCCGACCAATGGCGTCATCCTCGGCAATGTCGTGCGCAGCTTTGCCGAACGGCGCGGCAATGGGCTGGCGGATTGGATCGCGTCCAATGTCGCTTTCCCCTCAGCCATGGTCGACCGCATCGCGCCGGCGGTGACGCAGGCCGACCTCGACAGCGTCGAGCAATGGTTCGGTTATCGCGACGGCGCTGTCGCCGTCGGCGAGCCGTTCCGGCAATGGGTGATCGAGGAAAAATTCGCCGGCCGCATGCCGCGCTGGGATCTCGTCGGCGCCACCTTCGTCGACGATGTGACGCCGTTCGAGCATCTCAAAATGCGGGTGCTGAACGGCGCCCAGACCACGCTCGCCACACTTGGCGTGCTGGCCGGGCTCGAGCATACATCGGATGCCATGGCCAACCCGCTGTTGTCGGACTTCATCAGGCGCATGCTGATCGAGGAGACTGTGCCGACGCTGATGCCGGTATCCGGCATCCTACCGCTCGCCTATGTCGAGCAGAGCCTTGCCCGGCTGAAGAACACCGCAATCCGCCACCGCAACCACCAGATCGCGACCGACGGCTCGCAGAAGATCGTCCAGCGCATGCTGAACCCGATCCGCGACCGGCTGAGCCAGGGCGCCAGCATCGGCCTTTTGTCGGTGCCCGTCGCCGGATGGATGGCTTATCTCATCCAGGCCTCGGATCGCTTTGGCAAACGCTGGCCGGTGTCGGATCCCTATGCCGGCAAGGTCGCCGAGATCGCCGACACGACCGGCCATGATGCGCAGGCGCTGGCGTCCGCCATCCTGGCCATCGACGGGATATTCGACCCCGGCCTCGCCGCTGACGGGACGTTCCGCGCGGCCGTCACATCGGCGCTGGGCGACCTGCTATCGGACGATCCGATGGCGGCCGTCCGGCGCATTCTTGAACAAGATGAGGTCGCGAGGTTGAAGCGATCCAAACAATCGGCATTATAGGATTTGGCCGTGAAGCCACGACCAGGGGAGGCACTATGAAACTTGGACTGCTCACCGCGCCGTTTGCGGAGACGCCGCTTGGCGAGGTGGCCGGCTGGGCGCATTCCGCCGGCTTCGAGGCGCTGGAAATCGCCTGCTGGCCGAAAACTTCCGGCGCCACGCGACGCTATGCCGGCACCAGCCACATCGACGCTGCTTCGACCTCGCCTGCGCAGGCCAAGGAGATCGTTGCGTCGCTGACGGAGAAGAAGCTGACGGTCTCCGGCCTCGGCTACTATCCCAACCCGCTGCATCCCGACGCCGCGCATCGCGAGGCCGTCATCAGTCATCTGAAGAAGGTCATCGCGCTGGCCGCCAATATGGGCGTGCCGGTGGTCAACACGTTCTGCGGCGGCGATGCCTCGAAGACCGTCGACGTCAACTGGCAGGACGCGCTGAAAGTCTGGCCCGAGATCGTCGCCTATGCGCGCGGCCATGGCGTCAAGCTTGCCTTCGAGAATTGCCCGATGATCTTCAGCTATGACGAGTGGCCGGGCGGGCACAACATCGCCTATTCGCCGCAGATCTGGCGCCGCATCCTGGAGGCGTGGGGCGGCGAGGTCGGCATGAATTTCGATCCCTCGCATCTGGTCTGGCAGATGATCGACCAGGCCCGCTTCATCAGGGAGTTCGGCCCCTACATGCTGCATGTCCACGCCAAGGACCTGATGATTGATCATGATGGACTTTATGAGCGCGGGATTCTTTCGGCCGGGATAGGCTGGCAGGTGCCGCGCATGCCGGGCTTGGGCGATGTCGACTGGAGCGGCTTCTTCTCCGGCCTCTACCGTGCCGGCTATGACGGCTCGGTCATCATCGAGCACGAGGACCGACGCTTTGAAGGCAGCGACGATCAGGTCAAGCGCGGTTTCCTGCTTGCCCGCGACGTGCTGCGTCCCTTCGTCAAATGACGAGGTAACAACTTGGTTTGATCCCGTCGCAATCCGGCAGGCGCAAAACCCTGGAACTGAAAAACAATGTGGAGGAGTACTGACATGAAGAAAATACTGACCATGGTGCCGCTGCTTGCGGGTGCTGCCTTGCTGGCGTCGATGGGCGTCTCGTCGGCCGAAGGCAAATACACGATCGGCATTTCCAACACCGTGCAGGGCAATGGCTGGCGCGAGGAGATGGTCTGCGCCATGAAGGCGCAGGCGCTGGCGTCCGGCGAAGTGACGAAACTCAACATCGCCCACCGCAACACCGATGCCGCCGGCCAGCTCGAAGACATCCGCAACCTGATCAGCGCCAAGGTTGACGCCATCGTCGTCAACCCCGCTGATCCCGCCGGCATCAAGGCGGGCCTCGAGGAAGCCACCAAGGCCGGCATCGTCGTCGTCGCCGTCGACCAGGCGGTCACCGAGCCGTCGGCCTACATCATCTCCAACAACCAGGAACAGTATGCCTATCTCGGCGCCAAATGGCTGTTCCAGCAGATGGGCGGCAAGGGCGAGGTGTTCTACATGCGCGGCGCCGCCGGCGCTTCGGCGGACTCCGATCGCGACAAAGGCTTCAAGAAGGCGCTGGCCGAAAACCCCGACGTGAAGGTCGCGCAGGAAGTCTTCACCGGCTGGCAGCAGGACCAGGCCAAGCAGCAGATGCTGTCGTTCCTGGCCACCGGCACGCCGTTCAACGGCATCTGGACCTCCGGCATCGACAACGTCATCGTCGACGCGCTGGTCGAATCGCAGGCGCCGCTGGTGCCGGTGGTCGGCGCCGACAATGCCGGTTTCGTCGGCCAGCTGAGCTCGGTCAAGGGCCTCGTCGGCGCTGCCGTCACCAACCCCGGCTCGATCGGCGGCGCGGGCGTGACGCTGGCGCTGCAGATCCTCGACGGCAAGAAGCCGGCACAGCAGACCGTGCTGGTCGACCCGCAACTGTGGGACAACGCCACCGACGAAGGCAAGGCCAAGCTGAAAGCCGCCGCCGACCCGTCGCTCAGCCCGGAATGGCCGGTCTCGATCTCGATCCCTGAGTGGACGACGTACACCAAGGAGCAGATCATCGCGTGCAAGGGGCCGGGGGAGTAAGCAGCCGCGCCTCTTCCTTCTCCCCTTGTGGGAGAAGGTGGATCGGCGCGCAGCGCCGAGACGGATGAGGGGTGTTCCAGAAGACATCAACGCCTCACTCCGCTGGAACACCCCTCATCCGTCGCCTTCGGCGACACCTTCTCCCACAAGGGGAGAAGGGGGAGTTTCTCGACAATACGCCGCGCGCAAGCGTGGCGTATTGCTGCAAAACAGACCACGTGAATCGAGACCGCGATTTGACCACCAGCCCCCTCCTCGACGCCACCGGTGTCGCCAAGAACTACGGCGCGGTTGCAGCGCTGCGCAACGCGTCGCTCTCCGTCCTGCCGGGCGAGGTCCACGCTCTGATGGGCGCCAACGGTGCTGGCAAGTCGACGCTGGTGAAGATCCTGACCGGTGCCATTCCTGCGAATGCCGGGCGTATCCTGATCCGCGGCGAGGCGCGCGACATACGCTCGCCCGCCGCCGCGCGCCGCGCCGGGCTGTTGCCGGTCTACCAGGAACCGTCGCTGATCCCCGATCTCGACGTCTTATCCAATCTCAGGCTCACCGGCACGCCGGTCGAGCCGTTCCGCGCCTGGGTGCGCGAACTCGGCATTGTCGACCTCGATCTGCGCGACACCGCGCGCGACATTCCGCTGGCCGTGCTGCGCGTGCTCGACCTGGCACGCGCGCTCGCCGTCGAACCCGACGTGCTGCTGCTCGATGAGATGACGGCAGCACTTCCCGCCAACCTCGCCGAAAAAGTCCTGGAAGTGGTGCGCCGCCAGGGCGACTCGGGCCGGGCCGTGATCTTCATCTCGCACCGCTTCGTCGAAATCTCGGCGCTGTGCGACCGCGCCACCGTGCTGCGCGACGGCGAAACCGTCGGCGTCGTCGACATCGTGCCGGGCGTCGAGGAAAAGATCGTCGAGCTGATGCTCGGCACCCGCATTGTCAAAACCCATGTCGCCGCCCGCAGCGCCGCCGAGAAGGCCGCGCCCGCCCCTGCCCGGCCGCGCATCGCCGTGCAAAACTTACGCGTCGGCACCAAGCTCAGCGACGTCTCCTTCGATCTCGCCGATGGCGAGGTCGCCGGCGTCGTCGCGCTCGAAGGCCAGGGCCAGGATGAACTCTTCGCCACCCTTGCCGGCTCGATCCGTCCCTCCGGCGGCACCATCGAAGTCGATGGCGCCCCCGTGAAATTTTCACACCCGATCGACGCCATCCGCGCCGGCATTGCCTATGTGCCGGGCGACCGATCCGAGGCGCTCGCCATGCAGCGCTCGGTGCGCGAGAACATCGCCCTGCCCTTCAGTGCCGCTCTGCGCAACTGGGGGCCGATCAACATGCGCAAGGAGCGCGCGACGGTGCTCAGCGCCATCGAGCGGCTGCAGATCGACACCCGCGCGCAGGGCGAGGTGCAGCGCCTGTCCGGCGGCAACCAGCAGAAAGTGACCATCGCCCGCTGGATCGCGGCGGACGCCCGCACCATCCTGTGCTTCGACCCGACGCGCGGCATCGATGTCGGCACCAAGCAGGAGATCTACAAACTGCTGCGCGAGCTCGCCGGCAATGGCAAGTCGGTGCTGTTCTACACCTCGGAACTCGAAGAGGTGCAGCGCGTCTGCGACCGCGTCATCGTTATCTTCGGCGGCCGCCTCGTCGACATTTTTCCGGTCGAGGAGGCCGACGAGCCGGCGCTGATGCGCGCCGCCTACGGCCTGCCGCGCGGCGCCAAGGCCGATATCGGTATCCTGGCCGATCCCACCGCCCATGCCTCCGATGCCCCGGAGGCGACGCCATGAGCCATTTCCTGCGCCGCCAGGGCTGGGTCGTCGGCCTCTTCGCCCTGCTCGTCGTCCTGTTCATCGCCACCCGGATCATCCAGCCGGCCTATGGCAGCAACGATTTCGGCTCGCTCGCGCGCGCCGTGCTGCCTTACGCTTTCGCCGTCGCTGCGCAGACCGTGGTGGTGATCGCCGGCGGCATCGACCTGTCGGTCGCCGCCATGATGGCGCTGACCAGCGTCACCGCCGCTTCGATGATGAATGGCGCGTCGGAAGAATACGCGCTGTTCGTGGTGCCCTTCGTGCTCGCCATGGGTTTCGCGCTCGGCGCGCTCAACGGCCTGCTCATCGTCGTGACCCGCGTGCCTGACATTGTCGTCACGCTCGCCATGCTGTTCGTCCTGCAGGGCGCGGCGCTATTGGTGCTCGACGCGCCGGGCGGTGGCATCGCCGAATGGCTGAAGGCGCTGATCTCCGGAACCGTGCCGTTCCCAGGCCTGCCCGACGCCATCGACGCCTGGGTCCCGAAGGCGCTGCTGGTGCTGATCGTCTGCCTCTGCATCATCTGGATACCGCTCAGGCGCTCGCGCCTCGGCCTCTCCCTCTACGCCATCGGCTCGAGCGAACTGGCGGCGTTCCGCTCAGGCGTGCCGGTGAAGCGCACCCGCATCATCGCCTATGCGCTGTCGGGCCTGCTCGCCGCCTTTGGCGGCCTGGCGCTGACCATGAGCACCGGCATCGGCGCCCCCATCCCCGGCCCGTATCTCTTGGCCAGCGTCGCGGCGGTCGTGCTGGGCGGCGTCGCGCTCGGCGGCGGCAAGGGCGGCCTGCTCGGCCCCATCGTCGCCGTCTTCGTGCTGCGCCTGGTTCGCACGGATTTGACGCTGCTCGCCATCGATCCGAACGTCACGGCCATCATCGAGGGCGCCATCATGGTGGCGGTGGTGATGTTCGGCGCGTTCATCACCATGCGGGGGCGGCAATGATGGGTAGGCGCGCGCTTCTTCCTTCCCCCCTTGTGGGGGAAGGTGGCCTCGCGAAGCGAGGTCGGATGAGGGGTGTTCCAGGGAACGCCACCGCCTCGTTCCGTCACGCACCCCTCATCCGTCTCGGCGCTGTGCGCCGATCCACCTTCTCCCACAAGGGGAGAAGGGAGGTCGCGCCAACCCCACCGCGAGCCACCCCATGAGCACCACCGCCATCACCCCCGTCCCCTTCGGCCGCCGCGTAAAACGCTTCATGGCCGACCGGCCGCTCATCCCGCTGGTCATCCTGCTCGTCATCCTGGTGGTGATCCTGCAGATCCTGCGACCCGGCATCGTCAACGAGCGCTGGATCGCCAACACCATCAAATTCGCCATTCCGCTGGCGATCCTGGCGGGATGCCAGACCATGACCATGCTGACCGGCGGCATCGACCTGTCGGTCGGCACGGTGGCGACGATGAGCGCCTTCATCATGGCGACGCAAGTGGTCAACCAGGGCCCGGCGGTGGCGTTCCTTCTGGCGATGACGCCGGCGGTGCTGATCGGCCTCGTCAACGGCATCGGCGTCGGCGTCTTCCGCGTCCACCCGCTGATCATGACGCTGGGCACCAGCCTGATCGGCACCGGCTGCCTGCAGGTCTACCAGCGCACGGTGATCGCGTCGGGCGCGAAAATCCCCGACTTCCTCGCCTGGCTCGGCACCGGCGTGACATGGGGCTTCCCCAACGCGCTGCTGCTGTTCGTGCCGCTGGCGGCGCTGATCGTCTTCACGCTCGCCCGCACCGGCTTCGGCCGCCTGCTCTACACCGTCGGCGACAATGAGCGCGCAACCCGCCTGTCGGGCGTACAATACTGGCAGGTGATCACCGCGCTCTACGTCACCTCCAGCGTGCTCGCCGGCATTACCGGCCTGCTCTATATCGGCCTGATCAAGGCCCCATCGCTGTCGCTCGCCGAACCGCTGGTGCTGCCCTCGGTCGCCGCCGCCGTGATCGGCGGCACCTCCATCTTCGGCGGCCGCGGCGGCTACACCGGCACCATCATCGGCGCGCTGATCCTGACCGTGCTGACGACGCTGCTGACGATCCTGCAGATGCCAGAGGGGGCAAGGCGGATCCTGTTCGGGCTGATCGTGCTGTTCGTGACGGCGGCGTATTTGCGGATTGTGGAGGAAAGGTAGGGGGCGGAGGCTACGGGAGCGCCAGCCCCCTCTCCGTCCGCTTCGCGGCCCTCTCCCCCACTTTGTGGGGGCGAGGAAACGCTAATCTCGAAGGGTCGCGGCCGCTGAAAGCTTGGGTTCCTCGCCCCCATGAAATGGGGGAGAGCGACTATCTGGGGGGTCAAGTTGCATTTGCGAACTCACTTCTCGCGTCGCGTGCTTTTGCATTGAGGATGACGAGAAGTTTTCTGGCAAGCGCGATGCGGATGAGCATTTTGGGCTTTCCC
>NZ_JBWLUX010000065.1:0-11974 GCF_057784315.1 Mesorhizobium sp. CNPSo 4684 | reverse complement strand
ATATGCGATAGCCCTGCCCTCGAGGGGGAGATGTCGCCGAAGGCGACAGAGGGGGTCGGTCCGACCGGGCACGACCTCCTGCGGCAGATGAAGGTTAGCGCTCCACGCGCGACGACCCCCTCTGGCCTGCCGGCCATCTCCCCCTCAAGGAGGGAGATCAGCAGCGTCGGCCGTCGCTCTAATTGATACTCGCCGTATTCGCCGCCTCGGCCGGCCGCGCCGCATCCGCATAAGGCACGCGAAACCCATTCGCCGCCAGCCACGCAATCGCTGCCTTCGGTTCGTCGGTCTGGATGATGGTGGCGCCGCGTTCGGCCCAGAAGCCGTAGGTCTCTGCCGGCAGGCTGGCCGCGACCGCCAGTTCGTCGCCGCGGCCGCCGGAGAGGAAGCCGCCCGGCTTGTTGACGATGGCGTAGGTGTCAGCCCAGATGTGCCAGCCGCCCCGCACCGACACCGCCCGCATGCGGGTGCTGAACAACGGTCCGCCGGTCTGCGTCAGCGCCTCTGTCCCCGCCCGCCAGTTGATCAGCTCGATCGCGCCGGGCGCAAAGGCCTTGCCGACCTGCTCGGCAAAGGCAGCGTCATGCACGGCGTCATCGGCGATGATCGGCATGAACTGGAAGCCGCCGCCGGCAGCATCGAGCGCCGCCTTGACGGTGTCGATCCGCTGTTGGTTCCACAGGTTCTCCTTGACGATCACCTGCTCGGCCATGCCGAGATCGCGGGCGATGGCGATCATGCCGGGCAGAGCCTGGACATCGAGCTTGTTGTCGAGGTTGATGAGGATCCGATCCCTGGTCGCCAGCAGCATTTCGCGCAGCGTGGAAACACTTTCCCCGGTGACGGCGCCGGTGCCTTCGACCACCAGCTTGCAACGCTTGAGCTCTGCCAGCGTGTAGTTGATCACCTCGCCCTTGCAAGTCGTGGTGCGGTCGAGCCAGCTGTCATGCATGACGACGAATTCACCATCCTTCGAGCGCCGGATGTCGACCTCAACGATTTCGGCACCGATGGCGATGGCGCCTTCGACGGCGGCGAGCGAGTTTTCGGCATAGAGCGTGTTGCCGGCCTGCATGCTGCCGGCGCGGTGCGCGGCGACCATGACATGGTCGCGCCACTGGTTGGCGTGCTCGAAGCGGTCGAGGATCTGCCTGGCGCGGGTTTCGCTTGCCTGGGCGTCGCCAGTGAAGGCGGCAAGTGCTGCGCAAAACAGAAGGCATATGGTCCGCATCGAGAATCGCTCCTTGCCGGATCGACCCGGGGATAGGCGATGTCGGTGACAGGCCGGTGAACGAAGCCGGCTAGTGGATTGTCGCGCCGCTGCAACAAAGGCGTGCTGAAACCATGCCGGGAGCGCGCCAGAGCAGGATCGAGAAGGGCCTTGCGCCTTGGCGACAAAATCCTGTGTCGCCCGGGAGGGCGCCGCGTCGTTTCGCCAAGCTGTGACTGGCATCTTGCGTGCCGGTTCTGTAGTTGTGGCAGCCCGATGAACAAAGAGGACCCGTAATGGCGAACCAGACCATCGACAACGCCTTCACCACCCGCTCCAAGACGGGGGCATCCTTCGAGCCGACCTATGCCGGCGCGCTGTCGTTCATGCGGCGCAAATACACCAAGGATGTAAAGGGCGCGGACGCGGTCGTATGGGGCATTCCTTTCGACGCTGCCGTGACCAACCGGCCGGGCGCGCGCTTTGGGCCGCAGGCGATCCGCCGCGCTTCGGCGATCCTCGACAACGACCCGCAATATCCGTTCTCGCGCGACCTGTTCGAGCATCTCTCGGTCGTCGACTATGGCGATTGCCTGCTCGATTCGGGCAATCACCAGAAGACGCCAGGCACGATCGAGCGCGAGGCGGCGAAGATCCTGAAATCGGGCGCTTTCCTATTGTCGCTCGGCGGCGACCATTTCGTCACCTGGCCGCTGCTCAAGGCGCATGCCGCCATCCATGGGCCGCTGGCGCTGGTGCAGTTCGACGCCCACCAGGACACATGGCCGGACGACGGCAAGCGCATCGACCACGGTTCGTTCGTCGGCCGCGCCGTCAATGAAGGCATCATCGACCCTGATCGTTCGATCCAGATCGGCATCCGCACCCATGCGCCCGATACGTTCGGCATCAAGATCCTTTACGGTCACGAGATCGAGGAGATGCGAGCTTCCGACATCGCCTATGCCATCGTCGACCGCACCGGCGGCAGGAAGACCTATCTCACCTTCGACATCGACTGCCTCGACCCGGCGTTTGCGCCCGGCACCGGCACGCCGGTCGCCGGCGGACCGTCCTCGGCCAAGATCCTGTCGACGCTGCGCCAGCTCGGCCAGGTCGATATTGTCGGCGCCGACGTCGTCGAGGTTGCGCCGGCCTATGATCACGCCGATATAACGGCGATCGCCGGCTCGATGGTGGCCATGCACTATCTCGGCCTGGTGGCCGAACGAAAGGCGCGGGCCGAAGAGTTGAACAACGGCAACCATGGCGCTACGAACCAAGGCCAAGGCATATAGGTTTGAATTAGAACGGAATTTGCAGGGATATGAAACCGAAAATCTTCATCGACGGCGAACACGGCACCACCGGCCTTCAGATCAGGGCGCTGCTGGCCGAGCGTGGCGATCTCGAGATCATCTCGATCCCGACCGAGCGCCGCAAGGAAACGGCGGCGCGCGCCGAATTCCTCAATGCCGCCGATGTCGCCATCCTGTGCCTGCCGGATGCGGCCGCCAAGGAAAGCGTGTCGCTGATTGCCAACGACACCACCAAGGTGATCGACGCCTCGACGGCGCATCGCGTCGCGCCCGGCTGGGAATACGGTTTTGCCGAACTGGACAAGGGTCAGGCCAAGACCATCGCCAACGCCAAGCGCGTCGCCAATCCCGGCTGCTGGCCGCAAGGGCCGATCGCGACGCTGCGGCCGCTGGTGGCGGCCGGCCTGCTGCCGCCGGATTTCCCTGTCACGGTCAATGGCATTTCGGGCTATTCGGGCGGCGGCCGGCCGATGATCGAGGACTATGTCGCCCAGGGCGAGGATGCCTCGGAATTCCTGCCCTACGGGCTGACCTTGCAGCACAAGCATGTGCCGGAGCTCAGGACCTACGCAAAGCTGTCGCATGATCCGATCATGCAGCCGGCGGTCGGCAATTTCGCCCAAGGCATGATCACCGTGGTGCCGCTGCAACTCGGCGGCCTCGACCACGTGCCGACCGGTGCCGAACTGCACGCCGCGATCGCCGATCATTTTGCCGCCATCGAGGGCGGCGTGGTCGAGGTGGCGCCCTATACGCATATGGAGCGCATGCCGGAGATCAATCCGGAGGTGTATAACGGCACCAACCGCATGAAGGTGTACGTCTTTGCCAATGACGACAGGGCACAGGCGCTGCTGATTGCCGTCTACGACAATCTCGGCAAGGGCGCTTCAGGTGCGGCCGTGCAGAACATGGACCTGATGCTCGGCCTCTAGAGCCTTTCACCGTTTCGTGGAAACGGCGAACCGCTCTATCTCTTGTCTGGAGAAATTCCCAGGGAAAGCGCTACGCGCTTTTCCCGGAAAAACCGCTTACACTTTTTCTGGAATTGCGCTAATGGACGCGCCGGCATTTCCAAAGCGCTGGAGGGTCAGCGCGCCCGAGCTTATTGCCGAGACGTTTTCGAGCCGTATCTGGAAGGTTGTCCGCGAGGATGGGTCGCCGGCGATCGTCAAGGCATTAAAACCCTTCGACGATGTCGAGGACGAACTGCGCGGCGAACACTATCTCGCCTGGCGGCGCGGCGAAGGCGCGGTGCGGCTGCTTGGCCGCGACGGCCACCGCATGCTGCTTGAATATGCCGGCGACACCTTGCTTGCCGAGGTTCTCGACAAAGAGGGCGACAACGCCGCAACCGCAATCGCAGCCGAAGTGATGACAAGGCTGTTCTCGCCGTCAAAGCACCCTGCCCCACTGGACCTGCAGCCGCTGCGGACACGGTTTGCCAGCCTGTTCAAAAAGGCCAAAGCCGATCGCGACGCGGGGAAACCGAGCCTTTGTCCCGAGGCCGCCGAAATCGCGGACCGACTGCTCGATGCCCCGCATGCGGTCAGGCCGCTGCATGGCGATCTGCACCACGACAACATCCTGCAGGGACCGCGCGGCTGGCTGGCGATCGACCCGAAGGGCGTGCTCGGCGATCCAGGCTTCGACGCCGCCAACCTGTTCTACAACCCACTCGAGCGCGACGATCTCTGCCTCGATCCGGAGCGCATCGCGCATATGGCGGAAGTCTTCGCCGCAACGCTCGGCCAGACGCCGCCCGCCATTCTGGACCACGCAATCGCCTGGGGTTGCCTGTCGGCCGCGTGGCACCACGAAGACCAGAATGCGGTCGATGAAAACCGCGAGTTGTCGGTAGCCGAAGGGATCTGGAAGGTGCGGCTCAGCTTCTGACTTCTATCTCGTGCGGCAGCGGATAGGCGCCCTTTGTGCCGCGCCAGTGCGCGGCGGCAAACCCCAGCAGGATAAGCGCGAAGGCCTGATGGGTCAGCGCCATGTGCAACGGCACCTGCATCAACAGCGTACCGATGCCAATCGAAGCCTGGACCAGCACCAGCAGAAACAGCAGCGTCGCGCGTCGCGCATGCGTCGTTCCCGGCTGGCGCATCCGTGTCGCGATCATGTGCCAGAGTGCCACGACAAAGACGGTATAGGCGCCCAGCCGGTGAACGAACTGCACCGTCTTCGGGTTCTCGAAGAAATTGCGCCAGGCGGGCTCAAGCAGCAGCAGGTCGGACGGGATCACCTTGCCGTCCATCAGCGGCCAGGTGTTGTAGCTCAGGCCGGCATCGAGCCCGGCGACCAGGCCGCCGAGATAGATCTGGATGAGAGCCAGGAGCACGATGAAACCGGCCAAACCTTGCGTCGACCGGTCGGCGGCGGGCTCGGAATGCGGCGCCAGCCCACGCGCGACCACCATGGTGGCGGTGAAGATCAGTGCGGCAAGCGTCAGATGCGTCGCCAACCGGTACTGGCTGACGGAGACGCGGTCGACAAGGCCGGAGGCCACCATCCACCAGCCGATGGCGCCTTGCAGTCCGCCGAGCAGCAGAATGCCGAGCAGCTTTGGCCCAAGGCCGCGCTCGATGCGGCGCGTCGCCCAGAAGACCAGCAGCGGCAGGCCGAAGGCCAGGCCGACGCTGCGGGCCAGGATACGGTGCGCCCATTCCCACCAGAAGATCGACTTGAAGGCGTCCAGGCTCATGCCCTTGTTGAGTTCGGCATATTGCGGGATTTTTTGGTAGAGTTGGAATTCCTCTTGCCACTCCGCATCGTTGAGCGGCGGTATCACGCCGTGGATTGGCTTCCATTCAGTGATCGATAGGCCGGAATTGGTGAGCCTTGTGGCGCCGCCGATCAGCACCAGCGCAAACAGTACCAAAAGCACGACATAGAGCCAGCCGCGCACCAGCGCCCGGTTGTTGAGGTCGCGGTCGCGGGCCGTGTAGGGCGCGGCAGCTGATATGGCGGCCATGTGTTTGTCCCGGCAGTTGCAAATGGCGGATTGGTGAACCATCGCAACCCGGCTGACAAGACCGAACGGCGCGGCACGCCGTCGCGCCGCATGCAGAGCGTTTCACCGTTTCACGGAAACGGCGAACCGCTCTATCTTTTGGTTTTTCGGCGCAATTCCGGACGGAAAACCGTTTCACACTTTTCCTGGAATTGCTCTGGCGGGTTGCACAGGCGCCCCGTTGGGCCTAAGCGAAGGCGATCAACGAGAACGCCTCATGCCTATCCGCCTGAAAAAGCTGATTGGAACCTTCCTGCTGGTTGCGCTGGTCATCATCTACGCGCTGGTCGCGTCGATCATTGCGGTTGCACAGCTGTCGGAATCCGGCCCGCTGGTGCATTTCCTGTTCTTCCTGTTCAGCGGCCTGTTCTGGGTGCTGCCGGCGATGGGCATCATCAAATGGCTGATCCTGGAGCCGCGGCCGAAGGGCTGAAGCGGGCCATTTGCAGGCCAGCTGAATATCGACGCACCCTAGCTCGTCACAACCATCTCAGATGGTCACCACCATCTTGCCGGCATTGGCCAGCGGCGTCGTCACCCCCGACAGCATGGTGCGGATATGGGCGACGCTCTGGTAGCGGCCATTGACCGAGATGCGCGGCAGCGCGTGCAGGAAGCCGGCATGCTCGGCATGCAGCACGCCATGGCGGGTCGTCACCGCCGAGGCGTAGCCGGCGTCGCGGGCAAAGCCGACTTCGCGGCAGCCGACAGCGCTTGCATAGCCATAGGGGTAAGCGAGATGACGCGGCTCTTCGCCGAGCTGCGCTTGCAGCTGGCGCCTGACGTCGCCGATCTCATGGCGCGCATCGGCTTCGTCGAGCCGCTTCAGATTGCGATGGTTGACCGTGTGCGCGCCGATCGTCACCAACCTGTGCCCGGCCATGGCGCGGATATCGTCCCAGGTCATCAGTGTGCTTGAGCGCAAGCCATCGAGTTCGATGCCGTTCGAGCGCGCGAGATCGCGCAGCACAGCGCGCTGGTCCTCCTCGCGCACTTCCAGCGTCAGATAGGCGTGCAGGCGCGCATTGGCCTGGAGTTTTCTGCCGTGGGTAGAGCAGTCGATCGTCACCGGCCCCTTCGGCGTCGCCAGCGTCAGCCGGTCGCGCGCGTTGACGATGTCCTCGACCACATCCCACCACAGGTCGGCGCTGCCGTCGATCAGGCCCGGCGCGACATAGATGGTGATCGGCGCGTCGTGCTTTTCCAGCACCGGCAACGCTTCGGTCATGTTGTCGCGATAGGCGTCGTCGGCGGTGATGGTGGCGAACTGGCCGTCCTTGCCACCGGCCTTGATGCGCTCGATCGCCTCGTCGAGCGTGACGAAGGCATAGCCCCTCGCCTTCATGTCGGCGACAAGAGTGTCGAGGAAACGCGGGGCGATGTTGAGGTGGCGGTTGACGCCGTCGGGCTTCTCCGGCGTGGCGGTGACCCGGTGCAACATCAGGATGGCGCCGATGCCCCCGACGAAGGGCTTGGCCAGCGGTGCAAGGCCGGTAAAGCGGGCGATGTTAAGCGCCAGTTTCCGAACTGCCTCCCCGCCGTCGATCATTCATTCACCTTTTGCGCCTAGGCTCAATCCAAGCACGGAACGCGCCGACGCGAACTCCCTGATCGCGACGAATACGCCTTAAGGATTGAGGTATGGTTGACGCCACCGCGCCATTTGACGGCAATCGGCTCGCCGCAAGCAAGGCGTCCGCGCGCGCAACGGCTGCCGACCAGACCAGCCTGTCGGTGTCGATCGCCGACGCTGCCGCGCTCGCCTCTTACGGGGAATTCTGCCGTTCCGCGCTGTTTGCGCCGGCGCAGAGCGCCGCCTGGGCCCGCGCCTGGACGACGCAGGCCAATCCGGATGCCATCGTCGCCACGCTGAAAATCGAGGACCGGCCGGTCTTCTCGCTGGCACTGGAAATCACGCGAACTGGTCCACTCCGCGTCGCCCGCTTCATGGGCGGACGTCATGCCAACGGCAATTTCGCCGCCGCCGATGAGGCCTGGCTGGCAAAGACCGATGCCGGGACGATCCGCAGGCTGGTGACGGCGATCGGCAAGGCGCGTCCCGACATCGACCTCGTTGCGCTGGAAAGGCTGCTGCCAGATCTCGATGGCGTTGCCAATCCGTTGGCGGCATTGGCGCATTTCCCCAGCCCCAATTTGTCGCTCGCCGTCGACCTCGATGGTGGTTTCGATGCTTTGCTCTCCCGCGCGAGCGGCAAGCGCAAACGCAAGAAGCACCGTTCGCAGATGCGCAAATTCGGGGCTGTCGGCAGTCATCGCCGCATCGAAGCGCGGACGACGGAAGAGGTGAACAGGCTGCTCGATGCTTTCTTCGAGATGAAGGAATTCCGCTTCGCCAAGATGGGCATCGCCAATGTCTTCGGCGACCCGGAGGTGCGCGCCTTCTTCCGCGCTTTGTTCGCCGGCGCGCTGGCCGAGGAGAAACCGGCCTTTGTGCTGCATGGGCTGGAAGTGGCCGGCAAGCTGCGCGCCATCACCGGCTCGAGCCGCTCGGGCAAGCGCCTGATCTGCGAATTCGGAGCCATCGCCGAGGACGATCTCGGCCACACCAGCCCCGGCGACTTCCTGTTCTTCGACAACATCCAGGAAGCCTGCGAGACGGGTTTCGAAGTCTATGATTTCTCGGTCGGCGACGAACCCTATAAGCGGCTCTGGTGCGATATCGAGACTCAGCATTTCGAGGTGCTGGTGCCCTTGACACTGAAGGGACGCGCCCTCGCGTCGGCGCTGCGGCAAGGCGCGCGGGCGAAAGCCTTCATCAAGAACAGCCCGACGATCTGGAAGCTGACCAAGATGCTACGCCGCAAGGCGGCCGGACAGGCGGCGCCCGCCACCACGGAAGACGAAAACTAGCCGTCAGAAATTGAGAGCTTCGCGCAGCGCGGGACCGGCCCTGACACGCAGATCGAGATCAGCCTCGATGTGGTCGATGTGATGCAGCATCAAACGGCTCACCAACCCGCAATCGCCGCTCTCCAGCGCACCGACAATCCCCGTGTGCTCGCTATGCCCGCAGGCTGACACGCCGGAGCGGCCGTAAAGGGCGATAACGAGTGAGGAGCGCGCAACCAATTCCTCCATAAAGCGCTGCAGGATGGCGTTGCCGGCGACCGAGGCCAGCAGCAGATGGAAATCACCTGACGCCTTGATTTCGGAGCGCCGCGCGGTCGGACCGCGCTCGGCGATGAAGCGGCCTTCCTCATCGAGTTGGGCGCGGAACGCGGCGATATCGGTGGCTGTGACCCGCCCGCAGGCGGCAGTGGCAAGGCCCGGCTCGATCAGCCGGCGGGAGGCGAACACCTGGCGCGCTTCCTCGGGCGACGGGTTGGCAACGAAGGCCCCTCGGTTTCGCTCGGTACGCACCAAGCCCTCGAAGGACAGCATCTGCAGCGCCGCGCGCGCGACGGTGCGCGAGACGTCAAACAGCGTGCCGACCTCGCCTTCCGACAGCTTGGTGCCCGGCGCCAGCCGTCGGTCGACGATGGCGTCGCGCAGATTATCGCGGATCGCCTGGGCGCGATCTTGATTGGCGCTGTCGGCTGCGGAATAGATCTGATCGGCAATGTTCATGGCGATGATGGTTCCCGCCCCCTTCTAGCGCGACTCGTCGTATGCGCACGAGAGGCAAAGTGGACACGAAGCTAAAAAAGATTGCATACGATTCTTGTGCAAATCGCGCACAATCGCCCATAATTTGTGCAACGCACAAGGCAGCTCGCCAGGTAGGCAACACTGCCGAAGCCTGATTTTTCAGACAATTCAATCGCTTGGCCGCTGACCTGCAAATTGGCACGCATGATGCTTTGGTTTAATGCGACCAAACGGGGAAGCCTGAATGTCCAAAGCCGCCGAGATCGACATCGTGTCCGTTTCGAAAGTGTACGGAACGACGACTGCCGTCGAGGCCATCAGCCTGAAAATACCCGCCGGCACCTATTGCTGCCTGCTCGGGCCCTCCGGCTGCGGCAAGACCTCGACGCTACGCATGATCGCCGGCCACGAAAGCATTTCGTCGGGCGATGTCCGGCTTGGCAACACCGTCGTCACCGATCTGCCGCCCGCCAAGCGAGGCACGGCGATGATGTTCCAGTCCTATGCGCTGTTCCCGCATCTCGACCTCATCGACAACGTCGCCTTCAGCCTGAAGATGAAGGGCGTCGACAAAGAAAAGCGCCGCGCCAAGGCGCTCGACATGCTCAAGCTGATGCAGATGGAGGCCTATGCGACGCGCCGCCCAGCGCAGCTTTCCGGCGGCCAGCAACAGCGCGTGGCGTTGGCGCGGGCGCTGATCACCGATCCCGAGGCGCTGCTGCTCGACGAGCCGCTGTCGGCGCTCGACCCGTTCCTGAAGATACGCATGCGCGCCGAACTGAAGAAATTGCAGACCTCGCTCGGCATAACCTTCGTCCACGTCACCCACAGCCAGGAGGAGGCCATGGCCTTGGCGGACCTGATCGTGGTGATGAATGACGGCCGCATCGAACAGGCGGCACCTCCGCGCAATGTGTTCGAAAGGCCGGCCACGGCATTCGTCGCGCGCTTCATGGGTGACCACAATGTCATTTCCGGCCGGGTCAGCGGCGCGCGCGACGGCATGGTCGTTTTCGACGTCAATGGCGGCGCCTCGCTTGCCGCCTGCGGTCAGGGCCAGGACGTGGGGACGCCAATCGATATCGCCATCCGCACCGACCATGTGCGCATGGGTGAGGCGCCCTCGCCCGGCCTCGGCTTCACCGGCATCGTCTCCAACATCGAATATCGCGGCGCCACGGTGAAGCTGTCGGTGACCGGTGCCGGCATCGACGATTTCACGGTCATCGTCGACGATTCCGACTTTTTCGCCAAACCCGTCGCCATTGGCGACGCCGTACCGCTCGCCTGGGATTCCGAGGATGCCATCGTCCTCGGGCGCCTTCATTCATGAATTCAACGAAGCAAAACAAAACAGGGGAATAAGCATGACAAACACACCGCAAACCAAGACTGGCATTTCGCGCCGCTCGCTGCTCAAGACCGGCGCCGCCGCCGTCGGCCTCGCCGCAGGCTCCGGCGTCATCACCGGGTTCCCGACCATCTGGGCGCAGTCCAACATCACGCTGCGCCAGTTCGGCACCGGCGTCTCGAACCTCAACGCCATTGCCGACAAGTGCAAGGCCGACCTCGGCATCACGCTTGAGATGACGGCGACTGATTCCGACGCCGCCGCCCAGCGCGCCGTCACCCAACCCGACAGCTACGACATCGCCGACATCGAATACTGGATCTGCAAGAAGGTGTTCCCCACCGGCGTGCTGCAGCCGATGGATGTCAGCAAGCTGAAATATTACGACGAGCTGGTGCCACTGTTCAAAACCGGCAAGCTGACCCCCGACAGCGTCATTGCCCAGGGCACCGCGCCGCACACGGTCGGCTATGTCGAGGCGCAGGACTCAAAGACCTTCGCCAAGGCGCCGACCAACTGGTTCACCATGGTGCCGACCATCTACAATGCCGATACGTTGGGCATCCGGCCCGACCTCGTCGGCCGCGACATCACCACCTGGGCCGATATCATGGACCCGGCCTTCAAGGGCAAGACCGCGATCCTCAACATCCCGTCCATCGGCATCATGGATGCGGCCATGATCATGGAGGCCACCGGCAACATCAAATATGCCGACAAGGGCAACATGACCAAGGAAGAGATCGACAAGACGATCGACTTCCTGATCAAAGCCAAGCAGGCCGGCCAGTTCCGCGCCTTCTGGAAGTCGTTCGACGAGAGCGTCAACCTGATGGCATCGGGCGAAGTGGTCATCCAGTCCATGTGGTCACCGGCCGTCGCCGCGGTGCGCTCCAAGGGCATCGCCTGCCGCTTCCAGCCGCTCAAGGAAGGCTACCGCTCCTGGGGCGGCGGCCTTGGCCTTGCCGCCCATCTCAAGGGCGCCGAGCTCGACGCGGCCTACGAATACATCAACTGGTACACGTCGGGCTGGGTCGGCGGCTATCTCAATCGTCAGGGCTACTATTCCGCCAACATGGTCTCGGCCAAGAAGTTCATGTCCGAGGACGAATGGGGCTACTGGATCGAGGGCAAGCCCGCCAAGGGCGAGATCAAGGCACCGGATGGCACCGTCATGGAAAAGGCCGGCGCCGTGCGCGACGGCGGCTCGTTCGAGGAACGCATGGGCAAGGTCGCCTGCTGGAACTCGGTCATGGACGAGGACCGCTACATGGTGAAGCGCTGGAACGAGTTCATCGCGGCGTAAGGAAGAGCCGGCGCCGCCACCTTGTATCTACACGAGAGAGATTTCGTGGGATTGAAGCGATTGAGCCAAGGTCCGGGCGGCCGCCCGGACCTTGGCTTGGCGAAGTCGCCCGTACCACCTGAGGTTACAGCCGCGGGAGAGCTTGGGATCTTCGCCTTCGTCA
>NZ_JBWLUX010000064.1:0-12559 GCF_057784315.1 Mesorhizobium sp. CNPSo 4684 | reverse complement strand
GACCTACTTCGAGGGCTATCTGTGGGATCCGCCGCGCGCCAAGGAGGCGATCCGGCAGACGGCGAGGCTCGCACACGAGGCCGGACGCGAAGTGTCGATGACACTGTCGGATTCGTTCTGCGTCGACCGCTACCGGGACGAGTTCCTCGAGCTGATGCGCTCGGGCACCGTCGACATCGTCTTTGCCAACAGCCACGAGATCAAGTCGCTCTACCAGACCAAATCCTTCGACGAGGCGCTGGCGGCCATCCGCAAGGACTGCAAGATTGCCGCCGTCACCCGCTCCGAAAAGGGCTCGGTGATCGTGCGCGGCGACGAGACCGTCACCATGCAGGCAACGACGATCCGCGAACTGGTCGACACGACCGGCGCCGGCGACCTCTACGCCGCCGGCTTCCTCTACGGCTATACGGCCGGACGCAGCCTCAAGGATTGCGGCGACCTCGGCTCGCTGGCGGCCGGGCTGGTGATCCAGCAGCTCGGGCCGCGGCCGCGGCAGAACCTGCGCAGCGCGGCCCAACTGGCCGGGCTGCTATAGTTGGTGGCAAGACCAGATCCACCCGGTGCAAGCTGTTCAATGAACAGCGCCGGCAAAGAGGGATCTCAAGATCCGAGGCAGTAGGATCAAGGCTATGTCGCGCCTTTCGAGACAGGCAACTGGCGGTGCCGCTGACCAGATGACGGTCGTCGTGGACCGCTTGAGTAGACGCCAAGGTTGATGCCGCGCGTACAGAGGGGGATTTTGTCAACAGTCTCCTGTTAGCGGCTGCTGGGTTGCTGCCGTTCAGCCTCGTCCCGACCAAATGCAGTCCTCCGAATCCGGGAACCGGAGTCGCATCTCCGCGCCGCGCCGGAGGGGGATCACCGTCTTCACTGCCGCTTCGACATCTTTGCTTTCTACACACTCCAGGTGTGCATCAGGGGTGAGATGCAGCAACCCGGACTGGCCCAGCCAGCTGTCGGGGGGAGCGCCGGCAGGAGGCATATAGCGCCTCGAACAGCGCTCTTCGACGCCCCGATATGTCCTGCCGGGGCATCGAATGTCCTATCCATCGTCGCACTCGCTTCGGCCGCATGGGGCTTCGCCACTGGGCCTCATCTGCTGCGCGCTTCACCCGGCGGACAGCAGACAGCGAAGCCTCCACGACCGAGAAAATCTCGTGATGGCGGCTCGACTGCGCGACCGGCCCGCCATTTTGGGGAGGTGTCCACTGCAGGTGCCTGCTGTCGACCTCGCCCTTCATCTCTTGACCGCATGTTGCCTCGTCCTCTCAGCCGGCCGAGCCTCCCGACAGCCGGATAGATGATGACGATCCCCTCCTGGAGAATGTCTCGTTTGAAAAGCGTGACGGTCTACGCCGCCTTATTCCTACGACCTTATCGCGTACCATCTACGGTTCTGCCGCGCTCGCGGCGAAACGCAGTCACTCTACCGTGCAACACACAATGGAAATACGACAGGCGCACCAGAAATGGTGGGGTCCGTGTCAAAGATTTCTAGGTAAACCCGCGAAAGCGAAACGGCATCCCTTGGTTTAGGCGTCGAGCCAGACTAGCCGTTTGTCTTCGCTCTCACTCCGCGAGCGGGCGAGATACCCGGAGCCGGCCCCAGGTGTATATGAGTGCAACGTGTGCGGAGCCGGTCTGCCAAATCGGGGACTATCTGACCTGAGAAAGCCATCTTGCCGATGCGTCATGCGACTTGGGCTTTGGATTTCAGGAAGTCAGAGGCGCGAGCCCCTCGATTCGGGGTGAGGATAGCCATTGATGATCGCCCGCATATAGGGATCGGATCGACGCCGCCGATTTGGCAGGCCGCGGTGGGCTCGAACAGCAAGCCGGCCGGAGTTCTCCAGGTCTACTGGCATTGGACGGTTCAATGTGTGGTCTGATTTACCAGTCGATCTGCGGGTTCGCAGCTACTCGCTCTCGTTGCGGCCTCTTGCGAAAACACCAACATTTTACATAATGACATAAACATTTCTTTATGCGACATTGACACACGGCTCCTGCTGTGATTGTCTGCGTGCTGTGGTTCTCCGTACGGCACTGCCGCATGGAGCTAAGAGGGAAGCCGGTGCGAGGCCGGCGCTGCCCCCGCAACTGTTAGCGGTGAGCCAACCCCACTCATGTCACTGAGGCGAACAGCCTCGGGAAGACGGGGAGAAGCTATGACCCCGCGAGCCAGGAGACCTGCCACGACGAATTATGTCCACGGGCGGGGTGTCTCGGTGGCCGCAGCAGCCCGGCGTTCGTGCCGGCCTACGAGGCGCCTTCTTGTCCCCACGCCCCAACCATCGGGGTATGGCATGACTGTCTCTCAGCAAATTCCTGTGGCAACGCTCGGTGTGCCGCGGTTCGGTCGCCGGCGGGAACTGAAATTCGCGCTTGAAAGCTACTGGTCCGGAAAATCTTCCGCTACCGACCTTCTCACGACGGCGAAAGCACTGCGTGCCGCCAACTGGGAAGAGCAGCGCGACCGCGGTGTGTCGAAAATTCCGTCGAACGACTTCTCGCTCTACGACCATGTTCTCGACACTGCAACTATGGTCGGCGCCGTGCCGTCCCGATACGCCTGGCCTGGCGGCGAGCTCCCGCTCGACATCTACTTCGCCATGGCGCGCGGCGACCAAGGTCAGACGGGGAGCTGCGTGCACTCTGATCAGGAGCGTGCGGCTGGCCCTGCCCTGACCGCGATGGAAATGACCAAATGGTTCGACACCAACTATCACTATATCGTGCCGGAACTCGAGGATGATCAGACGTTCGCCCTCTCGTCGACGAAACCGGTTGATCACTTCCTCGAGGCTAAAGCCCTCGGCATTCACACACGCCCAGTCATCCTTGGACCTGTCACCTTCCTCAAACTGGCGAAGTCACCTGCGGAAGGTTTCAATCCCATCGCGCTGCTGCCGCGGCTTCTGCCCGTCTACGAGCAGCTCCTGCGGAGGTTGAAACTGTCGGGAGCCAATTGGGTTCAGATCGATGAACCAGCCCTTGTCCTGGATCTAAACCCGAACGAACGAGCTGCGTATGAATTTGCCTATGGGCAGCTGTCGAAGGCCACTCCCGAGCTGAAGATCATGCTGGCTACCTATTTCGGGGCTCTGGGGGACAATCTCGAGACGGCGATTTCGCTGCCAGTGGCCGGCCTGCATCTCGATCTTTCGCGCGCTCCCGAGCAGTTGGAGACGGTTGGTCGGCTTGCGCCTAAGGACCTGGTGCTGTCGCTTGGCTTGATCGATGGCCGCAACGTCTGGCGCGCGAACCTGCCTGCCATTCTCGACCGCATCAAGCCGATCGTCGCCGGCTGGCCTTTGGACCGCGTCGAAATTGCGCCTTCATGCTCGATGCTGCATATGCCCGTGGACCTTCGGATGGAGACGGCACTCGACGCCGCCATCAGGTCGTGGCTCGCCTTCGCGGCGCAGAAGACCGACGAACTGGTGGTGCTGGCGAGGGCGCTGTCCGAAGGCAGGGATGCAGTGGCAGACGAGTTGACAGCTTCTGCCGAGGCTGCCGCTGCTCACGCAGCGTCCGCAAAGGTCCATGATCCGCTTGTTGAAGGTCGGATCGCCGGCATCGACGACAGCATGAAGCAACGAAAGAACCCTTTCTTCGTGCGTTCCACGGTCCAGGCCCGCACGCTAAGCCTGCCCCCGTTCCCAACGACGACCATAGGATCATTCCCGCAGACGCCTCGGGTGCGCAAGGCCCGCTCCGCCCACAGGAAGGGCGAGCTCAGCTATCTCGACTACGACAGCTTCCTGCAGAACGAGACCAAGACTGCCATTCGCTGGCAGGAGGAGATCGGACTGGACGTGCTGGTGCACGGCGAGTTCGAACGCAACGACATGGTACAGCATTTCGGCGAGCAGCTGTCTGGCTTCGCCTTCACCCAGCATGGCTGGGTGCAAAGCTATGGCTCCCGGTACGTGCGCCCCCCGATCATCTTCGGCGACGTATCGCGCCCCAATCCGATGACGGTGCGCTGGTGGGAATTCGCCCAGTCGCTTACGCAAAAGCCAGTCAAGGGAATGCTCACAGGCCCTGTGACCATTCTTAACTGGTCTTTTGTCCGCGACGACATTCCCCGCTCCGAGGTCTGCCGCCAGATCGCGCTCGCCATTCGCGATGAAGTGACGGACCTGGAAAGATCTGGCGCAAAGATAATCCAGATTGACGAGGCGGCGTTTCGCGAAGGTTTGCCGCTGCGCAAGTCCGACTGGCAAGTCTATCTCGACTGGGCAGTGGAATGCTTCCGGCTCGCTTCAACCGGTGTACAGGACGCGACCCAGATCCACACTCACATGTGCTATTCGGAGTTCAACACGATCATCGACGTGATCGCTGAGCTGGACGCGGATGTAATTTCAATTGAGACATCGCGCTCGGCGATGGAACTGCTGGACGCCTTTACGAGCACCAAATATCCAAACGAAATCGGTCCCGGAGTCTATGACATCCACTCACCGCGCGTTCCGGAAGTCGCCGAGATTTCGGCCCTTCTCATGCTTGCACGCGAGCGGCTCTCCGACGGGCAACTTTGGGTAAACCCGGACTGCGGCCTCAAAACACGCAAATGGGAGGAGGTCCGCCCTGCCCTCGTGAACATGGTCGCTGCAGCACGCACGCTCCGGGAGAGAGTGCAGGCCTGAGGCTTTGAGATTAGATCATGGCACTTGATGAAGGTCGCGACCGGCTCGCCTCAGTGGCTGGTTCGTCACCGTTGTTCTTCTAATTTCCGAAGCTCAGGCCACTTACCTTCCCGAGATCTGCGAGTCAGGTCGGGGCGTGGTCGCGGTTTCGGCCGGTAAGACGGGAAAGACGACGTCGGGCACCCTCCCCGTCAACGCATCAAGGAACGCGACGAGCCGGTCAACTTCTTCTTTCGTCAAGTCTTGGCCGAGCTGTGTCTTTCCCATGATGGCGACGGCCTGTTTCAGATCCCACACCTTGCCCGAATGAAAGTAGGGCGCAGTGAGTGCTACATTGCGCAGCGGCGCCACGCGGAAAACATAAGAATCCTCCGCCTTGTTGGTGAGTGCAAATCGGCCCTTGTCATTGTCCGGCAGGATGTCGGCGCTGGGCCTTTCAACAAGGCCGAATGGGTAGTAATCGTCCCCACCCACGTTGACACCGGCATGGCAAGATGCGCAGCCTTTGTCCATGAAGAGCGCCAAACCCTGTTTCTGTTCGGGAGTCATGGCGGCGTCATCACCATTGAGGAAATCATCGAAGGGGGCTGGCGTGACCAGTGTCGCCTCGAAGGCTTCGATTGCCTTGGCGAAGTTTTCGAAGGTGACCCGGTCGGCTTCATCCGGAAAAGCTGCGTTGAACCACACGACATATTGCGGCATCGACTTGAGTGTGGCTATGAGTCGATCTGGCGTGTTGGCCATTTCGCCACTCGCTTGCACCGGACCCTTGGCTTGAGCCTTAAGGTCTTCGGCGCGACCGTCCCAGAACTGCGCAATGTTGAAGACAGCGTTCAAAACCGTGGGCGCGTTGCGCCGCCCTTTTTGCCAACCGTGCCCGATCGAAGTCTCGCGATTGTCATCGCCCCCGGTGGCCAAGTTGTGGCACGAATCGCATGAGAAGACGCCTGATGCCGACAGGCGTGGATCGAAGAACATTGCCTTGCCGAGAGCAATTTTCTCGTAGGTGATCGGGTTGTTCGTGACGGCCGGTGTGATTGATGGCAAAGCCTTGAAAGTCGCCAGTGCTGTTTCTCTGAGGGGTTCGGGGATCGCTTGATCAGCAAAAGCGGCGGCTGCCGGCAAGGCGACTGCCATCATAGTCAACAGGACTTTCATAGATGCCTCTCTGCGTGCTGTACGCAGCCATTTTGGGTTATGCGGTCAGTGAACGCCCTGCGCTAGGTCAGTTGCTGGAGAGAATTGGGGGTCTGACACCCGCAATCCGAACCACAGAGGCGCAAGCGGTCGGGAAGTGAACGCCTTTCTCGATTGGCTCAAATGATTGGCCCACCGATAGTCAGCTCCGAAGCTGGGCGCCGGAGCCTATTTTGGATTCTTTTTCCGCCTTCTACTGTGAAGAATCAGGACGGCATAGCGATGTTTCGATATTTGGGACGAATTATCCGTTACAAAGTAGCTTCTGCTCCATCTGGAGTGCACCCCAGACTGAGACAAGGAAAATAGCGTACATCTCCCGTGTTAAGCTATGCGGCCTTTTCCATCTTTCGCCCGCGTGAATGCTTCTGTTCGTATTCCTCTGGACTGAGGTAGTCGAGCGCCGAATGCAGGCGCTGCGTATTGTAAACGGTCTCTATGAAAGCGCCGATGTGCTTGCGGGCATCATCTGCATCCTTATAGGCGAGACCTTGCACCTCTTCCTGTTTCAGGGGTTTTCATGAAGCTCTCCGCCTTCGCATTGTCGTGATTGCCGACACGGCTCATACTCGCCTGGATACCGTGTAGATGCAGAAGTTCGGAGTAAGCCCCGCAAGCGTATTGAACCCCGCGGTCGGAATGATGAATGAGGCTCCCGGGTACGGGCTGGCGATCAGCGATGGCCATCTCGAGAGCTTCGATGGCAAGGCTTGCTCTAAGATGCGTATCCAGCGCCCATCCGACAACCTTGCGGCTGAACGCGTCAAGGACAACGGCAAGGAAGGCAAACTCCTCGGCCAGATGCAGGAAGGTGATATCGGCAACCCTTACGCCATGGAGGATCATTCCTCTCGCGAGGTTCGGCACGACTTGCCAACCATGCCTGGAGTTGGTCGTCACAGGAACAAAAGGGGCTGGCAATAGGCACAACAGATCGTCTTCACGCATGATCCGCAGAACGCATTTGTGATTGACTTGCCACCCCTCCCGCCGCAGCAGGGCTCCAATCCGGCGGTAGCCGTAGTGTGTGTTGCCGAGAGCCAGCTTCTGAATGAGATCGCGCAAACCCGTCTCGGCTCGACGAGGGGCCGAATCCAGCCAGTGACGGTAATAGCTCGCGCGGCTGACACCAGCGAGCCAGCACATTCTGTCGATGTTGAATTCGCCTTGCGACAGGCCGGTCATCATTTTTTCGATGACTTTGAAGATGCCGTTTCGCCAGGAGCGCTGCTCCGACGCTGATCTTCCTCGAAGTGCCACAAGGCTTCGCGAAGAAAATCGAGATCGAGCTGCTGCTGCCCGACCTTCTGCTCCAGTTCCCTGATCCGGCGCCTAGCCTTGGTCAGTGCCTTTTCCTGAGGTGCCGGCACATCGACTGCACTCTGCAGCTGTGCGGTCCCGTCAACTCCTGCTCTCGATCTGGCCGGCCGGCCGCGCCGACGTGACTTCAGATTACCATGAAGCCTGAGATGATCACGCTACTCCTAAAGTCGTTGCCGACTGATGACGACCTCATCTGCCAACTTGCTGACGGTTTCGCCCGCCTCCATGCGCTCGAGAAGCTCCAGCTTTTGGTCATCATCAGTAACTCTTTGCCGTCCGGCCATGCCCCAGTTTCCTCTACTTGCGGGAAAACTGTCCGCGATTTTCCTTGTCTCAGTCTGGGGGTGCACTCCATCGCTGTCCGGGAATTAGCGGACTCGCCTGTCCGGCTTTTTCGAAATGCGCCATCCGCCAGCGGGAGAACGGCTTCCGTCATAAGTTCGAACGCTACAATCGCGAGGGATCGCGATCCCGATCCGCGCCCCAAAGCAATGACCGCTATTACCGCCAAGATGGCGCGTGTCGTGCACGCCGTCGTCAAGGTGGTTCCGACTACCGGCCCTTCGTTGAAGGGCGGGGTGCCAGGTGGAAGAACCTCTGTCAGCTACGCTTCGATGACCCTGTAGATAATGTTCCGGTCTTCCGCTTGGATCAGAAGCTCTTGTTGAGGACGGTGGGGCCGCTTCCGTGCGTACCCTGTGTTTGCTATGGACGAGACCTTTTCCCTTGCCGGTGGAAGCCGCCTGGCTCGATGACTTGACCAACGTCACGCAGCAAGAGCATGCTGACGAACAGAGAGACCTTGACTGCAGGCTCCGTTTTTCCGCGCTTAGCACTTTGGACCGAGACATTCCGCGCACTCCGACATGGACGGACTATCTTCGCCTAAACCATCGGCTAACAGTCACCGACAGGGAGGTAGGCGAGCGTCTTGCCGCTCTGCAGGTAGCTGGTCTTCTCCTCATCTCGCACTTTCGGTAGAGCGGTCCACAAGCCCTACCTCCGGCAGCCAAGTTCAGCCTGTGCCCTTTGTATCGCGCCCGTAAGGCGACCAGTAACTTCTCCCGGTGTTACGCGGCGCACAGTAGGGGCGTTTTGGGCTTGAACGCTCGGCTCTATGCTGTGAGCGCTGTTGCGGCACCACCTTAGCGCGTGGTCGTGAGCCACATGCTCAGAGCCTTAGAGGGCTTCGACACATGACGATTTCAGAGCTTACGCATAAGTCCAGAGACGACAGCTCACGCGCCAAGGTAAGGGTTTGTCGCGCCATGCCGATATCGCCAAGGCCTTCGCCTATGGCGCTGTCGGACGAGGCGCTCGAGGCCTGGATGGCCATCAAACCCGCGCCCCGCCCGCTGGTGCGGACGATGTCGGCGCTGGATGACTTCGTAACGGCGGCGGTCACCGGGCCGCGGTTCGCGGACCCGTCAATCCACGAATAGCGCGCTCCGTCGCAATTGACGCGAAGGAGAGGACACATGAACGCAAGTGACTATCTGCAACGCAGCACACTGAATCGGAAGCTGATCCACGGGCCGTATGGCGAGTTTGCACGCGTTTATGCGGGGAGATTGTCGGACGAAGGCCTCGGTCAGCAATGCACATGGCGATCGCTAAGCCTATGAGCTGAGATACTGGCATCTCGGCAACGGGCACGGTCTCCAGGATTTAAGCGAAGATTATGTCGAGCGGTTTCTTGAGCACCGTTCCAAACACTGGAGCATCGATTCGGGCGACCGATCGGCGCTCCGGCGCTTGCTTGCCGCTTTACGGCAAAAGGTTTGATACCAACCGCCCTTCCGATTGAGCGCACGGAGCACGACCCCATTGTTGATGTGTTCGCGGCTTACCTCAGAGGGCGTGTTGAGGATCCACAGCTAGCTAACATTCGTGGACGACCTCGATTTACCGGTCTCGACTCTCGACTTCAGTGGACGGCTAACGGCGCCGGGCGCTCGCGCGTCGGCGCAGCCACTGGCGGAGGGCTACCATCGCTATGACCAGGAACCCGGCTACGATATAGAGCATCTCGGTGGTACCGTCGCCTCCATCCGGAGTCACGCCGAAAATTCGTTCAATAAAATCCATCTATTTCTCCTTCCTGAGATGAGCAAGCTGTCCGTGTTCTTGACCGCGCTACGCCCCTGTGAACCCTATGGGCTCGACGCCTGCGTTTCTGAGGGCGACGTTGAGCGCCGCGGCGTCGTCGTCCAGAAATACGCCAAACTTTTGAATCTCTTCTTGCACCTTCGACATGATCTCGTCAGCAACCTGACGGGCTGAGAGTGTCGGCGCCTCGTCGGCGACCGCAACCACACTGATGAGGTCGACCAGCTTATCTTTTAAGCCAGGAGGATTCCGCTCTTGGTCGCGCGGCGTCTCCTGCTTGATGTCGATCAGTGCTCCCTCGATCGCCTCCAGCTGTCCCGCCAGCGTTTGTGTACGCGCCCCAAGGGGCGAATTCTGACCGAGCCGCTTCTGCATATCCGTTATCTGTCGTTTCACTAGCCGCATTTGATTGAGGGTTCGGTTAAGTAACGAAAGCAGACTGAACAACTCATGCAGGAGTGCGGATTGCTCGGCAAACTCCTGCTCAGTCGTAGTTATGCGTGGATCCTTAACTACGGAGAAGCTGACCGTTTGATCGGTGCCGCCAGTTTGAATCTGGACTTTGTAGCTCCCTGGAACGATGGCGGGGCCGCTTGGGTCCTCGTTATCCGGCGCGAGAGGCTTGTACTTCCGAGTCTCTAGAGATCGGTCTAGCTTGGTCGGTCCCGGATACGTGAGATCCCAGAGGAACCGATTTAGTCCGGCCTTCGTGCCCGGCTTAGCGTGCGGGGGCAAGTCTTTATCATCGCTTGAGAAGCTGGCGATGACGATTCCAGCCGCGTCCTGAAAGGTAAGTTTGACGGGCGGTTCAGCATCGCTGGGCAACCAGTAATAGACGATCGCCCCGTCCGGCGGGTTCTCACCGCAGTCGAGACAACGGCGATCGATCTGTCCGTCTTCCAGGTCCACGACCTCTGTGGCGGCACCAATTCCCCAAGCTAGGTACCCTATCCCGGCCTTGGAGATACCGACTTTAGAAAAACCCTGCCCGGCAGCCCATGCGAGCTTGGTCCGCACTGTAGGGCGTGGGTTAATCAGCTTCACATCCTTCTGATCTGCGTCCAGTTCGCGTAGTGGGGTGATGTCATCGAGGATCCAGAAGGACCGACCATGGGTGCCGACAACGAGATCGCTTCCTTTGACTTTGAGATCGTAGACCGGAACCACGGGCAAGCCGCCGACCATGCGCGACCAATGGGCACCGTCATCGAGGCTAAAGAAAACTCCGGTTTCGGTGCCGACGAAGAGCAGCCCCGGTCTCACCGGATCGGCGCGCAAGACACGGGTTATCTCGCCTACCGGGAAGTCGCCGCTGATCGATTGCCAGCTCTTGCCACCGTCCTTGGTGCGGAAAAGGTAGGGTCGGTAGTCGGAAAGTTTGTATCGAGTAGCCGCAACGTAAACGGTGTCAGCGTCGTGCACGGAGATTTCGAGACACCCGACATACGCGAGCTCGGGCATACTTTCGGGTGTGACGTTACTCCAATGGGCTCCGTCATCCCTGGTCACTTGAACGAGGCCGTCATCGGTGGAAGCCCAGATCTCGCCCCGGCGGTATCGTGACTCCACGAGCGAGGCACATGTCGCATGCACCTCCGCGCCGGAGTTGTCGCGGGTCAAGGCCCCCCCGGAATAGTCCTGTCGCGTCCGGTCGTTGAGGCTCAGGTCGGGCGAGATCACCGTCCAGCTCGACCCTTCGTTGATGCTTCGGAACACGCGGTTGCCACCAGCGTAAATCGTCTTCGGATCGTGCGGAGAAAAAGCTATCGGGAAAGTCCAGCCAAAGCGGTAGCGCATATCCTTTGGCGCCATGCTCACCGTGTATTCCGGCCATACGTTGACTACGCGGATCTGACGGGTGCGATGGTCATAACGTTGTAGCGATGACGTGCTGCCGGGACTTGAGCCGACCGCACCGCAATACACGATATTAGGGTCCTTGGGATCGACAGCTATGAAACCACTTTCGCCGGTGCCAGGATAGGTGCAGTCGCTCAATGGAATGACACCCCACTCCGAAGCGCTTGGGACCGAAATCGCGGTGTTGTCCTGTTGGGTGGCGTAGACGCGGTATGGGTGTTGGTCATCGACGTCAATGCGATAGAACTGCGCTGTCGGCTGGTTGTAGATTGACGACCAGGTCTTACCGCCATTAAACGTGACGCAAGCGCCACCATCATTGCCCTGAATCATTCGCTTGGGATCAGCGGGGTCGATCCAAAGCGCGTGGTTGTCACCGTGGGGGGTTGTGACTTCGGTGAAGCTCAACCCACCGTCAGTCGACTTCCACATTTGTAGATTATTGACGTAAACCGTTTCGGCGTGGACAGGGTCGGCGAAAACATGGGTGTAATAAAAAGGGCGATGCATCAGATCGCGGTTCTGCGAGACTTGGATCCAGTGGTCGCCATAATCGTCGGTGCGATAAAGCCCTATCTTGTCACCTTCCGCCTCAATGAGCGCGTAGGTTCTTCCGGATTGCGCTTCGGAAATTGAAACACCGATCTTCCCGAGCAGGCCATCTGGCAGCCCGTTCCGTCCGGACAACTCCTCCCAGCTGTCACCCCCGTCAAGCGACCGGAACAATCCGCTGCCTGGCCCACCACTATTCAGGCTCCAAAAGTTCCGCCGTGCCTCCCAGGTCGTTGCAAAAAGGATGCGCGGATTGTTGGGATCCATCGAGATGTCGACTGCGCCGGCGTCGGGACCGCGATAAAGGATCTTCTTCCAATTCTTGCCACCGTCCTTGGAGCGAAATAAGCCGCGTTCTTCGTTCGGCCCGAATGCATCGCCAAGCGCCGCGACAAAGACAAGGTCGGGGTCCTGCGGATGAATGCAAATCTTGCCGATGTGCCGAGTCTCTTTGAGACCGAGATGAGTCCAACTGCGACCTGCATCACTCGACCTGTAAACGCCGTCGCCGTAAGAGACGTCGGCCCGGATCGTCGTTTCGCCCATGCCGGCATAAATCACGTTGGAATCGGACCGGGCAACCTCCAGCGCCCCGACACTTGCACTCGCGAAGTACCCGTCGGATATGCAGCGCCAATAAACGCCACCGTCGATCGTCTTCCAAACCCCTCCCGCGCAGGCGCCAAAATAGAACACCATCGGATCGGTAGGATCGCCCGCGACCGCCACAACGCGGCCGCCTCTGGTGGGTCCAATGCACCGCCATTTTAAGGCCGGTAAGCCCCTCGGGTCAATCACACGCATCTCCGTCGGCATCTCATCCTCGATCATTATGTTATTGCAATCAGCCCTGGCGTTGA
>NZ_JBWLUX010000063.1:0-13127 GCF_057784315.1 Mesorhizobium sp. CNPSo 4684 | reverse complement strand
GGAGGGGGCTGTCAATTGGCGATTGGCTGATCTCCCCCCTCGTGGGGGAGATGCCCGGCAGGGCAGAGGGGGGGCGAAGGATCGCGGCCTATCTCGTTCGCGAAGGCCACCGGACCAGAAAAGTTGGCGGGCCAATCCAAGTGCCGACACGCTGGCGGGACAGCGCCCCCCTCTGGCCTGCCGGCCATCTCCCCCACGAGGGGGGAGATTATCCACGTTCCGGAAACATCGCCTTCAAGCCCTCGCGCGAAGCCTTGGCCACCCCGCGCTCGGTGATCAGCCCCGTCACCAGCCGCGCCGGCGTTACATCGAAGGCCGGGTTTGCCGCCGGCGTCGCTTCCGGCGACACGCGCACCTGCGCTATTTCGCCGTCCGCCGTCTTGCCCCAGACAAGCGACACCTCGTCGCCCGAACGTTCCTCGATCGGGATTTCGGCCAGCCCGTCCCCCACCGTCCAGTCGATGGTGGGCGACGGCAGGGCGACATAGAAGGGGACGTCATTGTCGGCGGCGGCGAGCGCCTTGAGGTAGGTGCCGATCTTGTTGCAGACATCGCCATTGGCCGTCGTGCGGTCGGTGCCGACAATCACCATGTCGACTTCGCCATGCTGCATCAGATGGCCGCCGGCATTGTCGACGATCAGCGTGTGCGGCACGCCATGGCCGGCCATCTCCCAGGCGGTCAGCTGGGCACCCTGGTTGCGCGGGCGTGTCTCGTCGACATAAACATGGACCGGAATGCCGGCCTCGACGGCAAGATAGATCGGCGAGGTCGCGGTGCCGTAGTCGACCGTCGCCAGCCAGCCGGCATTGCAATGGGTCAGGATGTTGACCGGCTCGTCCGGCTTCTTGCGCGCCGCGATCTCCTTGATGATCTTCAGGCCGTTCTCGCCGATGGCGCGGTTTAAGCCCACATCCTCGTCGGCGATCTCGGCGGCGCGCCGGTAGGCTGCCTCGGCACGCTGTTCGGGCGCGATCGGCTTCAAGGAGCGCCGCATCTCGTCCAGCGCCCAGCGCAAATTGATCGCTGTCGGCCTCGTCTTGTGCAGCGTCTCCCACACCGCGCCGAGGGCTGCATCCGACGGATCGTCCGCCATCTGGATGGCGACGCCATAGGCGGCGGTAACACCGATCAGCGGCGCGCCGCGCACCCACATGTCGCAGATCGCGGTGGCGATGCCGGCAACGCTGCCGATCCTTTCCACCCGGAACTCATGCGGCAGCCAGCGCTGGTCGATGATCTCGACCGAACGTTTGTCGTCGCTCAGCCAGATGGTGCGATAGTGGCGCTCGCCGACGTTCAAATCCTGCTCTCCCGTTCGATCAACGTGGCCAGAGTGTTGACCTCGTCCATGCCTAGGATCTGGCGCCGGTTGACGGCGATGTGCCGTCCGAATTTCAACGCCTTGGCCTCACAACTGGCGCGCAGATCCTCATCGGCAATGGTTTCGAAATCGGCATTGTGGGCGAGGCCGAGAATGCGCCGGTGCACCTCGATGCCGGCAAAGCCGAGCAGGTCGGTCCAGATCTGGTGCAGCACGTGGTCGAGCGCCTGCTCCGAGGCAAGGATGTCGCCTTGATCCTCGAACAGGCTTTTCTGGTAGAGCATGCCGGTGCGCTCGGTGCGCCACAGAGCTGAGAACTCGGCACGGAACACCGCCCATGTCTCATTGGTAACTCCGAGCAGATAAGTGCGCATGGCGTCGCGCTTGCCCTTCTCTTCATGGCCGCGTTGCGAGAAGAAGGACATCCAGAAATTGGCGAGCAGCATGCCGACGTCAAAAGCCATCGGACCGTAGAAGGCGAACTCCGGATCGATCATCCTTGTCTCGGTGTCGGTGACCATGATCGAGCCCGAATGCAGATCGCCATGCAGCAGCGTTTCGGCATTGGCGGCGAAGATATGCTTCAGCCGCTGCGCCTCGACCTTAAGGTCGCGGTCGGCGCGCAGTTCGGCGACCAGACCGTCGAGTTGCGGCGAGGTGTGCCGGTTCAGCTTGGCGTTGAAATAGGGGTCGGAAAACACCAGGTCCTCGGTTATGCCGCAGAGCTCGACATTGTCGGCAAACAGCGCCAGATCGGCCTTGCGGTCCTTGGTCGGCATCGAAAGATCCGAGCCGCGGAACAAGGTGCGGGCCATAAACAGGCCGATGTCGCGGGCGATGTTCGGCAGCTGGCGGCCGTCGATCAGGGCGCGGCGCAGGATGATGTGCGGCGGCGCCAGATATTCCATGATGATCAGCGCCTGGGCCTCATCGAAATGGTAGATCGCCGGAACCGAACCCGGCGCGCGCGCCTCCTGGCGGATCAGGGCGTGATATTCGAAGAAGGAGCGTTTTAAGGGCAGCGGCCAGCTGTCGCCGACCAGGCGGACATAGGGCAGGGCCTGCTTGACCACGGCCGCGCCCGAGGCGCCCTCGACGATGAAGACGAGGTTCAGGTTGCCGTCGCCGACCTCGCGCACCTTCCAGGGGCCTTTGCCAATCCTGGCGCACAGCGCTTCATTCGCGCCGAGGCGCGTTGCAAGCGTCTCCACCGACAGTGCTTCGAACGGCAATTTCCCAGTCATTCCTCACCCTCTCGCTTGGTCGCTCCGATCATAGTGGAGCGATGGCAGCGGGGCCAAGCTAGGAAGCTGTCTGGCAATTGTCAATCGAGTTGACAATTGACGACGTAGCCCATAGCGTCATCGTCAGGGAGGAACGAATGGGCAATGATGCCGTGTTCCGCGTGGACGGGCTGAGGAAGTCCTTCGGCCATATCGAGGTGCTTGGCGGCGTCTCGCTCGAATTGCATGCCGGTGAGATCACCGTGCTGATGGGTGCCAACGGCGCCGGCAAATCCACCCTCGTCAAAATCATCAGCGGCGTCTACGACCATGCCGGCGGCACCATGCAACTTGCCGGCGATAGCTTCGCGCCGAACACGCCGGCCGAGGCGATCCGCGCCGGTGTCGTCACCGTGCACCAGAATATCAATGACGGCGTTGTTGCCGATCTCGATGTCGCCACCAATCTGACGCTCGACCGGTTGAGTGGCAAAGGCGCGCCGCTGCTGTTCAACCCTGGCCGCGTGCGCCGGGAGGCGAGGGCGGTCGCCGACCGCATGGGACTCGCCATCGATCTCAAGGCCCGCGTCAGCGCTCTGTCGCTGGCCGACCGCCAAATGGTGGCGATCGCGCGCGCCATGGCGCACCAGCCGAAAGTGCTGACCCTCGACGAGCCGACCTCGTCGCTGTCCAGCGCCGAGGCCGACAGGCTGTTTTCGCTGCTCGATCGGCTGCGCGAGCAGGGCGTCGCCATCCTCTACATCTCGCACCGCATGTCGGATATCAGGCGGCTGGCCGACCGCATCGTCTCGATGCGCGATGGCGTCGTCTCCGGCGTCTTCGATACCAAGCCGCTCGACTATGAAGGCGCGGTCAACGCCATGCTCGGCCGCAAGATCCATCTCGACCGGATCGAAGCGAGGAATTCGGCCAAACCGATCCTGACCATCGAGGGTCTGCGCATCGCGCCGAGCGCCCGGCCGATCTCGCTGACGCTTGGCGATGGCGAGGTCGTTGCCGTCACCGGCCTCGTCGGCGTCGGCAAGACCGCACTGGCCGAGACGCTGTTCGGCCTGCGCAAGCCGCTCGCCGGCACTATGAATTTGAACGGCAAGCCCTACGCGCCGGTGTCGACAGGCGAGGCCATCGCGGCGGGCGTGTTCCTGGTCGCCAAGGACCGCGGCGAAAACGGCATTGTCGGTGGCTTCAATATCCAGGAAAACATCAGCCTTCCCTTCCATAAGCGCATGTCGCGCTTTGCCGTTCTCAAGCGCGGCCTCGAGCGTGCCACGGCCCGCCGCCAGATCGAGGACCTCGGCATCGTCTGCCGTTCCGAGAAGGATGAAATGACCACGCTGTCGGGCGGCAACCAGCAGAAGGTGATGGTGGCGCGCTGGATGGCGCAGGACGCGAGACTGTTCATCCTCGACGAGCCGTTCCAGGGTGTCGATATCTCGGCCAGGCGCGACATTGCTGCCAAGCTGCGGGCAAGCGCCAATGGCCGCGCCACGCTGTTGTTTGTCACCGAGCTCGACGAGGCGTTGGAGACCGCCGACCGTATCCTGGTGATGTCGGAGCAGACTATCGTCGGTGAACACCGCAACGCCGATGTCGATCTCGATCGCCTGCTGGCCGAGGTCGCGGGCGGGCCGCTGCACAGCGCGGCCTGAGCAAAGAACTATGGGAATTGGAATGGAGCGCATGGGTTTGAGTTGGGTAAAGACGGCGGGCGCTGAATGACGTTGCGCGACTACGCCATCCGCTATGGTTTCATTGTTCTTTTGTTCGGGTTGATCGCGTATTTCGCCATCGCCGCCGACGGTTTCGTCTCGCCGCAAAGTGCCGTCTTCATCTTCCAGTCGGTCGCCATCACCGGCGTGCTGGCGCTCGGCGTCACCGCCACGCTGGTTGTCGGCGGCTTCGACCTGTCGATCGGGTCGGTCGCCACATCGGCCATGATGGCGGCGGCCTATGTCATGGTCGTGCTGGAGCAGAACGTCGTTGTCGCCGTCGTCGTCTGTCTGCTCATTGGCGCCATTGTCGGCCTGATCAATGGCTGGCTGATCGTCTATATGCGCGTGCCCGATCTCCTGGCGACGCTCGGCATGATGTTCCTGCTCGTCGGCCTGCAGCGCATCCCGACCGAAGGCCGCTCCATTGCCACCGGCATGACCATGCCTGACGGCTCCGTCGCCAACGGCAAATTCGCCGACGCCTTCCTGGCGCTTGGCCGCCACCGCTTCGACTTCTTCATTCCGAACCTCATTCCGGTATCGGTGGTCGTGCTCATCGTGCTTGCCGTGCTGATCTGGTTCTTCCTCGAATACACGCGTTTCGGCCGCATGATGTATGCCGTCGGCTCCAATGAACGCGCCGCCGAACTCGCCGGCGCGCCTGTCAAGGCATACAAAATCTGGGCCTACGTCATTTCAGGAGTTTTTGCCTCGATCGGCGGTATTTTGCTCGCCGCACGGCTTGGACGCGGCGACATAGCCTCGGGTAATAATCTGCTGCTCGATGCGGTTGCCGCGGCGCTGATCGGCTACGCGGTGCTCGGCGCCGCCAAGCCGAACGCCTTCGGCACCGCCGTCGGCGCGCTGTTCGTCGGCATCTTGCTGCAAGGCCTGACGATGATGAACGCGCCTTACTACACGCAGGATTTCGTCAAGGGCGTGGTTCTCGTCGTCGCCCTTGTCTTCACCTTCGCCCTTTCCGGCCGGGGCAGGAGATAGAACGGCTGCCGGAACAGTTTTGGGTTCAACAAGTGGAGGAAACAAAGTGAACATCACAAGAAGACTTCTGGGGAAGGCCGCACTCGGGCTCGCCGGTGCAACAATGCTGATGCAGGTCCCGGCGTTTGCCGCCGACAAGCCGGCGCCGTTCGACAAGCCGGGCGTCAAGATCGCGCTGGTGCGCTATCTCTCGACCGGCGATTTCTTCCAGGCCTATCTCTCGGGCGTCGAGGCGCAGTCGAAGGCGCTCGGCATCGATTTGCGCGTGCTCGACAGCCGCCAGGATGCCGCCCTTCAGTCCGACATGGTCGACCAGGCCATCGCGCTTGGCGTGCAGGGCATCATCATCCAGCACGGCCTGACGGAATCGATGAAGGACGCCGCCCAGCGCGCGGTCGATGCCGGCATCAAAGTTGTCGCCTTCGACGTCAATGTCGAAAACCCGAAAATCCCGCAAGTCGAACAGTCCGACAAGGACCTTGCGAGGCTCGCGCTCGAACAGGCGGTCAAGGACAATAGCGAGAGCTGGAACGCCGGCTACGTCTATGTCGCCGGCATCGCCCCGCTCGACCGCCGCAACGAGACCTGGGTCGACGTCAAGAAGAAGTATGCCGGCATCAAGGAAGTCGCGATGTTCGGCACGCTCGACAATCCGATCGCCAACTCGGTCGCCAACCAGGCGCGCTCGGTATTGCAGGCGCATCCCGATATCAATGTGATGTTCGCGCCTTATGACGAATTCGCCAAGGGTGTGAAGATCGCCGTCGACGAGGCGGGGTTGAACAAGAATATCAAGATCTATTCGGCCGACATCTCGACCTCGGACATATCAGCGATGCGCGAAACCGACAGCGCCTGGGCCGCCACCGCCGCCACCAACCCGGCCGTCGTCGGCCAGGTCTCGGTGCGTGCTCTGGCACAGCTGCTCGCCGGTGAGGACCCCGGCCACAACGTCATCGTGCCGCCGACGCTGATCACCCAGAAAGACTTGATCGACAAGGACATCAAGAACATGGAAGACCTGTCGGCCAAGCTGCCGCAATTCGCCCATGCCGATGTCGCCATGCCGGCCTGGATGCCCAACCCGAACGCGAAGTAACGTTCGGGTCAGCGAAAGCTTTCGGATCGCAAAGCAAGGCTGTTGACTATCGAAGTCGGCGCCGCCCCTCATCGGCGTGCCGGCACCTTCTCCCCGTATAGTGACGGGGAGAAGGGAACTGGCCGCGACGCCGGCGCCTTTCTTGCAACGCCGGTGATTGGCGAAACCCGCGATGACAGCGCCCCTCTCCCCGTCACTCTACGGGGAGAGGATGCCGGCAGGCAGGTGAGGGGCAGCGCCGACGTTTGAGAGATTAGCGCGCGTTCGTGGCCGCGCTATCGAGTTGGCGAGGGTGCTTATACCTTCATCATGTCCGCTTGGCGCGTGCCAGTCCGTGCGCCACCAGCCGGCAGATGACTTCGGCATAGCTGACGCCGCTTGCCGCCATCGCCTTGGCGTACATGCTGATGTCGGTGAAGCCGGGGATGGTGTTGAGTTCGTTGATCACGAACGTCATGTCCGGCATCAGGAAAAAGTCGACGCGCGCCATCGCGTCGCAGCCGACGGCCCTGAACGCCTTTGCCGCCATGTCGCGCATGGCGGCCTCGACCTCCGGCGGCAGCTGCGCCGGCACCATCAATGCCGCGCCATTCTCGTCGACGTATTTGGCATTGTAGTTGTAGAAGCCGTGGCTTTCCGCCGGCACGATCTCGCCCGGACGGGAGACGAAGAGCTCGCCGTCAGGGCTCTCCAGAACGCTGAATTCAATCTCTCGGCCGCGAATGAATTCCTCCGCCAGCAGCTTGCGATCATGTTGGAAGGCATCTGCCAGCGCCCGCTCGAATTCCTGACTGCCGTTGACCTTGGCGACGCCGACAGACGAGCCCTGCCGTGCCGGCTTGATGAACAGTGGCAGCCCGAGTTGGTCTTCAAGCGCCATGAGCGGAGGGACTGCACCCTCCTCGATCGTCACCGAGCGCGCGACAGGCACGCCGGCCGCCTTCAGCAGTCGCTTGGCGACATCCTTGTCGAGCGCGGCGGCCGAGCCGAGGATGCCGCAGCCGGCGAGCGGCACGCGCGCCACCTCGGCCAGCCCCTGCACGGCGCCGTCCTCGCCATGCAGTCCGTGCAGGACGGGAAACAGGATATCGATATCAGGCAGGTCGTGCGGTGCGTCCTTGGCGGGGATCGCCAGCATCCGTCCTTGTCCTCCGGGCACCAGGCAGAGCTGCGTGCCGTCAGACGGCGTCGCCAGCGCGCCGTCCTTGAATTGGCTTAGCAGCCATTGGCCTTCGCGGGTGACGAAGATGGGAACGGCGTCGTATTTCGCCGGCTCCAGCGAACGCATGACATTGGTTGCCGATAGCAGCGAAACCTCATGTTCGGCGGAGCGTCCGCCGAAGAGCACGCCGATACGAAGTCTTTTCGCTGCCATCTATAACTCCACCAAGGGCCAGGATTGGAGCTCGCATCCGAAACACGAGATGCCCCTTAAACTGGCTAAGCAATAAGCAAAGGATTGGAGTGGGATTTTGACCGGCTCAAGCAGTTTTTCAACACGATGTGCGAAAGCGGTTTTCCGCGTCCGTCAAGACCGGAAGGTGGAGCGGTTCGCCGTTTGGTGAAACGATGAACCGCTCCAGTTCATATTCAACGCAGAGCCGCCGCGATGTTGCCGCCGTCCACCGTCGTCACATCGGCGGTGGTGCGCTCGGCCAGCGCGTGATGAAGGAAGGCTTGCGCCACGTCGTCGGCCGTCACTTCCTGTCCCAGTAGATTGCCGGACATGTATTCCTTCTCCGACACGCCGCGCGCGCCGGAGCGGCTGGCGATCATGGCGTCGGTCAACAGGCCGGAGCGGATGCGGTCGGCATTGACGGCGTTCGAGCGGATGCCGTGCGCGCCGTAATCCAGCGCATACTGCCTGGACAGGAACAGCGTCGCCGCCTTCGGCACGCCATAGGCACCGAATTTCGGGCCGGGATTGACCGCCTGCTTGGAGGTGTTGAACAGCAGCACACCGCCGGTGCCCTGTTCCAGCATGATGCGCACGGCGTTTTGCGCCGCCGACTGGTGGGCGAAGAAGTTGAGCTCAAAGCTCTTGCGCAGCAGGGCATCGTCGAGTTCACCGATGCGGCCTTCCCAGGCGGCGCCGGCGTTGGAGACCAGAATGTCGATGCCGCCATAGACGGCGACCGCCTTGTCGAAGGCCGCGCGCATCTCGGCTGGGTTGGTGATGTCGGCGCCGACGCCGATCGAATTGTTGCCGGCCGCCTTGGCAGCTTCTGCAGCCTTTGCCGCGTCGAGATCGACGACGACCGCATGTGCGCCGTTGGCGGCGAAAAGCTTGGCCGTCGCTGCGCCAATCGCGCCGGCGCCGCCGGTGATCAGCACCACCTGGCCGGTCAGCGGCTTCGGCTTGTTCGAGGCAAGCTTGGCTTGCTCCAGCGACCAGTATTCGAGCGGGAACAGGTCGGCCTTGGACAGCGGATGGAAGCTGCCTACGGCCTCGGCGCCGCGCACCGCCTCGATCCACATCTCGCCGACATCGGACGCGATCTTCGCATCCTTCAGCGTGCGGCCATGGCCGAACATGCCGAGGCCCGGCACCAGCGTCAGCCGCGGCATCGGGTCGAGCATGGTGCGCTTGACATCGTCCAGCGCGTCATTGGTTTCGAAATAGGCGCGATACTCCTTGGCGAAGGCGTCGACATGGCTCTTGATGACGGCCTTGTAGTCGCCGGCCTTGTCGGCGTCCGGCGCCGGCACCGCCATCGGCCCGGTCTTGATGCGGATCGACAGATCGGGGGTCGACACACCGCGCGCGGCGTAGTCTGCAATGCCGGCCGAGTTGATGAAATCGACGATCGCGTCCGAGGTGCGGAAATCGCTGATCATGCGATCGAAGCGGCCTTCGCCACGCGACACCGCCACGGCGCCACGCAGCGTCGGTGCGATGGCAGCCGGCGTTGCGAGCTTGGCCGGCAGTGCGGCTTTCGCTGGCTTCGGCTTGCCGTGCTTGGTGACGTAGTCTTCCGCCACGTTCACATAGCGGATCATCCGGTCATAGGCCTGCTTCGCGTCGTCGCCGAAGGTGAAGATGCCGTGCTTGTCGAGGATCAGGCCTTCGACACTGGGGTCAGCGTCGTAAACGTCGGCCGCCACCTTGGCGAGGTCGAAGCCCGGCTTGATGTAGGGCACGTAGCCCATTCTGTCGCCGAACACCGTCTTGATCAGCGCCTTGCTGTCTTCCTGGTCGACGATGGCCAGGATCGCGGTCGAATGGGTGTGGTCGACGAATTTGTGTGGCAGGAAGGCGTGCAGCAGCGTCTCGACCGAAGGGTTGGGCGAGGCGGGATCGATCAGGTTTGCCCGCTGCAGCGCCACCATGTCCTCGTCGGACAGGCTGTCCAGCGCACGCGCTTTCAAGAGCGCGCCCATCTTCACCGCCGGCAGTCCTTGCGGCTCGATGACGCCCATGTCCCAGCCGCTGCCCTTGACGCACAGCACATCCCACTCGTCGCCGACGAGGTCGGTCGCCTTGGTCTTGCAGGAGGTGTTGCCGCCACCATGCAGCACGAGCCGCGGCTCGCCGCCGAGCAGCCGGGTGGTGTAGACGCGCAGCGCGAGGTCGCGGGCAACGCCCTTTTTCGCATAGTCGGCAACGAGCTTTTCCGCCTCGCCATCATTCCAAAGGTTCTTCATGTCGCTATGTCCGCTTTGCTGTCTTTGATGTTGCTGTGAACAGGAATGCCACGACGCCTTGATGACAATGCGCCGGCTGCAGGATTTCGTTTGTCAGGAAGCCTTTTTTGCCCCCGCACTGGCTCCAGCATGGTCGAGCAGCCGCTGCGCCATGCGCGCGCCGACCACCAGATGCGTGCAGAGCCCGCCGGCGAGTGCGGCCAACAGCGGTTCGAACTTGCTGTCCTCCTGCACCACCATCAGGCGCTTTTCGATTTGGCGCAGCGACGACAGCGAGGCTGAGATGACGCGGCGGTTATAGCTGCAATCGAGCGCCTTGCCGCCGGCGTCGATGATCTGGCCGGCGATGACGCCGGCGGCACCCGCCTCGCGCAACACCCCCATCTCGCCGGGGCTTAGCGCGCCGCATTTGACGACATGGCTGTCGGCGTCGACGGTGCCGACCGAATAGAGCGCGAGATCGCAATTGCCGATATCGGCCAATTGCTCGCGGATCACCGGCTCGGCGCGCAGCCCATGCGCCAGCAATTCCGTCGTCAGCACCAGCGGCGCGTAGAAATTCAGGCCCTTGGCGTTGAGTCGGCGGGCGATCTCCATCGTGCACTGGTCGGGACGGTAGGAATAGGGCGCGCCGAGATTGCCGCAGAGCTGCACCACAGTGACGTCCTGCAGATCGGCATAGGACATGACGTCGGCGATGGTGTAGACGGTGCGGCCCCAGGCGACGCCGATGCGGTCGCCCTTCTTGACCAGTTCGAGAAAGACGCTCGCCGCCAGCACTGCAATGTCGGTCGATGGATCGAGGACATAGTCGTTCTCTGGTGCGATCCAGACCGCATCGAGCTTGAGTGCGTCCTCGAGCTGGCGCGCCAGCACATCGTCGGTGAACAGCTGCGTCGAGGTCGAGATGTTGACGATGCCGGTCTCGCGCGCCTTGCGCAGATACATGGCGACCGAGGCGCGGGAAATGTTAAGCTGGCTTGCGACCTGGTCCTGGCGCAGGCCATGGGCATAATAGAGCCAGGCGGCCTTGTGGATTAGCTGTTCTGCCGGTCGGATCGCCATGCCGTCTCCTCGGCTGACATTATTCACGGCTCTCGACAAAAGTCAAACTGACATGGGTACACGATGCCTTCTTGCCCGTCGAATCTGGATAATCATTGCGCCAAATGTGCCCGGTCGGGAATCGCCGATGGTGACGTGGCGGGAACCTGTGGTTAGAAGTTCTCAAAAGAACATTCGGGGAGGACGGGATGGGCAATCCCTACGATCAGGATCTCGGCAAGAACGCCGCCAACCACCAGCCGCTGACGCCGCTCACCTATCTGGAGCGGGCGGCAAGGACCTATCCCGACCATGTCGCCATCATCCATGGCAGCCAGCGCATCACCTATCGCGACTTCTGGCGACGCTCGCTGAAGCTCGCCTCGGCGCTGTCGAAGCGCGGCATCGGCAAGGGCGATACAGTAACCGTCATGCTGTCCAACACGCCGCCAATGCTGGAGGCGCATTTCGGCGTGCCGATGACCAAGGCGGTGCTGCATTCGCTCAACACCCGCCTCGACGCCGCCGTCATCGCCTTCCAGATCGACCATGCCGAGACCAAGGTGCTGATCGTCGACCGCGAATTTGCCGCCGTCGTCAAACAGGCGCTGGCGCTGGCAAAGGTCAAGCCGCTGGTCATCGACTATGATGATCCCGACTATGCCGCCGACGCACCCTATCCGAAGGGCGAGCGCATCGGCTCGATCGACTATGAGGATTTCGTCGCCGGCGGCGACGAGAACTATGCCTGGTCGATGCCCGACGACGAATGGGACGCCATCTCGCTCAACTACACCTCAGGCACGACCGGCAATCCGAAGGGCGTCGTCTATCATCATCGCGGCGCCGCCCTGATGGCCTACACCAACACAATCCATGCCGGCATGGCCAAGCACGCCGTCTATCTCTGGACGCTGCCGATGTTCCACTGCAATGGCTGGTGTTTTCCGTGGACGCTCGCCGTCCAGGCCGGCACCCATGTCTGCCTGCGCTGGGTGCGGCCGAAGCCGATCTACGATGCCATCGCCGATCACGGCGTCACCCACCTTTGTGGCGCGCCGGTCGTCATGTCGGTGTTGATCAACGCCAGGGATGAGGACAAACGCCACTTCCCGCAGACCGTCACCTTCAACACCGCGGCCGCACCACCGCCGGAAGCGGTGCTGTCGGGCATGGCCGATGCCGGCTTTGCCGTCACCCATCTCTATGGCCTGACCGAGACCTATGGCCCGGCGGTCGTCAACGAATGGCATGGCGCGTGGGACGATCTCGACAAGGGAGCGAAGGCGCAGAAGAAGGCCAGGCAAGGCGTGCGCTATGCCGCACTCGAAGGCCTGACGGTCATGGACCCGGAAACAATGCAGGAGACACCGGCCGACGGCGAGACCATCGGCGAGGTCATGTTCCGCGGCAACATCGTCATGAAGGGCTATCTGAAAAACAGGAAGGCAACCGACGAGGCCTTTGCCGGCGGCTGGTTCCATTCCGGCGACCTCGGTGTCATGCACCCTGACGGCTACATCCAGCTCAAGGACCGCTCCAAGGACATCATCATCTCCGGCGGCGAGAATATTTCGTCGATCGAGGTCGAGGATGCGCTCTACAAGCACCCGTCCGTAGCGTCCTGCGGTGTCGTTGCCAGGGCCGACGACAAATGGGGCGAGGTTCCGGTCGCCTATGTCGAGCTGAAGCCCGGCAAAGCGGCGAGCGAGGCCGAGATCATCGAGCACTGCCGCGCCTTGCTCGCCCGCTTCAAGGTGCCGAAGGCGGTGATTTTTGCGGAGATCCCGAAGACGTCGACGGGGAAGATCCAGAAGTTTCGGCTGCGGGAAATGGCGAAGGGGGCTTAGGCGGCGGCATATCTTGCTGCGACTCGACAATTTGTCGCGGGCCTCCACGACTTCGTCATCCTAGAGCGGGATGAATTTAGGTTGGGCATATCCGGCCTCGATGAAGTAATTTTGGCATTCGTTTGAAGAGACAATTTTGAGGATTTGGCCGATGGCGTCACAGACGGTCTCGACCGTCCGCTTGGCAGCCTTGCGCAGCCAGTGCTTGAG
>NZ_JBWLUX010000062.1:0-13374 GCF_057784315.1 Mesorhizobium sp. CNPSo 4684 | reverse complement strand
CGCGCCGCATTGCGCGATACAGGCCTGATGGCGCCGCAATCGAGGAAACTTGCCCCATCAGGCAAGCCGCGTGAACCGCTTCGACGCAAAACAGAAGCGGACAAATGATGTGCTACCAAACCGGACAACTTGATTAGCTATCGACAGCCCGGCGCACCAGCTGTGTCCCAGGCAAGCCGCCCTTTGGCTTGAAATCACGCGCTTTGCGGTATCGGCGCTGCCGCTTTCTTCCAGTCGCCGGTGGTGTTCCACCAGCGATTCGGATTGGCGCGGTCGTCCAGGCCCTTGGAGCGGCTGGCGAGGATCGGCTGGATGCGGATCACCGGCTCCTGATAGGAATGCGCCTGGAAAATCGCCTCGACGACGCGGGCGGCGAGCATCTGGTCATCGGGCAGTTCGAACGACACCTCGACCGTGCCGGGGCGGCGGCGCAATTCGGTTTCGGCGCCGGCGGCAGCACCTTCAAGTGGCCTGTAGCGTTCGATGCCGTGGGCTGTTTGATAGGCGTTACGATCGTATTTGCCCATGGCGAGCGGGGCGATCGCGACCACGGCGTCCATGATGCGGTCGACATCGGCTGCCGGGGCCTGGAAGCTGACAAGCAGCAGGAGCGTCATGCGTAACGATGTGGTTTCAAAGCCGCTGTCGATCATCGCAGTATCCTCAAACTCGGGTGTTTTGGGACACCCTTTTAGCTGAGGCCTCCTGACACGGTGCTGTCAGCAGCCATGTCTTTGCGTTGTGGGAAAGGGCTTGCCGCAGCGGGCTACAACAGGAGCTTGCGGATCAGCCTGACGCTGACCAGGGCGATGTAAGCACCGAAGAACAGGCCGAGCGACCAGCCAAATCCGGATGGGCCGAACGCATCCATGCCGATGCCGATGGCTTGCGGGCCGAGCACCATGCCGACACCGTAGCAGAGCACGAAGGCGGCGTTGGCCGAGGCCAGTTCATGGCCGGAAAGCTGGGAGCCGAGATGGGCAAGGCCGATCGTGTACATGGCGGCCACCACACCGCCCCAGACGAACAGAAGCGCCGCCATCAGGTGCCAATTCTGAGCGAAGAACGGCATGAAGACGGTGCCGGCAAGCCCGACCGCGGCGCAAGCCAAAAGCAGATAGCGGCGGTCGCTGACGCGGTCGCTGATCATGCCGATCGGAATCTGCAGCAACACGTTGCCGAGACCGATCATGGTGAGGAGAAGGGCTGCATCCGCTTCGGAATAGCCGATGCGGTTGCCATAGACCGGGAACAGCGCAAAGCCGCCGGTCTCGACGGCGCCGAACACGAGCACGGCGGCAGTCGCCGTGGGTACCAGCCAGATGTAGCGCAGGAAGTGGCTGGTCTCGCCGTCGACCACAATGGTGGGGCTTTCGTTGCGCGCGGCCAGCACCGGTATCGCGGCCAGTGCCACTAGGACGATGATGACCCCGAACGGCCTGAAGCCGGTGCTGCCGATATGAGCGAAGATCCACGGCCCAGCGGCAAAGCCGAGCGACAGCACGGTGGCGTAGATGCCGAGCACCAGGCCACGCCGACGGGGCGGCGCCGATGTGCTGATCCAGAATTCCGACAGGATGAACAGCACCGTGAGCGCGATGTGCAGGACGATGCGCAGCGGGAACCACATCCAGAAGTCCGGGGCGAAATGGAAACCGACAAAGGCGAGAGCGCCGGCGACGATCATGCCAACCATCGTCCAGGCGACGCCGAAGCGCATCGCCAGCGGCGTGGCGAGCGGGGCGCCGGCGATCGAGGCGAGACCGGCGACCGCCGTGTTGAGGCCGATCATCGAAGCCGAATGGCCGCGCGTCTCCAGAATGACGCTGAGCAGCGGCATGCCGAGGCCGATGGCGATGCCGACGACGCTGATGGACGAGATCGCAGCCACCATCGGTAGCCAGTGTACGCGTTCGTCGCCCTCTTGCTGGGTATCGACCGTCATGGGATGCCTAATTACTCGATGCTAGTAAATTTCGGGGGCTAAAGAATTTCGCGAACGAAGCGGTTGCGGACAAGCCGGTAGAACGGCGCGGAGCCACCGGGGCGCAGCAGCGGATCGTCGGCAAGCCGCTTTTCCAGCTCCTGCAGGATCGTCCGGGTGATGTCGGGGATATCGGCCTCTCTCGCCTTGGCAAGCGGCAACCAGACCAGTTCTTCCAGCTCATTGGTCGGACCGCCACCCGGCAGCTCGAGGGCGACGTCGCTGCGCCAGGCGCTGAAGAACCTTGTGTCGAAACGACGCACGCGATTGGGCGGGGTGATGGCGCGGGCGACGAAGCGAAGCGGCGCCAACGAAGGCTGGACGCCGTGGTCGACAAAGCCCTGCCAGTCGCGTTTGTCCGTTGCGAAAGCGGCCTTGCGGCCGATGAGCAGGCCGGCTTCCTCATAGGTCTCGCGGATGGCCGAGAGCGCGATGGCGCGGGCCCGCGACCGGCTGATGCGGCCTACGCTGGCGGTGAGCTTGGCTTCTTCCTCGGGATGAAGCGCTGTGGCAACGGCAATGCGGCTGTCGGCCGGATCGGTGCGGCCGCCGGGAAAGACGAATTTGCCGGGCATGAAAGCGTGGCCGGCATGGCGCCGGCCCATCAGCACCAGCACATCGTCGCCCTGGCGTTCCAGCAGGATCAGGGTCGCGGCGTCGCGGGGACGCATCGGCTGGCCGCTATGGGCGATTGTGCCCCGCTCCATCCTGTCGACTTCCGCCTTGGTCATACCTTCCATGCGCAGGACCTAGCGGAAACTTTTGGCAAACGAAAGTAGCCTTTCACGGTCGGCATGTTGCGCCAGGCGACATTGCCCGATGCTTGTCAGGTTCCGGGACGTGGCTCTGTCGCGTCCTTTTCGCCGCCGAAGCCGTGCATATAGAGCGCCCATTGCAGTCCGATGACGGCGCCCTTGATCGGTTGCAGCAGAGCGACCGACAGCGCGATGGTCAGCGGTACCCAGATGGCGATGTGCTGCCACATGGAGAGCGTCGAGGTCGCCTCGACAGCCATAAAGGCGCCGAGAACGATGTGGCCGACAATGACGATGACGAGATAGGCGGGCAGGTCGTCGGCGCGGTGATGGTAAAGCTCCTCGCCGCAGACATTGCATTTGTCGACGCTCTTGGTGAAGCCGGCAAACAGTTTGCCTTCGCCGCAATGCGGGCAGCGGCCAAGCGCGCCACGCTTCATCGCCGCCCATAGCGGGCGGGCGACCCGGCCCGAATGATGTTCACCGCCGAAAACCTGTTCCTGGATCCCCAGCTCGCTTGCCATCCCTAATTCTTTCGGCATTTACCGCCTCCTGCCGCGCGACCCCGGGCGCGATTGCGACGCGCGGGCGCGGCCTTTTGCCTTGTGAAACGACCTCTTGGAGCCGGGCAGGGGCTTCGGGTCGGTCAGCATTTCGAACCGCATCGCGCCAGCCATCGGCGCCACCTCGATCAGGCGAACCTCGACGCGGTCGGCAAGCTGATAACCCTTGCCGGTGCGTTCTCCGAACAGCGATCGCGCGGTTTCGTCGTATATATAGTAATCGCCGTTCAGACTTGACACCGGGATGAAACCATCCGCGCCAAACTGCGGCAATTGGACAAATAGTCCTGCCTTCGTGACGCCGGAGATGCGCGCGTCGAAGCAGTCATCGATGCGCTCGGCGAGATAGGCAGCGATCAGCCGGTCGACCGTGTCGCGCTCCGCCGCCATGGCGCGACGCTCGGTACCGGAGATCAGCACCGCCACGTCTTCCAGCCGCGCCTCCTCATCCTGCGTCAAGCCGCCCGGGCCAAGCCCGAGTGCGGCAATCAGTCCACGATGCACGATCAGATCGGCATAGCGGCGGATCGGCGAGGTGAAGTGCGCGTAGCGCCTCAGGTTGAGGCCGAAATGGCCGATGTTCTTGGGCGAGTATTCGGCCTGGCTCTGCGAGCGCAGCACCACTTCGTTGACCAGCCCTTCATTGTCGGCGCCACGCACGCGCTCGAGGATGCCGTTGAACTGGGCGGGCCGCATCTGTGCGCCGCGCGCCAGCGACAGGCCGAGCGTCTGCAGGAACTCGCGCAGCGATTCCTGCTTGGCCAGTGATGGCGCGTCATGCACGCGGTAGGCCAGCGCCTGCTTCTTCGCCTCCAGCGTCTCAGCCGCGGCGACATTGGCCTGGATCATGAACTCTTCGATCAGCTTGTGGGCGTCGAGCCGTTCCGGGACGATGACGCGGTCGACGGTGCCGTCCGGCTTGAGCAGTATCTTGCGCTCCGGCAACTCGAGCTCCAGCGGCTGGCGGCCGTCACGGCCGCGCTTGAGGATGGCGTAGGCGTCCCACAGCGGCTTCAGCACCGTATCGAGGATCGGGCCGGTCTTGTCGTCGGTCACGCCGTCTATCGCCGCCTGCGCCTGCGGGTAGGCGAGCTTGGCCGCCGACTTCATCATGACGCGGTGGAAGGTATGGCGCAGCTTGCGGCCATCGGCCGAGAAGGTCATGCGCACGGCCAGCGCCGGACGGTCCTGGCCTTCGCGCAGCGAACAGAGGTCGTTGGAGATGCGCTCGGGCAGCATCGGCACGACGCGGTCGGGGAAATAGACCGAATTGCCGCGCTTCAGCGCCTCGCGGTCGAGTGCGGTGCCATAGCGGACATAGGCCGCCACATCGGCGATCGCCACGGTGGCAATCACGCCGCCCGGGTTCTTCTCGTCGAGGTCCGGCGTGGCGAACACCGCATCGTCATGGTCCTTGGCGTCGGCTGGGTCTATGGTGACCAGCGGCAGGTCGCGCCAGTCCTCGCGGTGAGCAAGCGTCGCCGGCTTGACCGCTTCGGATTCGGCGATGACGTCGGCCGGGAAAATATGCGGAATGTCATGGGCATGGATGGCGATCATCGAGACCGCCTTTTCACTGGTCAGCGAGCCCAGCACCGCCAGCACTTTTGCGCGCGGCAGGCCGTAGCGGGACGCGCGCGCTGGTTCGACCTCGACCAGGTCGCCGTTCCTGGCGCCGTTCTGGAATTCCTTGTCGACGATCAGCTCGGGTTGGCGCCGTTCCACCGGCTCGATGCGGAAAGTGCCGTCCTTAAGGATGCGGAAGACGCCGAGCACGGCATCGGTCCGCTTCTCGAAAATCTTCATCACGCGGCCGGTATAGGCGGGGCCGGTCGGCTCATCGGTCGGGAAGGTTTTGGCCAGCACGCGGTCACCAATGCCTGGCGCCGGGCCGTTGCCGCCGCGCGAGACGCGGATCGAGACGACGGGCGGTTCGCCCGGGCCCACGGCCTCGGCTGGATGCGCCAGCAAGATGCCGTCGCCGTCGCGGCCAAAAATGTCGAGTATGGCGACATGCGGCAGGGCGCCGACACGGGCCAGCCGCTTGCGCTCCTTGGTCAGCACGCCTTCGTCCTGCAGGTCGCGCAGAATGTCCTTCAGCCAGATGCGGTCGTCGCCGCGCAGCGCGAACGCCTTGGCGATGTCGCGCTTTCCCGCGCGGTCGGGATTTTCGGCAATGTAGCGCAGGATTTCGTCACGCGAGGGCCGGTAGTCATCCTTGACCTTAGCCCTGGTGTCGGCGGTGCGCGGATCGCCGTGGCTTCTACCGGTGATCCTGCGCGCCACGCTGCTATCCCTTTTTCTTCGGCGCCGGCTTCTTGGTCGCCGACTTCTTGGCTGTGATTTTCTTGGCTGCAGGCGCCTTGGCCGCTGCCGCCTTGCGGAATGGCTTCTTGCCGCCGCCGCCCTTGGCTTCCTTCTCGGCGATCAGCGCCAATGCATCCTCGACGGTCACCGACTGCGGATCCTTGCCCTTGGGCAACGTCGCATTGACCTTGCCGTAATTAACATAAGGCCCGTATTTGCCGTCGCGCACGACGATCTTGCCGCCGCCATCGGGATGGTCGCCCAGTTCCTTGAGTGCCGCGGCAGTGCCGCCATTGCGGCCGCCTTTGCCTTTCAACTGCTTCTCGGCAATCACCGATACGGCGCGGTTGAGGCCGATCGAGAACACGTCCTCGATGCTGTCGACATTGGCATAGGTGCCGTCATGCAGCACGAACGGACCGTAGCGGCCGAGCCCGGCCGAGATCATCTTGCCCGACTCCGGATGCTTGCCGACATCGCGCGGCAAAGAGAGCAAAGCGAGCGCCTTCTCATGGTCGATTGTATCCGGCGTCCAGCCCTTGGGCAGGCTGGAGCGCTTGGCTTCCTTGCCGTCGCCGCGCTGGATATAGGGGCCGAAGCGGCCTGAGCGCAGCGTGATTTCCTCTGATGTGTAGGGGTCCTTGCCCAGCACCTTGGTGCCGTCCTCGCCGCCGCCATTCTCGCCATTCGGGTTGGCGGCGTCGCCGAGCTGGCGGGTGAACGAGCATTCCGGATAGTTCGAGCAGCCGACGAAGGCGCCGAACTTGCCGAGCTTCAGCGACAGATTGCCGGTGCCGCATTTCGGGCAGATGCGCGGATTGGAACCGTCTTCGCGGGCGGGGAACACCAGCGGCGCCAGTTCCTCGTTCAGCGCGTCGAGCACGTCGGTGACGCGCAGTTCCTTGATGTCAGCGACCGCGCCGGAAAAATCCTTCCAGAAGTCGCGCAGCACGTCCTTCCAGGCGAGCTTGCCGTCGGAAATCTCGTCGAGCTTTTCCTCCAGCGAGGCCGTGAAGTCATATTCGACATAGCGCTCGAAGAAGCTTTCAAGGAACGCCGACAGCAGGCGGCCCTTGGCCTGCGGCACCAGCCGGCGCTTGTCGATGGTGACGTAGTCGCGGTCTTCCAGCGTCTTCAGGATCGCGGTGTAGGTCGACGGCCTGCCTATGCCGAGCTCTTCCAGCTTCTTGATCAGCGACGCCTCGGAATAGCGCGGCGGCGGCTCGGTGGTGTGCTGGGTGGCGTTGATGGCCTGGCGCGCAAGCTGCTCGCCGGCGCGAATCTCGGGCAGGCGGCGGTTTTCCTCGTCCTCCGCGTCATCGTCCTTCTGGTCGGTGTAGGCGGCAATGAAGCCGTCGAAGCGGACGACCGAACCGACGGCGCGAAGCTCCGCCGTACGCGCGCCGTTGACCGCCTCGATTTCGACCGTGGTGCGCTCGATCTCGGCCGACTGCATCTGGCTGGCGATGGCGCGCTTCCAGATCAGCTCGTAAAGCCGCAGCTGATCGGAATCGAGATACTGCCTGACCGAAGCCGGGGTGCGCATGAAATCGGTCGGGCGGATCGCCTCGTGCGCTTCCTGGGCGTTCTTGGCCTTGGTCGTGTACTGACGCGGCTTTTCCGGCAGATATTTGGGGCCGAATTCCTTGGCGATGGCGTCACGTGCGGCATCGATCGCCTCGGGCGCCATCTGCACGCCGTCGGTTCGCATATAGGTGATCAGGCCGGTGGTCTCGCCGCCGATCTCCATGCCTTCATAAAGCCGCTGTGCCACCTGCATGGCGCGCGTGGCCGAAAAGCCGAGGCCAGAGGATGCCGCCTGCTGCAGCGTCGAGGTGGTGAAGGGCGGGCCGGGATTGCGCCGGGTCGGCTTGGCTTCCACCGACAGCGCCTTGAAGGTTGCGCCCTCGAGCATGCCCTTGATGTCGTCGGCCTGCGCCTTGTTGGCGATATCGAGCTTCTGCAGCTTCTTGCGCTCGAAAGCGGTCAGCCGCGCCTCGAAATTCTCGTTGCGCGGCGTGCCCAGCAGAGCGGCGATCTGCCAGTATTCCTCGCGAATGAAGCGCTCGATTTCGGATTCGCGGTCGCAGACCAGACGCAGCGCCACCGACTGGACACGGCCGGCCGAGCGAGCGCCCGGCAATTTGCGCCACAGCACCGGCGACAGTGTGAAGCCGACGAGATAGTCGAGCGCACGGCGGGCGAGATAGGCATCGACCAGCGGCCCATCGATCTGGCGCGGATTGGCCATCGCTTCCAGCACCGACGATTTGGTGATGGCGTTGAAGACGACGCGGCTGACCGGCTTGTCCTTCAGCGCGCGCTTCTGCTTCAACACTTCCAGCACATGCCAGGAAATGGCTTCGCCCTCGCGATCCGGATCGGTGGCGAGGATCAGGCCATCGGCATCCTTGACCGCCTTGGCGATGTCGGCGAGGCGCTTGCCCGACGCGGTATCGACCGCCCAGGACATGGCGAAATCTTCGTCCGGACGCACCGAGCCATCCTTGGCCGGCAGATCGCGGACGTGGCCGAACGAGGCCAGAACCTTATAGTTCTTGCCGAGGTATTTGTTGATTGTCTTTGCCTTGGCCGGCGATTCGACGACGACGACGTCCATGAGTTCTCATATCAGCTGTGGTGCGGCAGAAGGATTCCGCTGCGCGCGACGAAATCTCGTTCTATTTGTCGCTCACATGGCCGCGCTTTTGCATCCGGTCAAGGGGAGGCGGCCAAATTGCCGGCACGTCGGACGCAATACACTCTAAGAGTGTATGGAGAAAATCACAGAATTCGGGGACGTCCGGTTTGGGCGTCAAGTCTTGAACAAACGACTCAGAAGCTGCGGCCGGTCCGTCCTTCGAGCTGCCGAAAAACGAAACTGGCCACCGGGTCGCTTGGAGCCGGCAGCCAGTTGGGCCCCGCCGATCGGCGGGGATAGAGGTTCGAAGATCAGTCGGCCTTGACGATGTGCCAGACTTCGCCGACGCCGTCGCCGGTCGTGTCGCCGGCCTTCTTGTCCTTGATGAAGGTGTAGACCGGCTTGCCGTCATAGGCCCACATCTTGGTGCCGTCGGTGCGGTCGACGATGGTCCATTCGTCGTCCGCCTTGGCGCCGGCCTCGGCCTTCAGCGGCGGCCAGTTGGTGGCGCATTTATCGTAGCAATTGCTCTTGCCCTTCTCGTCCTTGTCGTAGGTATAGAGCGTCATGCCGTTGGCATCGGTGTAGATCTTGGTGCCGTTGACTTCGGCTTCCTTCCAGGCTTCGGCGGCGAAGGATGCAGCGGTGCTGAGCAAAAGCGCGGCCAGGCCAACAGTGATCGTTTTCATGGAAATCTCCCTGGGTATCCGAAGAAGCGCGCAGAAATCGCGGCTTCGCTCTGTGAACGCTTGGCGAGGAGCGTTTCTTCCCTGGCTTGGTCATCTGACGATGGGCCGGTAACAATTCCTCCGGCCGAGCCGTACCTGTAGCCAAATGCCACACGATGGTGATTGGCGAACATAGTTTTGCATCGCTATATCGGCGCCAGCGAATCTGGAGTTTCGGGATGGCATTGGACATCGGCTATGTCAGCGCGGTCGGAGCAGGGGCGATTTCGTTCCTGTCGCCTTGCGTGCTGCCGCTGGTGCCGCCCTACCTCTGCTACATGGCCGGCGTGTCGGTCGACGACTTTCGCGGGGACAATGTCGGTGTTACGGCCAAGGCCGGCGCACGCGGCGCGCTCATCTATTCCTCGATCGCCTTCGTTCTCGGCTTCTCCACGGTCTTCGTGGCACTCGGCGCCGGCGCCTCGACCATCGGCCATTGGCTGCGCGTCTGGCAGGAGCCGCTGGCGATGGCCGCCGGCGTGCTCATCATCCTGATGGGGCTGAACTTCCTCGGCATATTGCGCATTCCGCTCCTGTCGCGCGAGGCGCGCTTCCAGTCGCAGGGCAAGCCGGCCAGCATGGTCGCCGCCTATGTCATGGGGCTGGCCTTCGCCTTCGGCTGGACGCCCTGCATCGGCCCGGTGCTGGGGCCGATCCTGACCTTGGCCGGCGGCCGCGAGACGGTGGGCGAGGGCGCCTTGCTACTTGCCGCCTATTCGCTCGGCCTCGGCATCCCGTTCCTGATCGCGGCGCTGTTTTCCGGCGCCTTCATGCGTTTCCTCGGCAAATTCCGCGTCCATCTCGGCCGTGTCGAAAAGGCGATCGGCGCGCTGCTGGTCGTCGCCGGCGTGTTCTTTCTCACCGGCGGGGTGCAGACCGTATCCTACTGGCTGTTGGAGAATTTCCCGGTGCTGGGACGGCTGGGATAGGTGCTCAGGGAGTTGGCACACGGCAACACGCGACCAACTCTACGAACGGTGAACAAGCACAGGGATGTTGCTGTGCGTCAGCACCTTGAGCGTTACGCTTCCAAGCAGCACTGCCGATATCCCACTTCGCCTATGTGATGACATGACGATGAGATCGCAGCCCCTGGCTTCAGCCGTTTCGATGATAGCTGCGAAGCAATGCTCATGCTTGATGTGGACAGTCTCGAAGGACACCTGACTGGCTGCCGCGACGGCTGCGGCGGAAGCGAGGTACTCCTCCGCCTTTCCATGCAAGAACTTATGAATGAATTCGGCCGCCCCAGGGATCTCGACGACTGGCGTGGGGTCGGATGCGACCGAATGCAGCGGGGCTTCCACCGTAAGAATAGTTACTTGTGCGTTCAGGGCCGCGGCGAGGCCGACGCCGTGCGCAACGGCATTCTCGGATCTTTCCGAGCCATCGGTGGGGATCAGGATATGATGATACATCTTGTGCCACACGGATCGAATGCAATGTCCCCAAAGTCGGGCAACAGCCAATTATGCCACATCATTCGTGCGGATCGTAGCTTGCTCACCCCCTAAGTAACTGGCAGTTCCTAGTCGTCGGGTTGCCATGTGGTTGCACCATTTTTTGGTTCATTCCCGAATTTCCACCAAGCCTTTGGAAAAATTGGTGGGTGCGCACAGGATTGAACTGTGGACCCGCTGATTAAGAGTCAGCTGCTCTATGGTCTCACCGGAATTTAACCGCATTGGTGCAGCATGGCGCGAGATGCTACCACTCTGCGATTCCTGATCCCTTTCATACGGTTGTCCTTCCATGAGCCAGAGATCCTGCCTGTCCGTCATCCTCGCCGCCGGCGAAGGCACGCGCATGAAGAGCGCGCTGCCGAAGGTGTTGCACCAGATCGCCGGGCTTCCGATGGTCGCGCATGTGGTGAAGGCGGCGGAAGCCGCCGGTGCTGCAAACCAGGCGTTGGTGATCGGCCATGGCGCCGATGAGATGCGCAAGGCGGCGGCGAAATTCGCGCCCCACGCCGAGACCTTCATGCAGGAGAAGCGCTTGGGCACCGCGCATGCCGTGCTGGCCGCGCGCGATGCGATATCAAAGGGTTATGACGATATTCTCGTGATGTTCGGCGACACGCCGCTGATCGAGGCCGAGGCGCTCGCGAACGCGCGGCAAAAGCTGGCCGAAGGAGCCGCTGTAGTGGTGATAGGGTTCCGTCCGCCCAACCCGACCGGCTATGGCCGGCTGATCGAAACAGGCGGCAAGCTCAACGCCATCCGCGAGGAGAAGGATTGCAGCGCCGAGGAGAAAAAGATCGGCTTTTGCAATGCCGGCATGATGGCGGTGGCCGGCAAGCATGCGCTCGATCTGCTCGACCGGGTCGGAAACAAGAACGCCAAGGACGAGTATTATCTGACCGACATCGTCGAGATCGCCGGCGCGAAAGGCCTCGACGTCGTTGCCACCGAAGCCAGCTTCGAGAGCGCGCTCGGCATCAACAATCGGGCCGAGCTGGCGCAGGCAGAAGGCATCTGGCAACAGCGTCGGCGGCACGAGGTTATGCTTTCCGGCGTTACGCTGATTGCGCCCGAAAGCGTGTATTTCTCGCATGACACGGAAATCGGCGCCGACAGCATCGTCGAACCCAATGTCTGGTTCGGCCCGGGCGTGAAGATCGCTGGCGGCGCGAAAATCCACGCCTTCAGTCACATCGAGGGCGCAACCATTGCTTCCAAATGTGACGTCGGGCCGTTCGCGCGGCTCAGGCCCGGTGCCGATCTTCGGCAAAAGGCCAAGGTCGGCAATTTCTGCGAGGTGAAGCAGGCGGTTATCGAGGAAGGCGCCAAGGTCAACCATCTGACCTATATCGGCGACGCACGAGTGGGTGCGGGCGCCAATATCGGCGCCGGCACCATCACCTGCAACTATGATGGCTACTCGAAATTCTTCACCGATATCGGCGAGGGCGCCTTCATCGGCTCAAACTCGTCGCTGGTGGCGCCGGTGACCATCGGCAAAGGCGGCTACATCGCCTCGGGAAGCGTGATCACCGAAAGCGTGCCCGACGATGCGCTGGCTTTTGGCCGCGCCCGCCAGAAGATGATCCCCGGCAAGGGCAAGGAATTGCGCGAGCGCTTTGCTTCGGCTGCGGCGAAAAAGAAAGCGGCTGCCGACCACTAGCGGTCAGTCGGTAGCAACCTTGCCGAAGCTGGCCGTCACCTCGATCCGGCCGACGATCGCCTTGTTGAAATCGGCGAGGTCTTCGGCCGGAATCCAGTATTCGAGATGTGCCCTGCTGCCGGCATGTTCCACCCGGTAGCGGTCGAGAAAGCTTTTCAGCACGTCGAAGCGGGTGACGAAGCCGGAGCCGCTGGCCGGCACGTTCCAGTCGCGGGCAATCTGCGTCGCATAGGCCTCGGTCAAGACGGGATAGAAGATCGGCTGATCGGGCAGGCGCGGGGGGAATTCCCGCATCCCTGACGCCTTGATCAATTCCAGTTCCTTCGGTCCGACAGGACGCCAGAGTGTGACGGTGGCTTGGCTCATCATGGCCGGACCTTAGCCAGATATTGCGAAAACGAGAACCAGACGCCTGAAAAATCGAGCGATTGCAGTAACCGGATTGCAAGAGCGGTGTGTCATGGTGCATCAGGTTGAGAAACGTCCCTGATGACATGGGACGAAACGCAAAGTGACTTTCGCGGCGGGCCGGCAATCCCTAGATAGCGCTGGTTTTCCATCGGGACTCGGGGGGCAGGCGCATGTGCGGTATCGTCGGAATTGTCGGCCAGCACCAGGTTGCGCCGCTCATCGTCGATGCTTTGAAACGGCTGGAGTATCGCGGCTATGACTCGGCCGGCGTCGCCACCGTCGAGAAAGGCGCGCTCGGGCGCCGGCGCGCCGAAGGCAAGCTCATCAACCTCGAACGGCGGCTGAAGGACGAGCCGCTCGACGGCACAATCGGCATCGGTCACACGCGCTGGGCGACGCACGGCGTGCCCAACGAGACCAATGCGCACCCGCATTTTTCCGACGGCGTCGCCATCGTCCACAACGGCATCATCGAGAATTTCGCCGAACTGCGTGACGAACTGATGCACGATGGCTACGTCTTCTCGTCGCAGACCGACACCGAGGTCGTGGCGCATCTGGTGGCGCGGGAACTGGCCAAAGGGCTGAAGCCGGTCGAGGCCGCGCACCGGGCGCTGAAGCGGCTGGAAGGCGCCTTTGCGCTAGCCATCATGTTCACGGGCGACGAGGACCTGATCGTTGGCGCCCGCAACGGCCCGCCTCTGGCCGTCGGCCATGGCGATGGCGAGATGTTTTTGGGCTCCGACGCCATCGCGCTCGCGCCGTTCACCAATTCGATCACCTATCTCGAAGACGGCGACTGGGCGGTGGTGCGCCGCGAGGGCGTCACCATCTTCGACATCGACGGCAAAAAGGTCGATCG
>NZ_JBWLUX010000061.1:0-13386 GCF_057784315.1 Mesorhizobium sp. CNPSo 4684 | reverse complement strand
TCAACGCCAGGGCTGATTGCAATAACATAATGATCGAGGATGAGATGCCGACGGAGATGCGTGTGATTGACCCGAGGGGCTTACCGGCCTTAAAATGGCGGTGCATTGGACCCACCAGAGGCGGCCGCGTTGTGGCGGTCGCGGGCGATGCCGGCCATACTTCGTACCAAGGAGAGTGGCAAGACTTGACGATCTATCAGCGGCGACTTGCCGGTAGGCGAGATAACCCGTGTCTTGCGCGCCGATCCGGTGAGACCGGGGCTGCTCTTCGTCGGCACCGAAACCGGAATGTTCTTCAGTCTGGATGACGGTGCCCGTTGTTCGCACATGGTCGGTGGCTTGCCCGTGGCTCCGGTGTACGATCTCAAGGTCAAAGGAAGCGATCTCGTTGCCGGCACCCATGGTCGGTCCTTATGGATCCTCGATGACATCGCCCCGCTACGCTGGGCAGGGTTTTTCTAAAGTCGGTATCTCCAAGGCCGTGATAGGGTACCAAACTTGGGGAACTGGTGCCGCCACAGACGTCGTGAAGCTGGAAGACGGACAGATCGCTCGCCGTTTACCTTCGACATGATCTCGTCAATGACGGGCTGGGAGTGTCGGCGCCTCGTCGGTGCGGTCGATCGCCAGGAAGCTGTATTTTGAGCTGATGTCGTTCTCAAACTGCATTCTCACGCCCCAGGTTGCGCTCGGTCGTCGAGCCGCCCACCTAATTTGATGGTCCGCTTTCGCACGGTCGTATGCGTCTCGGTCAGGTCGAAGGGCAGGAGTTGAGCGAGCACGCAGCGGACTGCCGGTACGGCATCGACTGGCTCCACGTCGCCCCAGCCCATACAGCAGATCGCCGATCACGTGATCCGATGCCAGCCTGGTCTCGCCGAAGCACTTCCGACCATCGCCAAGGCGCGCGGTCCATAGCGAGGAGCAGGAGGCTACCTGTCGGCTACTTCCACATCGACATTGCCGAGGTCAGGGCCGAGCAGGGCAAGCTGCATATGTTCGTCGCCATCGACCGCGCCTCGAAGTTCGCCTTCGTCGAGTTGCACGAGAAGGCACCCCCACCGTCCGCAGCATCTGAAGGATGACCTGCGCATCCTTCGGGTCGTTCTTGTCCCAGCCATTGTGAAGGCTTCTCCTTCGAGCCAAGGCGACCGACGAGATCAGCCGCAGCTCGAAAGCCGGCGGGCAGCCGATGCGCGAGAGTGCGATGATAGTTGCCGGTGGCCTCGAAGCCGACAACGACGGGCCTTCCGATCGCGGCGAGATCTTCAGCAAGGCGGTCATAGTCCGCCTTTGTTGCCAATACGGACATCCGGCGACGGCGACCGCCTTCGGGCCGCTCGATCGGAACCTCCTGACGGTGTTTAGACATGTCGATCGCTACCAGCACGGCATCGGTTGCGGTAGAAAGGCGTTTGGTCATGGTCGGTCACGCTCCAAAGTGTTGTCTCGACAACTTCACTTTAGTGACCCGCTGGCCGGCATGGTCGCCATGACGGCGCGCTGCGCTACGCAGGGCCTCGAGCGCCGTCAACCAATGCTCAGCCGTTTTCCCAATGTGGGCTATGGCAGCGAGTTCACCACCCCGGTGCCGGTGGCTCGGCGGTGCCGCTGATCAAGGAGGCAATCGCCAATGGCGAGATTTTCCGCGCTCACGCCTTCGCGTCATAAGCGGAACGCTTCGAAATCAATGCGCTCCAGCAATGCCGGGACCGAACATCTAGCTCGGGCGGCGGCCCCTGAGATGCGAGGGGATGAGGTCGCCGGAATCAAGCGCTGCCTGCCGGCCTTTGGCACTGGCGACAATGCCCTCGGCCATTTCCGCGCCGATTGTCGCCGCAAGCGTCTGGCGTGCCGAACCCTCGAGCAGCGCTACCTCCTCGCGGTTGGCCTCTTGCAGTTCCTTACGGAAATCGGTGACAGTCGGTTCCGCAAAACCAGCGTCGATGAGCGCCTGGAGGGCGGTCGCGGGTTTCGTGAAGGCGAAGCCCGGTTGCGATTTCGAGAGCCATGCGTGCACGACGCGGCTCTCGGCGGCGCCCTCGGACCAGAGCCAATCCGCGCAAATGAACCAGCCGCCGGGCTTCAGCACGCGCAGGACCTCTGCATAGATTGCAGGTTTGCCAGCGATGTGCACCATCGCGTCTTTGGAGAAGACCAGGTCGAAGCTGGTATCCGCAAACGGAAGCTTTCCTGGTGTGACCAGTTGGAAGGTGACGCGTCCGGCGAGCCCCTTCTTCGCCGCCAGGTCGCGAGCTGATGTGATCAGTTGCGGCTCGACATCGATGCCGATGACCGCGGCCGCGGCGTGGTGGGTGGCCAGCAGCACGTCAATGCCGCCTAGGCCGGAACCGATGTCCAGCACGCGGTCGCCAGAAATGTCGATGCCCTCCAGCATCTGGGAGACCTTTATCGGTCCGCCCGGCGAAAGCATGCCTTCGCCCCAAATGAGTTCTAGGGCATCAGTCCACTGCTTAGGATATTGCATAGATTGTCTCTCCAGGAAGGTACGAATTGGGGTGATTTGTCTCGCCAGGCAGCATTCCGCGCAGCCGCCCAATTGAGTCTCGCTCGCTGGGGACGCGGACAACCAAGTCAGAGCTGCGCCGAGGCGTCTCTACTCTAGGTGACACGTCACAGATCAGGGCATCGCTCGGGGCCCATGTCGGGCCAAGGTGGCCCACTTCGATATTTTTCGTCGAACAGGATAGCAATCTTCCGATTTCTATCACGAAGACTTTATCTGGATGCGGAGCGAAACGACGCTGGAATTATGCGCTGATCTGACTATCTGAGCCCACATCGGAACCGTCAGTAGCTGATTGCGGCGCGGTGAAGGTGACCTGCCACTGACCATCGTTCACGTGAACCGCCACTCGCTCGAGTTCCATGTCAAGCAAAACTGCGATCGCTTAAGAAAGAAAATTTTAGGACTGCTGAACAGGCGGAATGCAGGCGCGTGTCAATAGAGAGATCGCAAAGCCATCCTGCCGACGTTCAGTGCCATTTAGTGAGCCAAGTATGACAGTGCCGATATGAAGGCTCTAGCAGGCTTCTCTGATTGGGTTAGTGAGGTCAAGCTTCATCTGCTTCTTTCTTCCGGATCATGTCGCCCCCGAGAGTCACTGGGTTCTCTTCGCGGTCGGACCGGCCCCCCGCATGACCTGCCCCGGTTCGAGGCGAATTAGAAGCCGCTTCTTCGGTAAACCGAGATATGACGTTTGGACTTTTCGGTGAACGCGCCTCCTGCCCAATCTTCCCAGCGCTCGGATAGCTTGAGCCCTACGCATTCGGCCATAGTGTCCAATTCCTGATGATAAACGTAACGCACGCGATGTGGCAAACGTTTGACGGACGTATCAGAAAACCAAAGAAGCGTTGAGGTCAAGTTTTGCTTTATTGGATCATGTACATCCGCAATGAGGATTGTGTTCTCGTCATCCAAGAGGAGTGTGCTGACTTTCTGGCCGTTGACTATGCCTTCTAGTTCCGGCACAACGATTTCGATCACCAAGACCCCTTCAAGGGATAATGCCTTTTCGGCAGATTGGAGACAACATAATTGACCTTCGCGCGTGTCAACAAGTGTAAACGTGTTATATATGCAATACACCAATCCGTAGCGTTGCTCTGTCTTGAATTTATAAATATCTCCTTTCCACGCTTTAACCAAATCCGTGTTCTCAGAAAGAAGTTTTAACATGCTATCAGAGTTATCGATACCTTCAACCCTAACGCCAAGCTTACTCAATGGAACTGCGACACGTCCGTCACCGATGCCAAGTTCAAGAGCATTGCCTTCGCCGGCGTATCGATGAAGGAATGTGATAGTCTCGTCCACTTCAGCGATCCTTCCCCGTATACCGGTATATTTTTTGTAGATTGGAGCCCATTCTTCGCCCCACATTACGTCAACAGACATTGTCGGATCTCCTGTGGTAGAGTTCATCTTGCGAATATCTTTACGTATTGACCAGTTCTCGTCCTGGCCCTGACTGCTGCGGCACGCATTCATGGAATGCGCGCCACTCTAGAGCCGGATGCTATCTCTGCTGACTGAGCGTCATCGCTGATCCCCTCGACAGGCTCAGTAGCGGCATGTCCGCCGAATTGGCCCTAAACGGGCCAATGTAGGAGCTCCGCTGCTGGGATAGATGTCGCAGGTCAACTTGCAAGTGCTATGCCAAAAAATAATGGTTCAGTTTAATGTTTTTGGACTTGCCATCCTACTTCCGTGTATGTGTTAAGACACAGTTTCGTCTGGTTGATGACAATGATCGACAGAATTGAGTGCGAAGGCACCGCCAGCGCGAAGAGGGATATTCCGGCGCGCCAGCGTGCGAGCACCCTAACACTACTTTTGCAGATTTTTAGTTCTGGGAGCGTTTTGAGGATTCCCGAGAGCGGTTTTTGCGTGATTAGAGGTCGGTTGTTGGAGGGGCCGGCCATGAACAGGGATTGGCAACTCGATCTGGAGCTGTGGCTTGAGCCGTTCGTCTCGGCGTTGAGGCACAAGACGCGTGCGCGGATGTGTCCGACCTATATTGCTGGGCTGATTGGCCTTGGGGATCGCAAGAGCATTCAACCGGTGCTCGCGACGCAGGCGTCAACTATGACCAACTGCACCACTTCATCGCGAGCGGCGTGTGGGATGCTGCGCCGCTGGAGAAGGGGTGGCGGGAACGATGTGTGACTGATCGTGGACGACACCGCGCTCCCCAAGAAGGGGCACTCGATCGGCGTCGCGCCGCAATATGCCTCGGCGCTGGCAAGAACGCCAACTGCCAGACGCTGGTGTCGCTGACGCTGGCTTCTAGCGAAGTACCGGTCATGGTGGGATTGCGGCTGTTTCTCCCCGAGAGCTGGACTTCCGATGCCGCCCGGCTCGACCGTACCATCGTGCCTACAGGACAAAACACGAAAATCGCGCTGGTCGAGATCGACCGGGCTCGCGCAGCCGGCCTACGCTTTGGCTGCGTGCTCGCCGATGCCGGATATGGCTTGAGCGCCCCCTTCCGGCAGGCGCTCACGGAGCGCGGCCAGAAGGTCTATCCCGCCGACGTGGCAATGATCTTTCCCGTTGTCGGACGTGGCCGCCCGCGCCAGCGGCATATCCCCGATGTGAAGTCGATGACCGCGCAGGCGATGCTGGAAAAAGCCCCATGGCGGACGGTCAGTTGGCGGCGTGGCACCAAAGGCCGCCCTCGGCGCGCTTCGCCGCTGTCCTTGTCCGGGTTTCAGATGGCCACCCCAGCGCATCCGCGACATGGGCGCTCAGGATCTAGCGGGCGAGGAGGTCCGGGTGATCGACGAGCACCGCTCGACCGGCGAGCGCAAATACTACCTCTCCAACTTGCCCGCCGATACCCCGCTCAAGCAGATCGCAGGCGCCATCAAGGCCCGCGGGGTCTGCGAACAGCGCATCAGCAGCTCCAGGAGGAACTTGGCCTCGACCACTTCGAGGCGCGCTCATGGATGGGCTGCACCGGCACGCGCTGATGACGATGGTCGCCTACGCCTTCCTGCAATCTCGCCGTCTCAAACAAGCGGGAGGGCGTCGGGCAAGCCATCCTCACCGCGCTCGCGCAGCCGCCCCCAATCTGTTGTCTCCCTTGCCGCAGAACCCTCTCCCCTAAAAATCTGCCAAAGTAGCGTTAGGCCGTGAACTCATAGAGGTAAATTCCATTCACTAGACCAAGATCCCGCGCTCGCCGTCAGCCGGATCCCACATCTCGCGATATAAACAGAGGAGCAGACGTGCAAAGCGCCCCCTGACGTCAACCGAAAACGCTCGCATTCCTCGACGGATCTCAGCATTCCCGAAATAAGCCTGTTGCAGAGATTTCTCGATAGCTTAATCCAACGAAGGCGCATTCTCGGCGATCATAGCCTCGTTTGTTGCGGTTCAGCTCCATCATCGGCTGGCTCAGAAGAGGACACTTCTCATGCACATCCTAGAAACGCCACGCCTGGTCCTAAGGCCGCCGTCGGATAGCGACGAGCTTCTTGTACATGAGCTCCATAGCGATCCGTTTGTCGTAAACGCCGTGACTGGAATCTATCCCACGTTAGAGCAGTCGAGAGCTGAATTGCTTCAGTTCATCAATCACTGGCAGCGACATCGTTTCGGCTTATGGCTGGTCTTCGTCAAAGATGATTGTAACGCCAGAAAATTCGTTGGCTATTGCGGATTGAGGTGCAGCGGCCTGCGTTTGCCCGAGGACCCAGATAACATAGAAATTGTAACCCGCCTGCACCTTGCGGCGTCCGGAAGCGGAATAGCAGTCGAGGCTGGAAGGGCGGTAATTAAATTTGCGTTCGAGCACCTGGGTCTTGTGAAAATTACAGCTTTTATTATCCCAAATAACTTTCGATCGCGTTTGAAAAATATGAAGATTGGCTTCGTTTACCGAGGACGAAAGTTACATAATAACAACACAAAGTTGTTTTTTATTGTTACCCCAGACACGTTTGTTTCAACCGATGAAATGCTTTCATAACGTCACATCAAAATTGTCGCTGCGCGCATGGTAAACATGGCACGTGCGATCCGCCGACCGGCAGCGATAGTTTCCTGGCGCCAGCTCGCGCATCAGAGATCTCGTCTGCGTAGAGTTTCTTAAGAGGACGGCGAACGACGCCGAGAAGGAGCCCGGCGACGAGCCATTTAGAACGGCTCATCTCTACGACGACGATAAGGCTCTCATCCGGAACTAAGGCGGCCGTCGAGCGGCATGCTGCTGCATGGGGCATCTCCTCAAATAAGGCACCAGCGTGCAATGACGCGGTGCTCCCATAGCATCTGGAAACCATCAGCCAGATGAACGATGATCCGCTCATCAGCCCGCCAGCGGTGGCGCGCTGATCAGCCCGGCCGACGCCGGAGAGTGCGACCAACGCCGTCAGCTACACCTGTATGGGGCGATGATTGTCAAGCTTGCTCCTGGTTCGTTTCTCATCTCCTCGTTCGACGGTTAGCGACCATCTCCTCGCCCCACGGCGGAGCACGCCGTCCTCGTCGGAGGTGCGGCATGAGCAAACACTTGCTGCTGGCGCCGCTCCTGGAGCCTCCTTTCGCCGACGCCTGACCAAACTGCGACGCGACTCCCGCGACCGTGGCCTGCTATCGTGACGCCTTGCGCATGTTGATTATCGTTGCCGCCACCCAGTTGCGCCAGAAGCCAGCGGCATTGGCGCTCGATGACCTCGATCGAGACCTCGTTCTCGCTTGAGGAGAAGCGAAACAACACCGATGGCTGTATGGCACACCATTTCTGTCGAGAGTAACGACCACGCCTGCACAACTACCTCCGCGAAAACGCCCTGGTTGCGATCGATGCGTCTTCGGCTTAGCGAATGCCAGTTCCGAAATATCGCGTATGCGCGACATTGAGGATGCGATTGATTAAGTTCGAGAAACTGTGTCCAGCGGTCGTCGCGGCCAAGACGTAAACGCAGGACTTGCTAACGCCGGCCATCGAGTTAATCTCGAGAACAAACGGCTGGCCGGAGCGGTCGATCCGGAGGTCAACCCGGGCGTAATCCCGGCAATGGCAGGCACGGAAGGTCGCGATGGAAATATTTCGCAGGACCGTCGCAAGTTTGCTTTCGACTTGCGCTGGGCAAGCTCTCTGCGGCGATGCGACCGCAATATGCTTCGCGTCCCAAGTCACCAGACGTGTTTCTCGGTCGCCGAAGTCATACTCCACCAGAGGCAATACCTCAGGCTCTCCGTTCCCGAGCAGAGCAACGGTGATTTCCCGGCCCTCGATATATTCTTCTACGAGCGCATCCTGGGCATAATTCGTGACGATCACTTCTACGGCCTGCTCCAACTGAGTGGGCTCATGCACGAGCTGCAACCCCAAGCTTGTGGTTTCATGACGCGGTTTTACTACCACTGGGAATCGCAGGTCGCCGGTGCTCTCGGCGCCGCGACGCATCAACCGAAAATTCGGCGTAGGCACGCCGGCATCGCGGATAAGTATCTTGGTGATCGCCTTGTCGAGGGCCAGCCCATGCCCGAGAGGGCTCGATCCAGTGTACGGCACGCCGGCCATCTCAAGCATGGCGGGAACGTGAGTGTAACGGCATTCGCCCTGAATTCCGAGTGCCATGTTGAAGACCATTCCCGAGGGGCGGGCTTGTGGATCGGGTGGCATGAACCGCTCAAGTGTAGCGATCAGTCCTTTGTCACCTTCGCATACGAGCGTCTCGTGGCCCCCGTCTCGTAGCGCCTCCGCAACGCTTTCAACCTGCTCGCGGCCATATTCCTCCCGACAAGGCTGACCGAACCGGTTGATCACACCGGTACGATCATGGTTCCAAACGACGGCTACCCGCATGAATTACTCCTTTCCATTCTTTCCGCTGTTACGTTCATTGTCCAATTGGCCGAAGACAACAGCTCATCGAGAGTGCTCGCCCAGACGTAAAATCCGAGCGAACGGTTTATTCCGGCGTATCATCCGGCTGTTCCCTCGGCTGCTAATAAGAACTCCGCCGTGCGGCGAGAGGCGCAAATCAATGGCCGCTAAGTCGTCGAAACTGCGCCAACCTGCGCGGACAGACCGCGACTTGTCAGACCTTGGTCGGTGATGCAACCGCACCCAACGCAAATCGGCCGGCATCAGGTTAAGAAGTCCTCGATGCGGATGAGGCGTTGCTGCCGCAGCGTGGCCGCGAACTCCGGATGGCTAACATACGCAGATGTTCGGTGACTGACCTGTCCATCGCCTGTGAGCGGGCACAATCAATCACGCCCTGGGTTTGTTGGTGATGGTCGTGCGACCGGGCGGCCGCTTCCAACGACGCCGGCACCGGCCTCATCACTGTTATATAGCGGATCACGCCATGGTTCCTCCGAATGCCGTTGAGCGTCGCGGGAGTTGATGGGACCGTGCAGGCGTGATGCCCGCGCCGCTGCTCTCGGTCAGCGGAACGGACGAGCAGAGGGGTTTGATCGCTCAGCCCCGATGCACTGGACTCTGAGGCGAAAAGTCTCGAGGCCGCAGCCGCCGCGCCAATTGTATTTCCCCAGGCATGAAGGATGTCAGGCAGCCCGGCTTCGGTGCGGAGCGCGAAAGCCGTCACCACCGCCTCATGGCGCTGCACCACAGAAGCGGCTGGGCTCTTATATACGTTAGTCATCACTCCATGCCTTTCGGTCTCATCGTTCGGGCAAATCGTCCAACCAGCATGCGCCCTCAAGGTGCGGCCGGGAAAAGATCCTTCCAACTTTTTCGGGGTTCTTGCTCTGGTGGTATCGCATATATACCCGCCCATCGAATCCGAGGTCTAAGACCTCGATCTTTCCTGTATAATGGGACATGATGTACTTGAATGTTTTTTCGATGCCACTGAGAAGTTGGCTGATACCGCGCGCAATCTCTATTCCGCGACGCAGCGAAACCTGGAAATGCGATGCGCCTCTCACTGGCCTAGCCTGAAACAGATAATAGGGGCGTACGCCAATTTGATGACACTTGGCAAAGGTCGCAGCCAGGACCTCTGGATCATCGTTGACGTTCGCAAGGAGGACGGATTGATTGAGGAACTGTACTTCCAGTTCGCGCAAGAAGCGAATGCTGCACTCAGCATCGGCCGAGATTTCGCCGATGTGATCGAAATGTGTAACGATGACCGCGGTCTTCCCCGCTTCGCGGATTCGTTGAAACAAAGCCGCTAGAGCGGGATCCTCGAACCGCTTGGGCTGATAGGCGACCGTTTTTGTACCGAATCGGACCGTCTCCAAGTGTGAAATTGGCAGCAGATAGTCGAGAATTTTATCAAGCTTAGCGGTGCTAAGCACGAACGGGTCACCTCCCGACAACAGCACGTTCGTCATTTCTGAGTGACCGCTGATATATCCAGCAACCTGAGCAAAATCGGTTGCAATTTCACCCGAGTCCTTGCCGACCAGGCGTTTCCGAAAGCAAAAGCGGCAGTATGAAGCGCAGCGGTCCGTTACCAGCAACAAACCAGTCTGAGCATACTTATGTTGAAGTCCAGGCACTACTGTGTTGTCATTCTCGCCGCTCGTATCCAAATCGCCGTAATTTTCAAACTCTCTGAGTGACGGTTCAATAATATATTTTAGATGGTCATAATAACCGCTGTTGATGATCTGCTCCCGATAGAATTCTGTGACATGATAACGCGTGATATTGTTGGCTCGTAGCTCATCCTCGGCGACGACGCGCCTTCCTTCGAGGAAATTCATCGCCCTAGTCTCCGGTTGCGCGTCGCGAGTTGGCGGACCGTGATTGCAGCAAAGCAGGCTCTAGACGCCGAGGTCGCCTGCGTCTTCAACTCATGATAGCATGACAGTACTGATCTCAATGAGATAGCTTCTCTCGCGTGGTTTTGGATCGTTCGAACCAGCTTCATTTAAGTTCCTCGGCCGGGCTGCAAAACGGACAGGGTTCCAATGGGACCCCTCATCCCATTAATGGCAATAGGCATGCCAGAACTGTAAAAACAGGTGTTTCGCGCCGTGCCGACAGGATAGTTGCGCTCTGGCGTGTAACGTTCCGAACACAGATGTGTGGACTGGCTACTTATGAACACACAGCAGCAGCAGGACCGTCGAATGTATAGGATCGCCTTGGGACGATGGCCACATCGGTGACATTGTGTCGCGAGGCGCCCTTCGAGGCCGGCCGAGCCGCGGTAGCTGCCTGAAGCAATCACGGGGCAGCGCGGCATGTTGTACACCGCGCAAGAAAACTGGTTCAGGAGTTGTGAAGTCCCGGCGTGCGGGTCTTCATCTTGTCCATGGCAATCAGCCGACACACTAAGTGATGCAGACCGATCGCCATCCTAAGTAAGCCTCCTGCCGACGGGTTCAAGCCGCTCCTGCCATGCCAAGCGCTCAACGCCGCTGCACCGTATGTGCGGACTGAGCTCTCCCAAGGATGGGCCTGCCGATGAACTGATCTCGCGCACCGCCCCCGGCGGCCATTACTGGCCAGGACACATCGCTCGCCGAAACCAGGACGATGTTCCGGGGGTGCCGATACTTATTGGGACGGTGGCGTCGCCTACGCACGAACTCCTCTTCCGTCAGACTGAGGTCTCCTTTCATTGCAACGGTGGTGCCACACTTCGCTGGCCCTGTTTATGTAGAGGTCTCGTGAATGTGCAAAACGGGCGCTCGACAGCTTGGGACGTCGATGTGACACTGCACGACATGCAACCTGTGTCCGCGGTTTGGGGCAGAGCACGGGGCGAATTCCGGGCGAATGAATGGGTTGGCGCGTTACGAGTCTACACAACCTTGCGCTGATCTCCGGGCACAGCGGCCATAGTGCGTCGCATCTCAGCGAATTAGTAGAACTTTCAGCACACTGCCGCGCCACGAAACTTTCACTGTTCGCCAAGGGTCGGAAATGGTGTGATCAACCAATCGATAGAGTCGACGGCGCGTTGAATTATCGCCTCGGTCCGAGCAGAGCTCGGTGAAGCGGCAATCACGTGTCCTATATAGTCTCGGTAATTGCCTTTCCTGGCGACCGGTGCACTGGGTTCAACATAGAATTTGACCTCGGCTATACCTGGCATGGCAACCGCCCGAGTACCGTCCATCCAAACTAGGAAACCATCGTGATCTGGAACGAGGAGTCGCGCAGTTGCACTGCCCGATTGCCTTCTCCTCAAATCGGGTTCGTCGCCGATCACAACCTTGATGTGCTCGTAAATGAGATCAACACCGTACGCAAGCCGAACCAGTTCAGGCCACGGCGTGCCAGGAATGCGTGGATTTACTTCAATAACGACGGGACCCCGCTTCGTCCACCGGAATTCAATGTTCGTTGGTCCCCAACCAAGGTCGAGAGCTCGTAAACAAGCCCGCGAGACATCAGCTATACACTTATACTCATTATCATTCAGCGGGGCCGGATAGGTCACTTCCCGAAAGACGAAATGGGGTGGGGGCCATAACTCAGCGGTGCAAATAGAAATGACCTCATCCCCCATGATGTCAACTTCATAGTAAGGACCTTGCGCAAATTCTTCGACCAGTAACCGCGGCGAAGATGGTAATAAGTGTTTGTTGCCCAATAGGTAAGCGGCATGTTCGGCTAGTTCATTGACGCTGTGGCATAGTCGGACACCGCAGCTTCCGCTGCCCACTGCCGGCTTGAGAATCACTGGTAGCGTCATCTCTGCTACTGAGCGTTCAATGTCAGTTGCGCCCGATGCTAAGCGATAGGCGGGTATTGGAACGCCGGCATGCGCAAGGAGCTGGCGTTGAGCGAACTTGTCACAGCATCGTTCCATTGATATAGGGTTAGGCCCAGGTAAATTGAGGTACTGGCAGAGTTTAGCAGCCGTCACACAGGCCGAATCGTCGGCGCGCGAAAACCCAGTAACGCCAGCAATATCATAGGACGAAGATAGGCGGGTACATTCGCGGAGCAGCTTATCCAGATTGTCCGTGTCGACATGGATTGCCTCAACGTTTTCCGCCGAAACATAGTCGTACTGGGCTGGATCAGCCGACAGGGTAATTGGATGAAGACCGAGACGCTTGACTGCTTCAACGTATTGCAGGCCCAGACGCGGATGCCCTTCAACCAGAATGAGAGCTCTTGTTGTCACGTCTGCTGACTCCAATGTTGCATGCTGGATTGCGGTTCTGACCGAAATTGGCCTCAGCCAACTCAGCCAACTTTAGAGGTGTGGTGAAGATACCATTGGGAACGATCGTCGGTCACAAAACTTTTGTGAATTTAGTTGACGACTGTGTTGCAATGTTTTCTCTGGCGATGAAGTACGGAGCCTTTCGAGTATTCCCATGATTTGAATTGCCGGAACCTGGAAGTGCACCCTAGACTGAAGCACAGGAAATCGTGGACAGTATCTTATGTTAAGCGTCCGCGGCCTTTTCCATTTCCTCTTTGTGGATGCTTCTGTTCTTTTTCTGCCGGGTGATATAGTTTGAGGCAAAGGAGCCGTCGCTATTGTCCCGTTCTCGCATGTTTCACTCGGGCGCTTCTTCAAGTCGTGGATGTCGTCAACAGGCTTGAGCCCAAGACCCGTGCCGGCCTGCAGGGCCGCATTGCTGATCATCTCACCTCGCTCGACTTGGTCGTCTTCGATCAACTCGGCTATGTTGTCGACCGACAGCACGATGGCGTGGGCCGGTCGGTCGACATAAAGGTGCACAGCGCTTGCGCTGATGCCAGCGGCTTGCGCCATCATGTCCGCCGTCCAGTGAGTCGTCTTCGCCCGACGAGTCCCGCAATGTCAGCGCCACCACCCGCTCGGCGACTTCAGAGCCGAGAGGCGTAATGCGCGAAGGCCGCGTCTTGTCGCGCAACAGTCTTTCAAAGCCTTCCGCGGCGAAGCGCTCCTGCCAGCGCCACACGCAGGGTCTTGGAC
>NZ_JBWLUX010000007.1:0-214222 GCF_057784315.1 Mesorhizobium sp. CNPSo 4684 | reverse complement strand
CGCGGATCTCGAACCTCTCGCAGGATAGACATAATCAACGGCACCGCGGCCTCCTCTGTAGCGAGAAAGCCTCTCAAGAATCCCTCTTTTCCTACTTGGCAAGAGCCAATCAACTTATCTGCGATTCCCCTGCCCTCAAGGGGGGAGATCAGCAGCGCCCCGAATTACTCACCGCCCCATAAACTGGCGTTTCAATCCCCTCCATCCGCGCCTTGATCTGCAGCGCCACATATTTCGAATAAAACCGCGACAGCGCCAGGTTGCCGCCGTGGAACCACAGCGCGTCCTGCGCTGTCGGCTTCCACATGTTGCGCAGCTCGCCCTGCCACGGGCCGGGATCGCCCTTGACGCCGGAGCCGAGGCCCCAGCATGGCCCGACCTTGTCGGCGACCTCGCGCGAGACGATCGCCGCCACCGTCTCGTTCATCGAATGATAGCCGGTGCACGAGATGATCGCATCGACCGCCAACTCGCTGCCGTCGTCGAAGGCAATGCCGGTCGGCGTCAGCGATTTGATGCCGACGCCGCTTTTCACCTTGATCTCGCCGTTGATGATCAACTCGCAGGCGCCGACATCGATGTAGTAGCCGGAGCCGGTGCGGTAGGCCTTCATCAACAGCCCGGTCTCGTCGTCGCCGAAATCGATGGCGAAGCCTGAAGCGCGCAGGCGGTCGTAGAACGCCGCGTCGCGTTCCTTGATCACCTCGTAGAGGTCCCGCTGGCCCTTGGGCACCAGCGCGAATGGCGTTGAGGCGACGATCATGTCGGCCTTGTCGGTGGTGATGCCGCGCGCCAGGGCCTTCTCGGAAAAGATTTCGAAACCGACTTCCATCAGCGTGTCGGACTTCACCACCGTCGTCGGCGAACGCTGGATCATGGTGACGTCGGCGCCGCTCTCCCAGAGGTCGACGCTGACGTCATGGCCGGAGCTTGCCGCGCCGATGACCGCGACCTTTTTGCCGCGGAATTTCTCGCCGCTCGCATACTGGCTGGAATGCAAGAGCTCGCCCTTGAAAGTCTCGGCGCCGGGCAGCGCGATCTTCCGTGGCGGACCGTAGGCGCCGGTGGCAAAGACGATGTGCTTCGGCTTCAGCGTGATGTGCCGGCCGACGCGGTCGACCACCACCGTCCACACCTTCTCGGCCTCGTCATAACTGGCGCTGACGCATTTGGTGGCGACCCAGTAATTGAGCTCCATCACCCTGGTATACATCTCCAGCCAGTCGCCCATCTTGTCCTTGGGCGTGAACACCGGCCAGTTCTCGGGGAACGGAATGTAGGGCAGATGGTCGTACCAGACCGGATCGTGCAGGACGAGCGAGCGGTAGCGGTTGCGCCAGGAATCGCCGGGGCGCGCATTCTTCTCGATGATGATGGTGGGCACGCCGAGCTGCCTCAGCCGCGCGCCGAGCATGATGCCGCCCTGGCCGCCGCCGACGACCAGGCAATAGGGCTGCTCGGCGGCGCCGAGGTCGCGCGTCTCGCGCGCCCGCGACTCCGCCCAGGTCTCCCGCGCCGGATCGGCCTTGTGACGAATACCGAGCGGCCGCGCCGGCCCCTTTTGTTCCTCGAACCCCTTGAGCTCGCGCATCGCCGTGAACAAGGTCCGGCAGCGGCCATCCCGAAGCCGCAAGATCCCTTCGCCACGCGCGACAGAGGTTTCGAACGTGAACCAGGCCTCGACAGTACCCTCGTCCGAGGTCGCCTCGCCGGAGAGGGTCCAGTGTGACGGCTTCACCGTCGCCAGCGTTGCCTGCAGCATGTCGCGGATGGCGTCGCGGCCTTCCATGGTCGTGATGTTCCAGGTGAAGGTCAGAAGATCGCGCCAGTAGCAGTCGTCGACGAACAGGTTGGCGGCCGCCTCGATGTCGTCTGCTTCCAGCGCCCGCGCAAGAGCGGAAAGCCATGTCGCCGCCTGTTTCGATGGGGCCATGTTAAGCATCTTTTCTTCCCTTGTTTTGCGCTCTCATTGTTTCGAAAGACGGCGCCGCCGCAAGGGGGCCGCGATATCAAGACATCGGTTTTTGAGCGACCCGGAATCGAGCCCGCTGGCGCGAAATCTTTATAGGAATTTTATATCTTTCCTCCGCGGCCCGTCTCGAACCTTTATGGCTGTCGGGTCCATATTCCATTCCGAGCAAAACGCTCCGACCGTCGTGACCGATCGAGGTACGGCGGGTCGTTCTCATGGAATTTCTGGCTCGCCAGCAGCCGGCGCCAAATAAAGCAGAAGCAAGGACCAACACAATGGACACTGTCGTCATCGGGATCGACGTTTTGTTTTTCGCACTTTCCCTTGCCTACATCAGAGCCTGCGACGCTCTTTAAGCGGAAAGATCACACCATGCTTGTCGATTACATCCTCGGTGGCGGCGTGACCTTGTTCCTGTTCGTCTACCTGACATACGCCCTCGTTCGCCCAGAACGCTTCTGACGCAAGGCACGGAAAGCTATTCTCATGACTCTCAACGGATGGATACAGATCCTCGTCTATTGCGGGATCGTCGTTTTGCTGGTGAAGCCGCTCGGCGGCTACATGTATCGCGTCTTCAACGGCGATCGCACCTTTCTCTCGCCCATACTTGGCCCGGTTGAACGCGGCCTTTATCGCATCTCGGGAACCAGTGAACGCGAGGAGCAGCACTGGACGACCTATTCGGCAGGCATCATCTTCTTCAGTCTCGCCAGCTTCCTGGTGCTGTACTTCCTGCAGCGCCTGCAAGGCGTACTGCCTTACAATCCGGCGGGCATAACCGCTGTCGAACCCAACCTCGCCTTCAACACCGCCGTCAGCTTCGTCACCAACACCAACTGGCAGAATTACGGCGGCGAAAGCGCGATGTCCTATCTCGTGCAGATGGCCGGCCTGACCGTGCAGAACTTCATGTCGGCGGCTGTCGGCGTCGCCATTGCGGTGGCGCTGATCCGCGGCTTCGCCCGGCACTCGGTCAAGTCGATCGGCAATTTCTGGGTCGATATGACCCGCTGCACGCTCTACATCTTGCTGCCGCTCTGCATCGTGCTCACCCTCGTCTATGTCAAGCTCGGCATACCGCAGACGCTCGGGCCATATGTCGACGCCACCACGCTGGAAAGCGCCAAGCAGACGCTGGCGCTCGGCCCCGTTGCCTCGCAGGTCGCCATCAAGATGCTCGGCACCAATGGCGGCGGCTTCTTCAACGCCAATGCCGCGCATCCCTTCGAAAACCCGGATGCTATCTCCAACCTGATCCAGATGGTGACGATCTTCGCGCTGGGCGCGGCGCTGACCAACGTCTTCGGTCGCATGGTCGGCAACCAGCGCCAGGGCTGGGCGATCCTGGCCACGATGGGTGTGCTGTTCATCGCCGGCATCGCCATCTGTTACTGGGCCGAAGCCGCAGGCAATCCGCTGGTTCACGCGCTTGGCATCGACGGCGGCAACATGGAAGGCAAGGAGAGCCGCTTCGGCATTGTCGCATCGGCGCTGTTCGCGGTCATCACCACGGCAGCAAGCTGCGGCGCCGTAAACGCCATGCATGACTCGTTCACGGCGCTCGGTGGCCTGATCCCGATGGTCAACATGCAGCTCGGCGAGGTCATCGTCGGCGGTGTCGGCGCCGGCTTCTACGGCATCATGATGTTCATCATCGTCGCCGTCTTCGTTGCCGGCCTGATGGTCGGCCGCACGCCGGAATATCTCGGCAAGAAGATCGAAGCCAAGGAGGTCAAGATGGCGATGCTCGCCATCCTGTGCCTGCCGCTGGCGATGCTGACCTTCACCGCCATCGCCGTGGTGCTGCCAAGCGCCGTGGCCTCGATGGCCAATGGCGGGCCGCACGGCTTCTCCGAGGTTCTCTATGCCTACACCTCGGCGGCTGCCAACAACGGCTCGGCCTTTGGCGGCCTTTCCGGCAACACGCCCTGGTACAACATCACGCTTGGCATCACCATGCTGATGGGCCGCTTCCTGGTCATCATCCCGGCGCTCGCCATTGCCGGCTCGCTGGTGGCGAAGAAGACGGTGCCTGCCTCGGCCGGCACCTTCCCGACCGATGGTCCGCTGTTCGTCGGCCTGCTCGTCGGCGTCATTCTGATCGTCGTCGGCCTGACCTTCTTCCCGGCACTGGCGATCGGACCGATCGTCGAGCACCTGGCTGCCATCAACGGGCAGACGTTCTGAGGCTGGTGATGTCCTGGTTCAACCTCAAGCGCAGGAAGGGCCGGCCGCGAGCCGGCACCGAGGGAGAGGAAACTCCCCCTCCCTTCCCCAGCGTGTCCACCTTCCTCGGCCTCGCGGCAGTCATGATCGTGATCTGGCTGCTGGCCTATGGGCCGCCGCATCTCTTTTAGGCATCCGACCACTCGGTGCCGCCCAACATTTCAGATACTGGAGCCACCAAATGAGCCAGTCCAAATCCGCTGTCATCATGGATGCCAGCATCCTGTGGCCCGCCATCGGCGGCGCCTTCAGGAAACTCGACCCGCGCACCCTAGTCAAGAACCCGGTGATGTTCGTCGTCGCCATCGTCTCTGCTCTGACCACGGTCCTCTTCGTCAGGGATCGCTTCACCGGTGGCGGCGATTTCGGCTTCACCCTGCAGATCATCATCTGGCTGTGGTTCACCGTGCTGTTCGCCAACTTCGCCGAAGCCGTTGCCGAAGGCCGCGGCAAGGCGCAGGCCGACTCGCTGCGCAAGGCGCGCACCGAGACGCAGGCCAAGCTGCTTGCCGGCGAGGACCGCTCCAAATTCAAGCTGGTGCCCGGCACCAGCCTGAAGGTCGGCGACATCGTGCTGGTCGAAGCCGGCGACATCATCCCGTCCGACGGCGAAGTGATCGAAGGCGTGGCTTCTGTCAACGAAGCGGCGATCACCGGCGAGTCCGCACCCGTCATCCGCGAATCCGGCGGCGACCGTTCGGCGGTCACCGGCGGCACGCAGGTGCTGTCCGACTGGATCCGCGTGCGCATATCAGCCGCTTCCGGCCACACCTTCCTCGACCGCATGATCTCGCTGGTCGAGGGCGCTGCCCGCCAGAAGACGCCCAACGAAATCGCGCTCAACATCCTGCTCGTCGGAATGACGCTGATCTTCGTGCTCGCCACCGCGACGATCCCGAGCTTTGCCTCCTATTCCGGCGGCTATATCTCGGTGACCGTGCTGGTCGCGCTGTTCGTCACCTTGATCCCGACCACCATCGGCGCCCTGCTGTCGGCCATCGGCATTGCCGGCATGAACCGTCTCGTGCGCTTCAACGTGCTGGCCATGTCCGGTCGTGCCGTGGAGGCCGCTGGCGACGTCGACACGCTGCTGCTCGACAAGACCGGCACCATCACGCTCGGCAACCGCCAGGCCACCGAATTCCGCCCGGTCAAAGGGGTAACCGAGCAGGAACTGGCCGATGCGGCGCAGCTCGCTTCGCTGGCCGACGAGACGCCGGAGGGACGCTCGATCGTCGTGCTGGCCAAGGAGAAATATGCCATCCGCGCCCGCGACATGGCGACCTTGCATGCGACCTTCGTGCCCTTCACCGCCCAGACCCGCATGAGCGGCGTCGACATCGATGGCTCGTCGGTGCGGAAGGGCGCCGTCGACTCGGTTCTCGCCTATGTCAACCAGTCGACATCGGCCACCCATGGCGTGCGCCCCGGCAGCGACACCGTCAAGGATCTCCAGACGATCGCCGATGAGATCGCCAAGTCGGGCGGCACACCGCTGGCGGTCGAGCGTGAGGGCCGCCTGCTCGGCGTCGTCCACCTCAAGGACATCGTCAAGGGCGGCATTCGCGAGCGTTTTGCCGAACTGCGCAAGATGGGCATCCGCACCGTGATGATCACCGGCGACAATCCGATGACGGCGGCAGCGATCGCGGCGGAAGCCGGCGTCGACGACTTCCTTGCCCAGGCAACGCCGGAGGACAAGCTGAAGCTGATCCGCGACGAACAGGCCAAGGGCAAACTTGTCGCCATGTGCGGCGACGGAACCAACGACGCACCCGCCCTTGCCCAGGCCGATGTCGGCGTCGCCATGAACACCGGCACGGTCGCCGCCCGCGAGGCCGGCAACATGGTCGACCTCGACTCTGACCCGACCAAGCTGATCGAGATCGTCGAGATCGGCAAGGCGCTGCTGATGACGCGCGGCTCGCTGACGACCTTCTCGATCGCCAACGACGTCGCCAAATACTTCGCGATCATCCCGGCGATGTTCGCCGTCTTCTACGTCGCGCCGGGGCAGACCACCGGACCGCTGCACGCGCTCAACATCATGCACCTGGCGACACCGCAAAGCGCCATCCTGTCGGCCATCATCTTCAACGCGCTGATCATCATCGCGCTGATCCCGCTGTCGCTGAAAGGCGTCAAATACCGCGCCATCGGCGCCGGCGCCCTGCTCAGCCGCAACCTGCTGGTCTACGGCCTCGGCGGGATCATCGTTCCCTTCGTCGGCATCAAGGCGATCGACATGATCGTCACCGGCCTCGGCCTCGCTTAAGGAAACACGTCCATGCTCACCCAGATACGACCCGCGATCATCATGATCGTCTTCTTCACCATCCTGACCGGCCTGGTCTATCCCCTGGGGATGACCGGCATCGCCCAGGCGCTGTTTCCGCACCAGGCCAATGGCAGCCTGATCGAGAAGGACGGCAAGGTCGTCGGCTCCGAACTGATCGGCCAGGGCTTTGCCGGCGACAGATATTTCCATGGCCGCCCTTCGGCTGCCGGCGACGGCTACAACGCCACCGCCTCGAGTGGCTCCAACCTCGGCCCGACCAACCCCAAGCTGATCGACCGCATCAAGGGTGACGCCGACAAGCTGAAGGCGGAGAATCCGAACCAGCCGGTGCCGATGGACCTGGTCACCACCTCCGGCAGCGGCCTCGATCCCGACATCAGCCCTGACGCCGCCTATTTCCAGGTCGCCAGGGTGGCCAAGGCCAGGGGCTTCGACGAAGCCAAGGTCAAGGCGCTTGTCGACAGCCATGTCGAAGGCCGCGAACTCGGCTTCCTCGGCGAGCCGGTCGTCAATGTGCTGGCGCTCAACCTGGCGCTGGACGATACCAAGTGAGAGACAGTCTTTGAAGCCTAGCGCCGGGATCGACAGCATCCCCGGCGCCGTTCATGATCGAGCCTGATGCCGGACGACAGAAGCAACGACAACAGACCCTCTCCGGACGCGCTGCTTGAACATGCGGAGCGGGAAGAGCGCGGCCGTCTGCGGATATTTCTCGGTGCCGCCCCCGGTGTCGGCAAGACCTACGAGATGCTGATGGCCGGCCGCGCCAGGCTTGCCGACGGCGTCGACGCGGTGATCGGCATCGTCGAAACCCACGGCCGCAAGGAAACCCTGGCGCTTGTCGAAGGCTACGAGGTCATCCCGCGCCAGAAGGTCAGCTACAAGGACCGCGTGCTGGACGAGATGGACATCGACGCCATCCTCGCCCGCCGTCCGGCGCTGGTGCTTGTCGACGAGCTTGCCCACACCAATGCGCCCGGCAGCCGCCACCCCAAGCGCTATCTCGACGTCCAGGAACTCCTGACCCGCGGCATCGACGTCTACACCACGCTCAACATCCAGCATGTCGAGAGCCTGAACGACGTCGTAGCGCAGATCACTCGTGTACGAGTGCGCGAGACGGTTCCCGACTCCATCATCGACCAGGCTGACGACATCGAGATCATCGATCTCACCCCCGACGACCTGATCAAGCGGTTGAAGGAAGGCAAGGTCTATTTCCCCAACACCGCCCAACGCGCGGTCGAAAACTATTTCTCATCAGGCAATCTGACGGCGCTTCGCGAACTGGCGCTGCGCCGCACCGCCCAGCGCGTCGATGAGCAGTTGCTCAACCACATGCAGTCGCATGCCATCCAGGGTCCGTGGGCGGCCGGCGAAAGGGTGCTTGTCTGCGTGGACTCGCGTCCGGGCGGAGCCTCCCGCATCCGCTATGCGCGCCGGCTGGCCGACCGGCTGCGCGCGCCCTGGACGGCACTCCACGTCGACACGCCGCGTTCGGCCACCATGTCCGAGGAGGACAAGGACCGGCTGGCGACGCTGCTGCGCCTGGCTGAGCAACTCGGCGCCGAGGTGACGACCATTCCGGGCCAGAACGTTGCCCAGGACATCGTCCGCCACGCGACGGCCAACAATTTTACCCACATCGTCGTCGGCAGGCCAACCCGGTCGCGCTGGCGCGAGCTGATCGAAGGCTCGCTCACCTACGATCTCATCCGCAATGCCGGCGACATCAGCGTCCATGTCATTTCGGGAACCGAGCGCGGCAACGAGGCGGTCTCGCGGAACGTCAAGGCAGCGGACGAGCAATGGCAGTTCGATGTCTGGCCCTATCTCAAGGCGACGGCCTTCGTTGCCGGCTCGCTCGGTTTTGCCGCCCTGCTCGACCAGTTTCTCGACGTCCGCAATCTTGCGATCATCTTTCTCATCGGCGTGCTGACATCGGCGGTGGCCGGTGGTCTGTGGCCGGCTCTATATGCCTGTGTGGCCAGCGCCCTTGCCTTCAACTATTTTTTCCTCGAGCCGCGCTACACGCTCACCATCCGGGATCCGGAGAGCATTGTCGCGCTCGCCGTCTTCCTTGTCGTTGCCGTCATCGCCAGCAATCTGACGGCGCGCGTGCAGCGCCAGGCGGTCGCTGCCCGCTCACGCGCCCGGGCGACGGAGGATATCTACCTCTTCTCCAAGAAGCTCGCCGGCGCCGGCACGCTTGACGACGTGCTGTGGGCCACCGCCTTCCAGATCGCCTCGATGCTGAAACTGCGCGTGGTGCTGCTTTTGCCTGAAGATGGCACGATCACCGTCAAGGCCGGCTATCCACCCGACGACACACTCGCCGAGGCCGACATCGCCGCCGCCCGCTGGGCCTGGGAGCACAACCGTGCCGCCGGCCGTGGCGCCGACACGCTGCCCGGCGCCAAGCGCCTCTATCTGCCCTTGCGGACAGGCCGCACCGCCATCGGCGTCGTAGGCCTCGACAACGACAAGCAAGGGCCGCTGCTGACGCCTGAGCAGCAGCGCCTGCTCGACGCGCTGGCCGACCAGGCGGCGGTCGCCATCGAGCGCATTCAGTTGGTCGCCGATGTCGACCGCGCCAATCTGGCGGCCGAGGCCGACCGGCTGCGCTCGGCGCTGCTGACCTCAATCTCCCATGATCTGAAGACGCCGCTTGCGGCCATCATGGGCGCGGCCGGCACGCTGCGGGAATACGCACCCTCATTGCCCGAGAGCGATCGAGCCGAGCTGCTGACCACCGTGCTCGACGAATCGGAGCGGCTGAACCGCTTCATCGCCAACCTGCTCGACATGACCAAGATCGAGTCCGGCGCCATGGAGCCGAATTTCGCTCCCCACTATGTTGGCGACATCGTCGGCTCGGCCTTGCAGCGGGCGCGCAAGATCATTGCCGGGCACAAGACCGAAGTCGATATTCCGGCCGATCTGCCGATGCTGAAGCTCGACCCCGTCCTGTTCGAGCAGGCGCTGTTCAATCTTCTCGACAATGCCGCAAAATACGCGCCGCCGGGGTCGACCATCCGCGTGCAGGGCTGGGTCGCCAATGGCTCCGTCGTGCTGCAGGTCATGGATGAAGGACCGGGCATTCCACCCGCCGACCTGGAGCGGATCTTCGACAGCTTCTACCGGGTGCGCAAACGCGACCAGGTCCAGGCCGGCACCGGGCTCGGCCTGTCGATCTGCCGCGGCTTCATCGAGGCGATGGGGGGCACGATCACGGCGGCGAACCGCAGCGACCGCACGGGCGCGGTCTTCACCATCCGCATGCCGAGGCCGGCACAATCGCCCGGCATCAGCGCGGACGGGCAAGCATCTGGTGATCTCGCATGACAAATTCCAACGTCAGCATACTGGTGGTCGATGACGAACCGCCGATCCGCAAACTGCTGCGCGTCGGCCTCGGCAGCCAGGGCTATGCGGTCAGCGAGGCGCCCAACGCCAGAGCCGCGATCGAGATCGTCGATACGCAAAAGCCGGAGCTGATCCTGCTCGATCTCGGCCTGCCCGGCATGGGCGGCCTCGATCTCTTGCGCAAATGGCGCGACGACGGGCTCGACGTCCCCGTGGTCATCCTGTCCAGCCGCACCGACGAGGCCGGCATCGTCGCCGCACTGGAACTGGGCGCCGACGATTACATCACCAAACCATTCGGCATGAACGAGCTGGTCGCCCGCATCCGCGTGGCGCTGCGCCACAAATTCCAGCAACAGGGCGAGAAGCCGGTCTTCCACACCGGCGATCTCAGCGTCGACCTGGTCAAGCGCATCGTCAAGGTCGAGGGCAAGGAGGTAAAACTCTCGCCGAAGGAATACGACATATTACGCATTCTCGTGCAGCACGCCGGCAAGGTTCTCACCCACCATTTCCTGTTGAAGCAGGTTTGGGGCGATTCGACCGACGTGCAGTATCTCCGGGTCTATGTCCGCCAGCTCAGGCAGAAGATCGAAAAGTCGCCCGACCAGCCACGCTACATCACCACCGAGACCGGCGTCGGGTATCGGCTGCGCGAGGTCGAGTGACCGGGCGCTCAGTCAGCTGACAATTCCGCCGTCCGGGCCAGCGCGCCGCCGAAACCGTTGAGCGGGATGGTGAAGCTCACCGCTTGCCCGGTGTCGGCCGCGAAGGCGTCGATCTTCAGCGTGGTACCGGCCTTGAGCAGCGGCGTGACACTGGCGTCGAATGTCACCGGCACCAGGCAGCCGACCGCTTGGCAAGTGTTGAACGGCAGGCTGCCATCCAGCTTCTGGTCGTCGATGGTCAGGCTGACGCCCTTGGCCAGCGCCAGGCCGAATGGCAGCGCCAGCGTTCCGGCCGCATCCTCGCCGCTCTTGCTCGACAGCTCTATTGCCAGCAGGCGCTGGTTGGTTTGCTTGTTGAACTGCTGATGCGACAGGCTGCAGGCCTTATTGGTCCCCGTTATCTGGCAATTGACCGTCCAGTCGCCATGGGTTTCGGACAGCGCCGACGCGCCGCCAGGCAGTGTCGGGCCAGTGGCAGCGGCGGCAGGTGCTGCCTTGTCGGTCTTGGTCTGCGCGGCGACCGCCGCCGGGCCAAGAATACAGACGCTGCCCAGTAGCGCTGCGAAATATACTTGCCTGCTTTTCATCAATATCTCCCGATTGTGCCTCGAGCCAGCCGCCATTGAGCTCAAGGACCGCGCCCGATAGAGCGTTCATTCGATCTTTTGTGTCAAGTGAGGGCAGGTCGCATCCGCCACGGGCTCCACCGATTTCGCAACCCATGGCAGATCGGGACGAACGCCCTATATAGAAGTGAGGCTATGTCTGTGCGGGAATGAACGAATGTCGACGCTTCGTTTATCGACAATTCTGATGTCGGCGATGCTGGCGGCGGTGACGCTGCCGGGCATGGTGCAATCTGCCTCGACGCAGGCCGTCAATCCCGCCACAAGCCGACTGATCCAGCAGAACGAGCTGCAGCAGTTGCGCAACAGCCTGCAACGGCAGCAATTCCAGCAACAGCAGCAGCAATATCGCGACCAGGACCGCCGGGTCGTGCCGCAGCCGCGCCCTGAAGTGCCGATCGTCAGGCAAGCTTGCCCGATTCAGATCGTCGGCAACCATATTGTGCGTGTTTGCCGTTGATATCGGTCGCTTGCGATTTACTTAGTCGACTTATCTAATACAAATGCTTCATTGCCTCGCGGGCATTTTTGGGGTTTGCAGGCGGCGTGCGGCGGCGCGCCCGTCGACCGGGTTTTCAGCAAATGGCGACGACGAAGAAAAAGGCGGTGCGCAAGGCAAGGCGAGGTGAGCGGATTCGCCAGGTCGCAGCCATACCCTTTCGCCTGGACGCTGACGGTAATTTCGAAGTGATGCTGGTGACGTCGCGCGCAACGAAGCGCTTCATCGTGCCTAAGGGCTGGCCGATGAAAGGCAAGAGCGGGCGCAAGGCCGCCACCATCGAAGCACGCGAAGAGGCGGGCGTGCTCGGCAAGACCCGCAAGGCGCCGGCCGGCAGCTATTCCTACTGGAAACGATTGGAAAACAGTTTCGTCCGCGTCGACGTCGTCGTCTACCTGCTCGAAGTGTCCGAGGAACTGGCCAACTGGCAAGAGGCCAAGAGCCGCCAGCGCGCCTGGCTCAAGCCGCAAGACGCGGCGTTGCTCATCGATGAGCCCGATCTTTCGACATTGATGGCAAACCTGGCGACCACGCAGCCAGCGGTGCCGGACCCGGCCTGAGCCTCACTTGCCGTCGTCTCCTTCAGCGGGAAACGGCCGCACGGGCGTGCCTGTATAGGCCCACAGCCATTCGCGCGGCAGCGGCCCTTTGTTGCGGTCGCTCTGCTGCGACTGCTCCCAGGCATGCGCCAGGATGCCGACCGAGCGCGACAACACGAACAGGCCGCGCGTCAGCGGCGGCGGAAAGCCGAGTTCGCCATAGATGACGGCGGTGGCGCCGTCGATGTTGAGCGGTATCTTCTTGCGCTTGCGCCGCGCCACCTCCGCCTCGACCGCCTCGGCGATGTCGGCGAAGCGTCCGCTGACGACGCCGCGCGCGGCAAAATCGCGGGTCACCTCGATCAGCCGCGGCGCGCGCGGATCGATCGGATGGAAGCGGTGGCCAAACCCCGGCACATAGCCCTCCTCCTCGGCGAAGAAGCGACCGAGCCGCGCCGAGACCGCCTCGTCCAGCGTCGCACCCGCGTCGAGCGCCACGGCAATGTCGCCATAGAAGGACAGCGCCTGTTCCCCGGCGCCGCCATGCACGTCGCCCAGCACGTTGACCGCCGAGGCCATGGCGCTGTTGATGCCGACGCCACAGGTGATGGCCATGCGGGCAATGGCGATCGACGGCGCCTGCGGCCCATGGTCGACTGCTGCCCCCAACGCAATGCCAAGCAGCGCCGCCTGCTCCTCGCTTGGCAGTTCGCCGCGCAGCATCAGCCAGATGACAGCCGGAAAGCTGACGCGGCCGATCAAATCCTGGATTTCATAGCCGCGTAGCCGGATGATGCCCGGGCTCATCTCGATGATGCCGGTCTGCCACCATTCCTCACCGCGCTCGCGGCCGGTCTTTTTTTCCCCCTCGCTCACGCGCTTCTCCTGGTGCGCGGCGGCAGGCTGGAAAAAACCTCGTCCATGTGTTCGCCGAGCTCAGGCGGCGGCAGGACCGGCAAGGGTGCCGCGCCATCGACCATGAAGCCGCCGCGCACGACGGTCAGCGGCTGGTCCATGCCGGGCAGTCCCTGGAAGCGGGTGGTCATGTCGCGCTCGGTCACCTGGCGCTCGCCCAGCACCTGCGGGATGGTCAGCACCCGGCCCGCCGGCACGCCGGCGCGGTTGAACTTTTCTTCCCAGGCGGCGGCCGAGGCGCTGGCCAGAGCCGTCTCGATCAGCGCCTTAAGCGCCGCGCGGTTCTGCTTGCGGGTCTCGCGTTCGGCAAAGCGCGGGTCCGATGCCAGCTCCGGCTGGCCGATCAGCCGGCAGAGCGTGACGAACTGCTCCTGCTTGTTGGCGGCGATGTTGAGCAGGCCGTCGCCGGTGCGGAATGCACCGGAGGGCGCCGCCGTCATGTTCTCGTTGCCCATTGGCTTTGGCTCGACCCCGGCCGTCAGGTAGTTGGACACCGGCCAGCCGAGCGCCGACAGCGTGCATTCGAGCATCGAGACATCGAGAAACGCGCCCTCGCCTGAGGTCTTCTGCTTCACAAGTGCTGCGGCAATGGCAAACGCCCCGACCTGTCCACCCAAAGTGTCGGCGACGGGATAACCGACCCGCAAGGGTGCGGTCTCCGGCGTGCCGGTGATGCTCATAATGCCGGAAAGCCCCTGGATGATCTGGTCGTAGGCTGGATTGTCGCGCATCGGCCCGGTCTGGCCGAACCCCGATATCGCGCAATAGACGAGACCGGGACGAACCTCTTTAAGCTTCTCATAGCCGAGCCCAAGGCGCTCCATCACGCCGGGGCGAAAATTCTCGACCAGCGCATCGGCCGAGGCGACCAGGTCGAGGAAACGCTCGCGATCCACCTCCTTCTTCAGATCGAGCATCACCGATCGTTTGCCGGCGTTCTGCGCCAGGAACGATGCGCCCATGCCGGCTTTGTTGAGCTCCGGCGAGGCGCCGAGTTGGCGCGCCAGATCGCCGCCTTGCGGCGCCTCGACCTTGATGACGTCGGCGCCGAGCAACGCCAGCTGGTAGGCGCAGTAAGGCCCGGCCAGCACATTGGTCAGGTCGAGAACACGGATGCCGGCAAGCAGATCGGTCATGATGCTCCAGTTCGCTCAGGCGTCGCCCGGCACATGCTCCGGTCCACGCCGGCGCCTATGCTCAATGAAGGCCCAGATATGCGGACCGGCCAGCCCGATGAAGGCGAGAATCAGCAGCACCAGCGACAGCTTGTGGGTGTAGAACACCGACCAGTCACCATTCGAGATCGTCATTGCCCGGCGGAACTGGGTTTCGGCGAGCGGCCCCAGGATCATGCCGATGATCACCGGCGCGGTCGGGAAATCGAAGCGCCGCATCAGGAAGCCCGCAGCTCCCAGCAGATACAGGATGACGAGGTCGATCGGCGATTGCGAGATGCCGTAAGTGCCGACGGTCGCGAACACCAGGATGCCGGCATAGAGCTGCGGCGCCGGAATTTTCAGCAGCCGCACCCACAGCCCGATCAGCGGCAGGTTGAGGATGACCAGGATGACGTTGGCGATGAACAGGCTGGCGATCAGGCCCCAGACCAGATCGGCCTGCGTCGTCAACAGCAGCGGTCCCGGATTGATGCCGTAGCTCTGGAAGGCCGACAGCATGATCGCGGCCGTTGCCGAGGTCGGCAGGCCGAGCGTCAGCATCGGCACCAGCACGCCGGCGGCCGAGGCATTGTTGGCGGCTTCCGGGCCGGCAACGCCTTCGATGGCGCCGACCGTGCCGAACTCCTCCTTGTGCTTCGACAGCTTCTTTTCGATGGCATAGGACAGGAAGGTCGGGATTTCGGCGCCGCCGGCCGGCATGGCGCCGATCGGGAAGCCGATGAAGGCGCCGCGCAGCCATGGCTTCCACGAGCGCCCCCATTCGGCTGCCGTCATGTAGAGCGAGCCCTTGAGCGGCACGATCTCGTCCTTGCCGGCATAGCGGCGCGAGGCCATGTAGAGAGTCTCGCCGACGGCAAACAGGCCGACCGCGGCAATGATGACATCGACGCCGTCGAGCAGTTCGTTCGTGCCGAAGGTGAAGCGCGGCTGTCCGGTCTGCAGGTCGACGCCGATCATGCCGATGACAAAGCCGAGGAACAGGCTGGTGAGGCCGCGCACCGACGACGAGCCAAGCACAGCTGACACCGTGATGAAGGCGAGCACCATCAGCGAGAAATATTCGGCCGGCCCGAAAGCCAGCGCGAACTTCACCACCACCGGCGCCAGGAAGGCAACGCCCAGCGTGCCGATGGTACCGGCGACGAAGGAGCCGATCGCCGAGGTCGCCAGTGCCGCGCCGCCACGGCCGGAACGGGCCATCCTGTTGCCTTCCAGCGCTGTGACGATGGTGGCGCTTTCGCCGGGCGTGTTGAGCAGGATCGACGTCGTCGAGCCGCCATACATGGCGCCGTAATAGATGCCGGCGAACAGGATGAAGGAGGCTTCCGGCGCCACCTGGTAGGTGATCGGCAAGAGCAGCGCGATGGTCAGCGCCGGCCCAAGGCCGGGCAGCACGCCGATGGCGGTGCCAAGCGTGGTGCCGACCAGGCACCACAGCAGATTCATCGGTGAGAAAGCGACAGAAAATCCGTGTCCGAGATGGCCGAGCGTTTCCATGGCTTCAGCCCCTCAACGTGGTGACGATCGCGTCGATCACCGTGTTCAGCTGGTTTTCGATGAAGCCGGCGCCGATGTTGACGCCGAGCGCCCTGGCAAAGCCGAAATAGGCGGCCAGCGCCAGGATCAGACCAGTCAGCGCATCGCGCAGCGTGTGCCTGCTGCCGAAGCCGTAACAGACAAGCACGAACATGATGACGGAGGCGGCGGTGAAGCCGAGCGGCTGGATCAGCACCAGATTTGCGACCAGGCCGGCAACGACGATGCCCATCGCCTTCCAGTCGGTCGGCGTTTCCTTTTCCTCCTGCGGCTGCCAGCCACCGCGCACCGCGGCAAGGATGAGCAGCAGCGAAAGCACGATCATGCCGGTCATGGTGATGTAGGGAAAGACGGTCGGCCCGACCTTGGAATAGAGCGGCGACACCGGGATCGCCAAGGTCTGCCACGCCACGGCCGCGGCACAGGCGAGAAGCCCGATGCCGATCAACAATTCGGGCGTGGCAAGGCGCGAGGGCGCCGGCTGCTGGTCGCTGCTGCTCATCAATGTCCTCCCAAAATGGCCGGCATCCTCCCGCCGGCCGCATCCGCAGTTTCACTCCCACCGCATGATATGTCCATGCCGCAGGCGAAAGTCGGAAAGGGGCGGCCCAAGTCTCCTTGGAGACGCCGCCCCCGGAGCAATTCCAGGAAAAGTGTGAAGCGGTCTCCCGTCCGGAATTGCGTTAAAACAAAAGTTAGAGCGGATCGCCGTTTCCATGAAACGGCGAACCGCTCCATAAGTGTTAGGCGAGGCCGAGATCCTTGAGGATCGCGGTGATGCGGGCGGTGTCGTCGGCGAGGAATTTGGCGTAGTCGTCGCCGGTCAGAAGGATGGGCGTCCAGTTGCGGTTCTTGCACTCGGTCGCCCAGGCGTCGCTCTTGGCCATGGTTTCAATCATCGTGACCATCGCCGCCTTGTCGGCATCGGACACGCCGGGCGGTGCAAAGACGCCGCGCCAGTTGAACAATTCGACATCGATGCCGGCTTCCTTCATGGTTGGTGCGTCGATGCCGTCCTGGCGCTTATCGGCGGAGATCGCCAGCAGCCGAAGCGCGCCTGCCTTGATCTGCTCGGAGAACTCGCCGAAGCCGGAAATGCCGGCAGCAACCTGGTTGCCGAGCAATGCCGACAGCGCCTCGCCGCCGCCGGCGAACGGTACGTAGGAAAGGTTGGTTGCCGGAACCCCGACCGTCTTGGCGATCAGTCCGAACAATATGTGGTCGGAGCCGCCGGCCGAGCCGCCAGCCACCGGAACCTTGGTCGGATCGGCTTTAAGCGCAGCAACGAAATCGCCGGCGGTCTTGAACGGCGAATCCGCCGGCACCACCAGCGCCTCGAACTCGCCGGTGAGGCGGGCGATCGGCGTCACTTCGGACAGGTTGTTGGCCGATTTGTTGGCGATGATGGCGCCGACCATGACCATGCCGGCCACCATCAGCGAGTTGCCCTTGCCCTTCCACTGGCTGATGAATTGCGGCAGGCCGACCGTACCGCCGGCGCCGCCGACATTCGTGATCTGCGAGCCGGAGATCAGTTTTTCACTGCGCAGCACCTGGTCGATGGTGCGCCCGGTCTGGTCCCAGCCGCCACCCGGAGCGGCCGGCACGAAAATCTGGATCTGTGGTGCATCCTGAGCGAAGGCGGGCGTCAAATGCGTTGCGACGAAACCGGCAGCGCCTGCGGCCGCGGTGCTCATCAAAAATCTGCGTCTGTTCAGCATGGGATTCCTCCAAATCACGACACCTCCTCCGGTGCCTGCCAGAAACGTAGCCTGAAAACAGACCCGCTCGGCAAAAATTCATGCCGATTTCGATACGTTCTGTCAACAGGAACGGCGTTCTACTAGACAGAACAAGAGATGTGCGGCACAATCGCTTGGTCGGCCTAGAGCAATTCCAGGAAAAATGTGATCGGTTTTCCCACAGGAATTGGGCAAAAACAAAGAGATAGAGTGGCTCGCTGTTTCCGTGAAACGCGAAACGCTCTAGTCCGAGCGAGTAAACTGGCATGAGACTGTCCGTGAGATGACCGAGGCGCGACCCCAGCCGTTACAGGCAGATGGCGTTGCCGCGCTCGATCGTGCGATCGCCATTCTCGACGCTTTCGCCACCACCGACCGCTCGCTCAGCCTGGCCGAAATCGCGGCACGGACCGGGCTCTACAAGAGCACCATATTGCGGCTGGCGAAATCGTTGCTGCGCGGGCAGTTGCTGGAGCGGCTCGACGATGGCCGCTACCGCATCGGGCCGGCCACCTTTCGGCTCGGCGCGCTCTACCAGCGCTCGGTGGTGGCGGTCGACATACTGTTGCCGATCATGCGCGATCTCGCCGAGCGCAGCTGGGAAAGCGTGGCGTTCTATGTCCGCTCGGGCGACGCCCGCACCTGCCTCTACCGCGTCGAATCCAAGCATCCGATCCGCCATACGATCCGAGAAGGCGACCTGCTTCCATTGCTTTCCGGCTCGGGCGGCCGCGTGCTGGCGGCGTTTTCAGGCCAGCAGGGCGAGCCATACGAGACCATCCGCCAAACCTGCTACTACCTGTCGATCGGCGACCGCGACCCGGAGACGGCGGGCGTGTCGGCGCCGGTGTTCGGACCTGGGCACGTTCTGCTCGGCGCCTTGACACTCGCCGGTCCATCGACGCGTGTCGATCCGGCCTTTCTGCGCCGCATGACGCCGGCTTTGCTGGAAGCAGCCGCCCGCGCCACCCGCGCTTTCGGGGAGGATGCCTCAGCCCTCGAACATGCAGGCGTGAAGGCAGGCAACCTCACCTAGTGGTTCTGGCCTGACATAAGAGTCCGGCTAGGGAAGGACGTGCGTCCGGGTCCCGTGGTCATCGCCGCAGCTTGGTTCCAGGTATCTACGCCTTGCTCGTGCGACCGCATATCGCGCAGTCCCCCAACATGCCATAATGGGTCAGAGGATGTCGCGAACCCGCTGCTCGCTCCCACCTTCAAAACCGCGATCGATGCCAACAAGGTTCAACGCGGAGGAACTTGCATCGAACGCACGCCGACGGAGGAAAACGAACCATGAAACATGGATCAACGGACGAACACACAATGAGGGTTGAAACTGCCGCTGGTCAGCGACCGATGAGTCGCCGCGATGCACTCAAGGCAGCAGGTCTGGCTGGAGCCGCCCTATCAACGGGTGCCGTGTCGGTTTGCGACGCCCTAGCGTCCGCCGACGCGATGGAAGACCTAGTTGCAGCCGCCAAAGCAGAAGGGCAGCTTACCGTCATCGCGTTGCCGCGCGACTGGGGCGCATACGGCGTCGTGATCGACAGGTTCAAGGCGAGATACGGTCTGACAATCAACGAACTCCGGCCCCATGCCAGCTCAGCCGATCAGATAGAAGCGGTCAAGGCAGGGCGAGGCAAGACCGCCCCCCAAACACCGGACATAGTCGACCTTGGCATGTCCTTCGCCTCATCGGCAAAGGAAGACGGCTTGTTGCAGCCGTACAAAGTGTCAACGTGGGACACGATCCCGGAAGCGGCCAAGGATGCACAAGGGTATTGGTATGGCGGCTTTTACGGAGTCCTTGCGTTCGAGATCAACGCTGACCTAGTCACCAAGATGCCTCGGGATTGGGCGGATCTTGCCGCGCCGGAGTATAGGAACTCGGTCGGCCTCGCCGGCAATATTTCTTCGAATCAAGCGGTCCAGAGCGTGTTCGCCGCAGGCTTGTCGGCGGCGGGCAATGTCGAAGAAGCCGCTGATCAGGGTCTGAAGTTCTTCGCCGATCTCTATGAGAAGGGCAATTTCGTTCCCATTATTGGCTCTGCCAACACGCTTGCTGACGGCCGCACGCCGATCCTCGTTCGCTGGGATTACCTCGCGCTGGGTGACCGCGAGCGCCTGAAAGGGACAACGAGGATCGAAGTCATCAGGCCAAGGACCGCCGTCGTTGCGGGTGTCTATGCCCAGGCGATCAGCGCCTATGCTCCGCATCCAAATGCTGCTCGGCTATGGATGGAGTATCTTTATTCAGACGAGGCGCAGCTCGCCTGGTTGAAAGGCCATTGCTATCCTATCGGGTTCGCGGACCTCGTGCGCAGTGGATCGGTCCCCATCGATTGGCGCGAAAGGCTCCGACATCTCGACCACGAGGGGTACGATGTCGACCCGATATTTCCGACCCTCAAGGACCAGGAGAGGGCGAGAGACATCATCACCAACGGCTGGGACGATCTCGTTGGTGTCGAGGTACGTTGCCAGCCTCCTGAGGGGTACCTCGGCCCGATGTCCTTCAACAACATGGAAGCACCGGTTCCTCAGCAGCCAATTTGAGGTCAGCGACGGCCTCGCGCCAATGCAACTTCACAAGGCGGCGATGCCGATCATTGCCGATGCCCAGCTTCATTGGCGCTGTTGAGCGACCTCGTGCGGTGGATCACCAAAGTGGGAAGGTCGGCGCGTGGCGCTAGTTGCTGGTTCGGATTGACGAGACCAGCGGTTGCCTTCCGCCCTTGGGAGACCTGCACGGCGGGTACCAAGCGTCTGATCTTATCCACTAGTGCGGCCAAGCTCCGCAACGCGATCAAGCATGTGCGGTTTGCGTGGTGTTTCCACCCGCTCTTGCAAGATCCCGATACCGAATGTATTCTTGTAATTTACTCGAATACAACCCAATTTTTGCGAAAGATTGTGCACCTGACTCCGCGCAAGCAAATTCTACAGAAATCGAACCAGTCCGAAAGCAAGTATCCGAAGAATTTATTTGCTGTTAATGCCGGTAGGCTAGTCAGTCAATCGTCGCCGGATATAGGCGACATCGGGAGAGGGCGTCGCTGGGTCGGCATCTGGTCGGCAGGCAATTCGCGAGGAGCCATGGCCATTTCCATGAGAGCTTGATGAGGCTGTCACCAACAGACACCAGTCCCCGTCTTCTTGGGCTGGTCTGGCCATTCATCCTCGTGGTTCTTGTCCAGGCCCTGGTTGCCAGCGGCAGCCTCTACACGCTCTCGGCGGTGCGCGCCTATGTCGGCGGCGAGAGCCACTGGTCCAAGGGACAGAAGCAGGCCATCTATTTTCTCAGTCTCTATGCCGAAACCGGCAAGGAAGAATTCTTCAACGAGTATCGCGGAGCCATCGCTGTTCCGCTCGCCGATCGTTCGGCTCGACTTGCCCTCGAGCAACCCGAACCCGATATCAGCGCCGCCCGCGCCGGCTTCCTGCAAGGCGGCAACCACCCCGACGATCTGACGGGATTGATCTGGCTGTTCCAGAACTTCCGCAAGGTGAGCTATCTCGACATTGCCATCCAGCATTGGACGGCCGCTGACAGCATGATTCTTGACATCGATCGGCTCGGCACCACGATCCACCAAGGATTCTTGGAAGGGGCAGTTTCGGCTGCGCAAATCAGCACCTGGAAAGCCCAAATCCATCAACTCAACCATCTGATCGGCCCCCTTTCCAAGGCCTTCTCCGACAGCCTCGGCGAGGGATCCCGTTTCATCAAGATGGTGCTGACGCTTGCCAACCTGGTTACAGCCTCCTTGCTCATCCTGCTCGCCGTGTGGCGCACCCGCAAACTGCTGACGCAGCGCCGGGCTTTCCAATCCGCCCTCAACGCCGAACGCGAGCGCGCCCAGATCACCCTCGCCTCGATCGGCCAGGCTGTCATCAGCACGCAAGCGGACGGACTGGTGGACTACATGAACCCCGTCGCCGAGCGGCTGCTGGCACACTCGCTCCACATGGCCAGGGGCAAGCCGATCGCCTCGCTGTTCCGCTTGCTGGACAAGGACACCGGCGTCGAGGAACTCGGGTTGGCGGAACGCCTGCTGGCTGGCGAGCCACGTCGCCCCAACGTCCGCCCGCAACTGCTGCAGCGCGCCGACGGCTCGGTCATTCCCGTGGCGCTGACCGGCGCGCCACTGCTCATTTCCGGCCATGTGGTTGGCGCAGTGCTGGCTTTCCACGACATGACTCGCGAGCAGGACTACATCGAGCGGCTCTCCTGGCAGGCCTCGCATGACGCGCTGACCGGACTTGCCAACCGCCACGACTTCGAAAGCCGGCTGGAGTCGGAAATCGCCGAATTGCGTCACAAGTCCCGCCAGCACGCGCTGATGTACCTGGATCTCGATCAGTTCAAGCTTGTCAACGATACGTGTGGTCATGCGGCCGGCGATCAGTTGCTGCGGCAGATTTCCGTTCTCCTCGGCAATGCGCTGCGGCCGGGCGACATGCTGGCGCGGCTGGGTGGCGACGAGTTCGGCGTTCTGCTGTTCGATTGCGGCCCGGATCTCGCTGTCGACATAGCCGAACGCCTGCGTGCAACGGTGCAGGACCTGCATTTCACCTGGGAGGCCAGGCCTTTCAACAGCAGCGTCAGCATCGGCATGGTTCAGATCACCAATGCCGAAATCACGCTTGAAGAGACCCTGCGGGCTGCGGATGTCGCCTGTTACATGGCCAAGGAAAAAGGCCGCAACCGGGTTCAGCTGCACAGCGACAGCGATGTCGCCTTGCGCGAACGCTTCGGCGAGATGGCCTGGGTTCAGCGCCTGCATGCCGCGCTGGAAGAAAACCGCTTTGCGCTTCATGCCCAGGAGATCTGGCCGCTGAACGAGGCGGCCGCAGAAGCCGGCGCGCATATCGAGATCCTGCTGCGGCTGACCGACGAGGACGGTCTCGTCGTCTCGCCCGCCAGCTTCATTCCGGCGGCCGAGCGCTATGGGTTGATGCCGTCGATCGACCGTTGGGTCGTGCGCAACGCCTTCGGCGTCCTGGCGGCGCGCCTCGCCGATCCAACGGCCTCTCCCATCACCACTTGTGCCATCAATCTTTCCGGCGCCAGCTTCGGCGACGAGACCTTCCTCGGCTTCCTGCGCGAGCAGTTTCTTGCCTATGGCATTCCGCCGAAAATGATTTGTCTGGAGATCACGGAGACCAGCGCCATCGCCGATCTCGCCAATGCCATGCGCTTCATTGCCGATCTGCGCGGCTTGGGCTGCCGCTTCGCCCTCGACGATTTCGGCTCCGGCATGTCGTCCTTCGCCTACCTGAAGCACCTGCCCGTCGACTATCTGAAAATCGACGGCAGCTTCGTCAAGGACATGCTGGAGGATCGGATCGACCGTGCCATGGTCGAGATGATCCATCATATCGGCAAGGTGATGGGCAAGCGCACCATTGCCGAATTCGTCGAAAGCGACGGCATCATCGCGGCACTGAAGACCATCGGCGTCGACTATGCGCAAGGCTATGCGATAGCCAGACCGCAACCTTTCAAGGCCTCCATGACGCTGCTGAATCCAGCGGGGCCGGCAAAGGGGAGGGACAAAGATCGTTGGAACGGCCTTGCGCGAAAATTGCGCAAGGCCGGATGACAAGAAAAGCCGTCGCCGGACTTCGTCAGTTCGCCTTGACCAGCACCACGCGCCGGTTCTTGGCGCGGCCGGTTTCGTCGTCATTGCTGGCGACGGGCGCCATCATGCCGGCGCCGGCGGCAGTCAGCCGCCCGCCGTCAATGCCGTATTTCGAGACAAGCACCGCCTTCACCGACTGCGCCCGCCGCGACGACAGGTCGATATTGTAGTCGAAAGCGCCCTGATTGTCGGTGTGGCCGACGACGATCACCGCCATGCCGGGTTCGTTGGTCAAAAGCGTCGAGATCTCCTTCAGCGTCGGCTCCGATTCCGGCTTGATGTCAGACTTGTCGGTGTCGAAGAAGATGCCGTAGAGCGAGATCGAGCCGGTGGTGGAGAGCGAATCCGCCATCTTGGCGGCCTCGACGACCACCATCTTCTTGTCGCGCGCCTTCGGCTCCAGCACTTGGACGACGGCGATGGTGCGGCCGTTGAGTTCCTTGCAGTAGAGGTCATCGATCAGCGAGTAGGCCTGCACAGTGACATAGGCGTCGCCGCCATCCTGCGGCACCTTGGCTGAGAAGAAGCGCTGGTCGTTGATGCCCGTGGTTACTGCACAGGCGCCATTGGAAAACGCCGCGTCCTTGATGTCGCTTTCATGGAAGAAATACATCATCAGGCTCATGTCGCCGCCACCGCCGCTCGACGACCGGTCGGCAGCGCCGCCGCACTCTTCCTTCTTGCATTCGAACAGGACTTCGCCGCCGGCGGCCTCTGTCACATCCTGATAGTTGCGCAGCACTTCGAGCGGCGAGCGCTCGGCCGGCAGCACATAGGCGATGCGGGTCAGCGCACCCTCGACCTCGGCCTTCTTGTCCGGTGCATAGATACGATTGTTCATCGCATCGCGCGCGTCCGCATCGGCACTCGGCTTCAGCGGCGACAGCGGCACGGTGAAATCGGTATAGGTGAATTTTTCGTAGGAGACGATGAACGACCCCTCATAACGCTTGGCCAGATGATTGTCGGCGGCACCCTCGATGTCGGCGGTCGGCACCGTCGCATCGGCGCCAGCCAGCCGCACGGTCGCAAAGATGAGCAGCCCGGCCCAGAAAAGCTTTGCAAGTATCGCATTGATCGTACGCATGGTCGGCCTCCCCCAAAGAGCAATTCCAGGAAAAGTGTGAGCGGTTTTCCCACAGGAATTGCGTCGCTAGATCAGGATGGCAATTTTTGCAGAACGAGGCAATTGCGTCGATGAAGTGCTTCACACCAGCCGCTCAAGCAGGATGGTCGGCCCATCGTGATAGGTGGTTTCCAGCACTTTGGTGTAGCCGCATTTTGCCGCGACGTTCAGCGAGCCGGTGTTTTCCGGATCGATGATGCAGACGGTTCTGGCGCTGGCAAAGGTTTCGTCGCCCCAGGCCAGCGCCCGCCTGACGACTTCGCTGGCAAAACCCTTGCCATGCGCCTGCGGCGCCAGCGCCCAGCCAGCTTCGGGGATGCCTTCGAGCGAAGGCTCGATATCGCGCTTCAGATCGTGAAACCCGGCCTCGCCGATGAAGCGGCCGCTGGCCTTGTCCTCGACCGCCCAGAAGCCGTAACCGAGTAGCGACCACAGGCCGGCGTGCCGCAGAAACCGCATCCAGCTTTCCTCGCGCGTCCGCGGCTTGCCGCTGATGAAGCGGGTGGTGACGGGACTGGCCCACATGACGGCATAGTCGTCAAAGTCATCGATCCGGTGCGCCCGCATGATGGTCCGCTCCGTTTCGAGAACCGGAACGCCGGCTGTTTTTGGACTGCCCATGAAACTCTGCCTCCGTTGACGTGGCAGCGCTTAGCAAACCAGCGCGCCCGGACAAGGGCCAGGCCGTATCATCGTACGGCCAGCGAAACCATCTCGATCAATCACAGCTTAGTTGTCAGGATGTGGCGTCAATGACACTGATGACTGGACCAGAAGCAGCTCGCCTCTGGGAATTCTGCCGAACGATGCTACCTTCCGCACCGGCCCGGCGAGGGCCGGTCTCGATACCGTCAATGGGAGGAGAGCGCCATGGACACCACCGATCTTGTGCTTGCCATTTTCCATCACCTGCTGGTGTTCTCGCTGGCCGGCATCATCGGCGCCGAATTTGTCCTGATCCGCGGCGACCTCTCCGCCGCCACGCTCAAACGGCTTGCCGGCATCGACCGCCACTATGGCATCATCGCCAGTCTGATCATCATCATCGGCATTGGCCGTGTCATCTATGGCCTGAAGGGCTGGGAGTTCTACGTCTACAACTGGATGTTCTGGGCCAAGATGGCGGCATTCGCTGTCGTCGGTCTGCTATCCATCGTGCCCACCATCCGCTTCATCTCCTGGAACCGGCAGGCCAGCGCCGGTCCCGGCTTCCAGGTGCCGGCGGCCGAACTCGCCTCGGTGAAGACCTATGTGCGCGCCGAAGCCTTCATCTTCCTGCTGATCCCGATCTTCGCGGCGGCCATGGCGCGCGGCTACGGTTATTGAAGCAACGGCCAACACGAAATCCCATCTCCGCCTGGCATACTCCCCACTGATCGCATGGTTGCGCACGACTGTATTTTGCAGTTTGCGTCACGCGACAATCTGTTAGCCTGCCAATGTTGCACTTCGCTGGCGGGTTCCGGGCAACGGTTGGAAATTGATATCCTGGGAGGAGAATTAAGATGAAGAAATTCGTTACCGCCCTGGCCGCCGCCGCGGCCGTCACGCTTTATTCCTTCACCGTCTCAGCACAGACCTATCCCGAGCGCACCATCACCGTCGTCGTGCCGTTTGCAGCCGGCGGTCCGACCGATACGGTAACGCGCCTTGTCGCCGAAGCCATGTCGAAGGATCTCGGCCAGCAGATCATCGTCGAGAATGTCGGCGGCGCCGGCGGCACGCTGGGCGCCGGCCGCGTCGCCAACGCCGACCCTGACGGCTACACGCTGCTCCTCCATCACATCGGCATGGCGACAAGTGCCACGCTCTACAGGAAGCTCGCCTACGACACGCTGAATGCCTTCGAATATGTCGGCCTCGTCACCGAGGTGCCGATGGCCATCGTCGCCCGCAAGGATCTGGAGCCTACCGATCTGAAAGGGCTTGTCGAATACGCCAAGGCCAACAAGGACTCCATCACCGTCGCCAATGCCGGCATCGGGGCGGCCTCGCATCTGTGCGGCATGCTGTTCATGAGCGCCATCGGCACGCCGCTGGTCACCGTGCCTTACAAGGGCACCGGCCCGGCCATGACCGACCTTCTCGGCGGCCAGGTCGATATGATGTGCGACCAGACCACCAACACCACCAAGCAGATCCAGGGCGGCACGATCAAGGCCTATGCCGTCACCACGCCGGAACGCCTCGATGTCATGAAGGACGTCCCGACGACGATCGAAGGCGGCCTGCCCGCTGTGCAGGTCGGCATCTGGCACGGCCTCTATGCGCCGAAGGGCACGCCGGCTGCGGTCACCGACCGCCTGTCGAAATCGCTCCAGGTGGCGCTGAAGGACCCCAACGTCATCGCCCGCTTCGCCGAACTCGGCACCAAGCCGTCATCCGAAGCCGAAGCGACGCCGGCGGCGCTGAAGGCCAAGCTGGAAGGCGAGATCACGCGCTGGAAGCCGATCATCGAAGCCGCCGGCCAGTACGCCGACTGAGGACTTGAACAGGGCGCGACCAGCGCCCCGTTTTCGCTTCGACGCCCGTTTTCACATTTGCAACGGCAGGCCCGAGGCCTGGGAGGACCGTCATGAAACCTTTCGCAATCGACCGGACAAACGGCCTGTGCGCCGCGCTGTTCATCTTTTTCGGCGCCTTTTTCGCGATACAATCGCTCGGACTTGAGATCGGCACCGCCTTCCGCATGGGACCGGGCTATTTCCCACTGGTGCTGGCGATCGTCCTGATCGTGCTCGGCGCCATCATCCTGGTCCAGGCGGTGCGCATCGAAGGCGAGCCGATCGGCCCCATCGCCTGGCGCGGCATGTTCTTCATCCTGCCGGCGCCGATCTTCTTCGGCCTGACGGTGCGCGGCCTCGGCTTCGTCCCGTCGATCTTCCTGACGGCGCTGATCGCCTCCTTTGCCAGCGGCCGCATGAAGCCGCTGACCGCGCTTGTGCTGTCGGCCGGACTGACGCTGTTCTCGGTCCTGGTCTTCAGCTACGCGCTCGGGCTGCCGTTCCAGCGCTTCGGCCCATGGCTGCCCCAATGGCTAGCATTGTGAGGTGATGAGATGGACCTCCTCAAAAACCTCGAACTTGGCTTCTCGACGGCCACAACGCCCGCAAATCTCGGTTTCTGCCTGATCGGCGTCCTGCTCGGCACGCTGATCGGCGTCCTGCCCGGCATCGGCGCCACCGCAACCATCGCCATGCTGTTGCCGATCACCTTCCAGATCGGCGACCCGGTCTCCTCACTCATCATGCTTGCCGGCATTTATTACGGCGCCCAGTATGGCGGCTCGACCACCGCCATCCTCATCAACATGCCCGGCGAATCCTCCTCGGCCGTCACCGCGATCGACGGCTACCAGATGGCCCGCAACGGCCGCGCCGGGGCGGCGCTCGCCATCGCCGCGATCGGTTCGTTCTTCGCCGGCACGGTGTCGACCTTCCTGGTCGCCGTCTTTGCCCCGCCGCTGACGGCGATAGCGCTGCAATTCGGCGCGGCGGAGTATTTTTCGCTGATGATCGTCGGCCTCGTCTCGTCCGTCGCGCTCGCCCATGGCTCGATCGTCAAGGCGCTGGCGATGGTCGTGCTCGGCCTGCTGCTCGGCATCGTCGGCACCGACATCTACACCGGCACGCCGCGCTTCACGCTCGGCATCCGCGAGTATGCCGACGGGCTGAACTTCGTCGCGGTGGCGGTGGGCGTGTTCGGCATTGCCGAGATCCTGCGCAACCTCGAAAACGAACACGAGCGCTCGGTGCTGATCAAAAAGGTGTCCGGCCTGATGCCGACGCGCGACGACTTCAAGGCCATGGCGGCACCTATCGTGCGCGGCACCATCATCGGTTCGGCGCTCGGCATCCTGCCCGGCGGCGGCGCGGTGCTTGCCGCCTTTGCCTCCTACACGGTCGAAAAGCGCGTCTCGAAACACCCTGAGGAATTCGGCAAGGGTGCGATCGCCGGCGTCGCCGGGCCGGAATCAGCCAACAATGCCGGCGCCCAGACGTCCTTCATCCCGATGCTGACGCTGGGCATTCCGGCCAACCCGGTCATGGCGCTGATGATCGGCGCCATGATCATCCAGGGCATCGTGCCCGGCCCCAATGTCGCGACCGAGCAGCCGGCACTGTTCTGGGGCATCATAGCCTCGATGTGGATCGGCAATCTGATGCTGATCGTGCTGAACCTGCCGCTGATCGGGCTTTGGGTGAAGCTGCTGACGATCCCCTATTACGTGCTGTTCCCGATCATCATGGCGTTCTGCTCGATCGGCGTTTACAGCGTCAACACCAACGCCTTCGACCTGCATGCCGTCGCTTTCTTCGGCCTGCTTGGCTACGTCCTGACCAAGCTGCGCTGCGAACCCGCACCCCTGCTGCTCGGCTTCGTGCTCGGCCCGTTGCTGGAGGAAAACCTGCGCCGCGCCATGATCCTGTCGCGCGGCGATCCCTCGACCTTCGTGACCCGGCCGATCAGCGCCGGCCTGCTACTCGTGGCATTGGCCGTGCTCGTCGTCGTCTTCCTGCCCTCGGTCAAGAAGAAGCGCGAAGAGGTGTTTGTGGAGGAGAACTAGTTATCCGGAACGTCGAAGGGACCGAGCGTCGCGATCTCCACCAGCGGCGCCGGCACATCGGTGGTCTTTTCCGCCGCCTTGCAGATATCGGCGATGACGCAGGCCGGGCAATCCGGCTTGCGCGCCTTGCAGACATAGCGGCCATGCAGGATCAGCCAGTGATGCGCATGGCGCATATATTCGTCCGGGATGATCCGCAGCAGTCCCTGCTCGACCTGTTCCGGCGTCTTGCCGGGCGCCAGTCCCAGCCGGTTGCCGATGCGAAAAATGTGGGTGTCGACCGCCATCGTGTGCTGGCCGAACGCCATGTTGAGCACGACATTGGCGGTCTTGCGTCCGACCCCCGGCAGCTTGACCAACTCATCGCGCTCGCCGGGCACCTCTCCGCCATAGTCGCGTAGCAGCGCCTCCGACAGCGCAATCACGTTCTTGGCCTTGTTGCGCCAGAGCCCTATGGTTTTGATGTATTCGCCGACACGGGCCTCGCCCAGCGCCAGTATCTTTTCAGGCGTGTCGGCGACCTTGAACAGCGCCCGCGTCGCCTTGTTGACGCCGGCATCGGTCGCCTGCGCCGACAGCACCACCGCCACCAGCAGCGTGAAGGCGTTGACGTGCTCGAGTTCACCCTTCGGCTCGGGCCGCTGCACTGAAAACCGCCGGAAGATCTCATGCACTTCGGCGGCGCTGTAGAGCGAACGAACCCTTGCCGGCCGTGGCCGCGGCTTCGCGTTCGAGCCGTCGCGCCGGCCTGGCGGCAGTTCACTTTTGAGCATGGAAGAATCTTTGGACTTGGGGCTAGCCATTTCCCTCCTATAATATCCCGCCATGAGCGACACAAACGCCTCGTTTCAGGCTGACGAGCCCTTCTTTCACGCATTGTTGACCCCACACCGGTCGCTGGGAAGGACGGGCTTCCTGATCCTGATGGGCGCGCTGCTGTTCGGTTGGGTGGTGACCGGGGCGTTTTTCCTGTCGCGCGGCGCCTGGCCGGTGTTCGGCTTCTTCGGGCTCGACGTGATCGCCGTCTACATCGCCTTCCGCGCCAACTACCGCGCCGCCCGCGCCCACGAGGAGGTCTCGGTGTCGCGCACCAGCCTCGACATCCGCAAGACCGCGCCCTCGGGCAAATCGGAGGCGCATCGCTTCAACCCGTCCTGGGCGCGCTTTTCAGTCGCCCGCCACGCCGAGATCGGTATCACCAGGATGGCAGTTGAAGCACAGGGGCAGAATGTGCCGATCGGCTCGTTCCTGGATCCAGACTCCCGCGAAAGTTTTGCCACCGCGTTCTCGCGCGCTCTTGCGACCGCTAAAACGCGCTGAAGCGGCGCGCCTCAGAAACGGAAGCGCAGAATCCTGCCGACCTTGCGCAGTGCGGGAATGTGTCTCCAGAGCACGATGAACAGTTTCGCGGACCAGCCCATGTGAGCTGTGCGTTCGGCGCTGTAGGCCGAGATATCATCGACGAAGCGCAGCTTCGGAACGGCGCGCTCCAGTTCGTGCGGGTCGTCGATCGCCCAGTGGACCTCGGCGCCGGTCGCCCTGATGGTCGGATTGAGGCGAAGCATCTTCAGGCCGAATCGGCTGTAGGCGTCGAACATCAGCTCGCCGCCGGCAAGATGCGAGACGAGACGCGACAACAGGCGCGGCCCTTCCTCGGCCGGGAGATAAGGCGTCAGCCCCTCCATCACCACGACGGCCGGGCGATTGCGTGGCACTTGCGTCAGCCAGTCCGGTTCGGTCACCGACGACGCGACGAGGTGATAATCGTCCCGGGACGGGTAGAGCTTGCGCCTGAGGTCGATGACGTCAGGAAAATCGACATCGAACCACTCCACGCCATCGGGCGGATCGACGCGGAAGATGCGCGTATCGAGCCCGCTGCCGAGATGCAGCACGATGGCCCCAGGATTCCTGGCGACGAAGTCCTGAACGCGAACATCAAACGTCCTGGCGCGGATCGCCAGGCCGATGCCGAGATTGGTGTCGACCTTGAGCCGAGAAAAATCATAGTCGATGGCGCGCACAGCCTCATCCGCGAAACGGTCTTTGAGCAGCGAATGCTGCAACCGGCTCTCCAGCGCCTTGCCGTAGAGCGTCATCAGCAAGGTCTCCCTTGCCCCGGTCAGATTTACCTTTTCGCCGGCCATCGGCATCTCCCGCTTGGCAATGCAGTGTCTATTTGGGCCAATTTCTATTTGGGAGTGCTCGGCGACAAGGCAAGTTTCGGGTGGTTGCAGAGCGTGCAAAGACCGATATTCGCGGTCAAGGAGATATTGCCATGAACGCCCAGATGACCATGAATACGCAGATGAGACCGACGCCGATCCTGCAGCACGACATCACTCCCGAAGGCAACGACTACGAGGTCGTGCGCCGCGCCATCGAAAAGATCAGCCTCGACTACCGCGACCAGCCCTCGCTGGAAGCTTTGGCAGCCGATGTCGGCGAGACGCCGACCGGCCTGCAAAAACTGTTCACCCGCTGGGCCGGCCTGTCGCCAAAAGCCTTCCTGCAGGCTGTCACCCTCGACCATGCGCGCAAGCTGCTCGATTCCGGCATGCCGCTCCTGGAAACATCGTTCGAGCTCGGCATGTCCGGCCCCGGCCGGCTGCATGATCTCTTCGTCACCCATGAAGCGATGTCGCCGGGCGATTACAAGACGCGCGGCGCCGGGCTGACTATCCGCTACGGCTACCACATCTCGCCCTTCGGCATTGCGCTCATCATGGTCACCGACCGCGGCCTTGCGGGGCTCGCCTTCAACGATCCGGGCGGCGAGCGGGCGGCCTTCGCCGACATGTCGGGCCGTTGGCCGAACGCGACCTATGTCGAGGACATGAGCGCCACCCAACCCTATGCCGCGCGCATCTTCGATCCGACGCTGTGGCGCGCCGACCAGCCGCTGCGCGTGGTGATGATCGGCACCGACTTCCAGCTGCGTGTCTGGGACGCGCTGCTCAGGATCCCGATGGGCAGGGCCTGCACCTACTCCTCGATCGCCGCCGGCATCGGCGCGCCGAAGGCGAGCCGTGCGGTCGGCGCGGCAGTCGGCGCCAACCCGCTGTCCTTCGTCGTGCCGTGTCACCGGGCGATCGGCAAGTGCGGTGCGCTGACCGGCTACCATTGGGGTCTCACGCGCAAGCGCGCCATCCTCGGTTGGGAAGCAGGCCAGACCGCATCCTGAAGCGCCAGCATCAAACGACACCGGCGAAAACCCTTCGCCGGTGTTTTTCTTTTTGCGAGCCCTCGGAAGTCGAGCAAAACATCCGCACGCTCTGGCAAGCCGCCGGCTTACAGGTTAGCTTCCCGCGCATTCCCGCAGGAGGCCTTTTCTTGATCATCGTTGTCGGCTCGATCAACCTCGACCTCATCGCCAATGTCGACCGCTTGCCTTCGCCGGGTGAAACGGTCCGCGGCTCCGGTTTCACCACCGCGCCCGGCGGCAAGGGCGCCAACCAGGCGCTGGCCGCGGCGCGCGCCGGCGCCAAGGTGCGCATGGTCGGCGCCGTCGGCAAGGACAACTTCGCCACCGAGGCGCAGGCGCTGCTTGTCGCGGGCAAGGTCGATCTGTCGGGCGTCGGCCAGAGCTTCGCTTCCACCGGCACGGCGCTGATCCTGGTCGGCGCCGACGGCGAGAACGTGATCGCCGTGGTGCCGGGCGCCAATGATTCGGTGCTGCCCGGCGATCTCGCCAAAGCTTTCCTTGGTAAGGGCGACGTCGTTCTGCTGCAGCACGAAATCCCGCTGCAGACGGTCGATGCAGCGCTTGACGCCGCCCGCGCCGCCGGCGCGATCACCGTGCTCAACACCGCGCCCTTCCGCGGCGACGCGGCTTCCTTTCTCGGCAAAGCCGACTACGCCGTCGCCAACGAAACCGAATTCGACCTTTACGGCGAGGCGCTGTCGCTGAAAGGCCGCGACCGCGCGGCGCGCATGCGCGACTTCGCCGGCAAGACCGGCCGCACCATTGTCGTCACGCTCGGCGGCGACGGCGTGCTGGCCGCGACCCCGGACGATTTGCTGACCGTGCCGGCGCTCAAGATCACCCCGGTCGATACGGTCGGCGCCGGCGATACGTTTTGCGGCTACCTTGCCGCCGGGCTGGCGGCGGGCCTGCCGCTCCACCAGGCTCTCACCCGCGCCGCGGCAGCGGGCTCCCTGGCCTGCCTGAAGCCCGGCGCCCAGCCGGCGATCCCGCTGGCGGCGGACGTCGATGCCGCCCTGCGTAACGCCGCCGGATGACAGCCATGCGCCCCGCCACGAAACACGCCGTGCCGCCGGCCGGCGATATTTGCCGCCTTTCCGCCATCGACCTTGCCGAAGCGATCCGGCTTCGCCGCCTGTCCGTGCGCGAGGTGGTCACGGCCTTCCTCGACCGCATAGAAGCGGTGAACCCGCTGGTCAACGCCATAGTCTCACTGCGCGAGCGCGCCGACATTTTGCGCGAGGCCGACGCGGCGGACGCGCATCTGGCGCAGGGCGGACAGACCGGCTCCCTGTTCGGCCTGCCGATGGCGATAAAAGACCTCGCCATGACCAGCGGCCTAAGAACCAGTTCCGGCTCGCCGATCTTCGCCGATTTCGTGCCGCAGGAAGATGATTTCTTCGTCGAGCGTATCCGCAACGCCGGCGCCATCATCATCGGCAAGACCAACGTTCCCGAATTCGGGCTGGGATCCAACACCTATAACAACGTGTTCGGTCCGACCTTGAACGCTTTCGATCCGGCGCTCACCGCCGGCGGCTCGAGCGGCGGCGCCGCGGTCGCCCTTGCGCTGGACATGGTGCCTGTCGCCGACGGCAGCGATTTCGGCGGCTCGCTGCGCAATCCGGCCGCCTGGAACAATGTCTATGGCTTCCGCCCGTCGCAGGGCCTTGTCCCCGGCGGACCGGACGTCGAGGTCTTTCATGCCCAGATGGGCGTCGACGGGCCGATGGGCCGTAATGTGCGTGACATGGCGCTGCTGCTCGATGTGCAAGCGGGCTACCATCCACAGGCGCCGCTGTCCTGGGAGAAATCAGGCTCCTTCCTCGAAGGGTTGGCAACGCCGGCAAAGGGCGGCCGCATCGGCTGGCTCGGCGATCTCGGCGGTCATCTGCCGGTCGAAGCCGGCATCCTCGACCTGTGCGAGGCCGGGCTCGGACGCTTCGCCCAGGCATCTTTCGTGAGCGAGCCCTTGCTGCCGGATGTCGATTTCGAAGCGCTGTGGCAGGCTTTCGTAACGCTGCGCCAGGCGAGCAGTGGCTCGGCGCTGAAAGTCCATTATGACGACCCGCACAAGCGCGCCCTGCTGAAACCGGAAGCCGTCTGGGAGGTAGAGAACGCCATGCGGCTGACGGCGCCGCAGATCCGCGCAGCCTCGGTCGTCCGCACCTCCTGGCACCGCACGCTGCTGTCGCTGTTCGAGCGCTTCGATCTCATCGCGCTGCCGACGGCGCAGGTCTTTCCTTTCGAAGTCGGCATCCACTGGCCGCAGGAGGTCGCCGGACGCGCGATGAACAGCTACCACCGCTGGATGCAGGTTTCGGCCTTCGCCACACTGGGTGGCTGTCCGGCGCTCAACGTGCCGGTCGGCTTCGACGCCGCGGGCAGGCCGATGGGCATGCAGCTGATCGGTCGGCCGCGCGGCGATCTCGCCGTGCTCAGGGCCGGCGCGGCCTATGAGGCGACGCTGCCGTGGCAGGCCGGAGCCTCCTGATGTCAACCCGCGGCTGCCGGCGACCTCTCCTGCCGGCTTGCACCGGCGTCGCCGGCGTGCATTGATCAGGCCCTGCCGCGCCCGCGCGAGGCGCATTCTGCCGAGGAAATCCCCGAGGAATCCCAATGTCGCTGGAACTCTACGCCGCCTATGTCCTTGCCTGCATCGTCATCATCCTGGTGCCCGGACCGACCGTGACGCTGATCATCGCCAACAGCATCCGCCACGGCGCGCGGGCCGGGCTTGCCAATGTCGCCGGCACGCAGGCCGGGCTTGCTGTCATGATCGCCATTGTCGGCATCGGCCTCAACACGCTCATATCAGGCATGGGCCACTGGTTCGAATGGGTGCGCCTGATCGGCGCCGCCTACCTGATCTGGATGGGCGTGCAGATGTTCCGCGCCAAGGGCACGCTGAACGCCGACGGCACCGCCAGGCAGCCGCGCGGCGGCTTCTTCCTGCAGGGCTTGGCTGTGGCGCTGAGCAACCCCAAGACGCTGGTCTTCTTCGGCGCCTTCTTCCCGCAGTTCATCGCCCCGCAGGGCAATTACACGCTGCAGATCGTCGTCATGGGCCTCACCGCCATGATCTTCGCCGCCGTCTCGGATTCGACCTACGCGCTCGCCGCCAGCCGCGCCGGCCGCCTGCTCTCGGCCAGCCGCATCAAACTGATGTCGAGGATCAGCGGCAGTTTTTTGGTCGGCGGCGGCCTGTGGTTGGCGTTTTCAAAGGCGAAGTAAGCGCCCCTTCCCTCGCCCCGTTTACGGGGAGAGGGTGGTCGCGAAGCGATCGGGTGAGGGGCGGCGCCGGGATTGCAGGCTAAATTTCAACGGATGCGCCGCCCCTCATCCGCCTGCCGGCACCTTCTCCCCGTAAACGGGGAGAAGGGAGCTTTTACAGCCGCGCCAACCGCTCCACCAGCAGCGCGAAAAAGGCGTCATGGTCGATGTCGCGCATCACCATGGCGTTCTTCGGCCGCTTGGTCACGCCCCACCAGTCGATCACGGTCATGCCCATGGTGAGTTCGGAGGCCGTTTCCACGGTGACGTTGCACTTGCGCCCATTGAACAGGCCCGGCTTCAACAGATAGGCAATGACGCAGGGGTCGTGCAGCGGGCCGCCATCGGTGCCGTATTTCTCCTCGTCGAAGCGCTCGAAGAATTCCAGCATCTCGGCCGTCGCCGTGCCGACCCTGGTGCCGAGCTTGCGGATGGCCTGCGTGCGCTTGGCCGTGGTCAGCGCCTTGTGGGTAACGTCGAGCGGCATCATGACGATCGGGATGCCGGATTTGAACACGACCTCGGCGGCTTGAGGGTCGACATAGATGTTGAATTCGGCGGTCGGCGTGACATTACCGCCCTCGAAGAAACCGCCGCCCATCAGCACGATTTCCTTGATGCGCGGCGCGATCTTCGGTTCGCGGATCAGCGCCAGCGCGACATTGGTGAGCGGGCCGAGTGCGCACAGCGTGATCGTGCCGGCCTCTTCCTTCATCAACGTCTCGACGATGAAATCGACCGCATACTGGTGCTGCAGCTTCATCTTCGGGTCGGGCAGTTGCGGGCCGTTGAGGCCGGTCTTGCCATGCACTTCCTCGGCGGTGACGAGTTCGCGCGCCAGCGGGCGGATGGCGCCGGCATAGACATTGATATCGGGGCGACCGGCCAGTTCGCAGATTTTTCTGGCGTTCTTCTCGGTCAATTTCAGCGGCACGTTGCCGGCAACAGCGGTGATGCCGACGATCTCCAGCTCGGCGCTGCCAAGCGCCAGCAATATGGCGACGGCATCGTCCTGGCCGGGATCCGTGTCGATGATGATCTTGCGGGTATGGGGCATTTCATTTCCTTATGCGGGGGAGTCTTTTTGGCGGGGGTTTTAGACGGCTTGAACTTCGCCGCGGCGCGGACCATATCAAGACCATCGGGAAAAATGCCATCCGGGTTTTTCCAGTTTATGTCGCTCCAAAGAGGACAGTGTAACATGAGCCGAATGACGCCCTTCTCCAGCCCGCTTCTCCTGGGTTTCGATGCCATGGAAAAGACCCTGGAACGATTGGCGAAATCCGGTGACAGCTATCCTCCCTACAACATCGAGCGCCTTAGCGGTGCCGACGGCAAGGCCGAAAGGCTGCGCATTACGCTCGCTGTGGCGGGATTCGCCGAAAGCGATCTCGATGTCACCACGGAGGAAAACCAGCTGGTCGTGCGCGGCCGTCAGACCGACGACACCGAGCGCGAATTCCTCCACCGCGGCATTGCCGCGCGCCAGTTCCAGCGCTGTTTCGTGCTGGCCGACGGCATGCGGGTGATCGCGGCGGAACTGAAGAACGGCCTTTTGTCGATCGATCTCGATCGGCCGGAGTCCGAACGGCTGGTACGGAAAATAAATATATCGGTGAAAGACTGATCTTTACCGATGGCTCTGATGCGGGATGGCCTTGAGCGGCGTCCACGCGCCAAGGAGGCTTTGAAATGACCAGAACTGACGAAACCATCACCATGACCAGCGGCGAATTCGCCCATCTCGGCGAAGGCTCGGTCGCTTACCTCCGCAAGGTCTCGAGCGACGAACTGCTCGGTCGCTTCCCCAATCTCGGCGAAATCGCGCCCGGCATGGTCTTGTGGGCCCTGTTTGCCGCCAACGGCCAGCCGATCCTGCTTTCCGATGCGAAAGACCGGGCTCTGGCCGGCGCCATGGAAAACGACCTGACCACTGTCGCCATTCACTAAAACCATGATCCCGAAAAGCGGGAACCGGTTTTCGGGCAAGATCATGGTTGACCGATAGAAATCGGCGATTGTCAGGATCGGAAATGCAAAGGGCCGCCTTTTGGCGGCCCCTGGAAGACTTAATTCCCAAAAGACTTCAGGCCGCGTGCGAGGCCTGCGTGTCCGACAGCAGCGCGTGGATGGCGACCGCATCGCGCGTGCCCCTGATCTTGGCCACCGTGTCGGCGTCACGCAACACCCTTGCGATGCGCGACAGCGCCTTGAGGTGATCGGCGCCGGCGCCTTCCGGGGCCAGCAGCAAAAACACCAGATCGACCGGCTGGTCGTCCAGCGCCTCGAAATCGACCGGCGTTTCCAGCCGGGCAAAGACGCCGGCGATGCGCTTGACCCCGGCGAGCTTGCCGTGCGGAATGGCGATGCCGTTGCCGACGCCGGTGGAGCCCAGCCGTTCGCGCTGCAGGATGGTGTCGAACACTTCGCGCTCCGGAATGCCGGAAATCGCCGCCGCTCTCTCGGACAGCAATTGCAGAAGCTGCTTTTTGGAGTTCGCCTTCAACGCCGGCATGATCGCCGGAACGTTGATAAGATCGCTCAGATCCATGCTTGAAAATCCCTTATTCGCCTGCCGTCGCCAGTCCTCGCCCCTCGCGCGGCTGGTTCTTATCCCTGTGCGACTATTGTCGTCATCCTTGTGCGACTTTGGTCGTGGACGGGTCGATCCAGCCGATATTTCCGTCCGGCCGCCGATAGACGATGTTGAGGTGGTCGTTTCCGGCGTTGCGGAAGACGAAGACCGGGCTGTCCTTGGTGTCGAGCTCGATGACTGCCGACGCCACCGACATGGTTTGCAGCGTCATGGTTGATTCGGCGACGATGGCCGGCGCGAAATCCTCCGGAATCTCCTCGTCGTCGTCGGCTAGCGGCGCCATCACCGTATAGGCGATGTCGGTCATTTCGCCATTTCCGTTGCCTGAATTGTGCGACTTCAGCCGGCGCTTATAGCGCCGAAGCCGCGTTTCGAGGCGATCCGCAGCCGCCTCGAAGGCAAGCGTTGGATCCTGGGCGTCCCCGGTCGCCTGCAGCGAAGCGCCGGAATCCAGCCTGATCATGCAGTCGGCGGAGTAACGCGAACCCGATTTGATGACCGTGACATGCCCTGAAAAACCGCGGTCGAAATATTTTCCGATCGCCTCTCCGACACGGTCGGTGATGCGCGTACGAAACGCATCGCCGATATCCATGTGCTTTCCCGATATGCGCAGCTTCATCTGAAAACTGACCTTCCTTGCTCAGGCTTCAAACTGGCCAGAGTTTATACTCGTGGTCCGTGCGCACAAGCTTTGCGGCGTCAACTCGCGCCGATTTTAGATCCGAACTTTCCGGTTGATCACAATCCGCCTTCTTGGCCGTCCCGTGGCCTTCATCGTGACGGACCATCCGCATGCGGGCAATTCAGCCCGTCTCATGCGGGCGGGCTTCTAGACACTTCATTGCGGCTTGTCAATGAAGGCCTAGAGTTGTGGAAATCCAGCCACAGCAAAAGCCGTGTCGGGCAAGCAGAACTAGCGCCCGGCGCTGGCCAGAGCGCGCTTCTCGCGCCGCCTCTGCACCGATGAGGGAATGTTCATGCCCTCGCGGTATTTGGCCACGGTGCGCCTGGCAATATCGACGCCGCTTTCTTTCAACATGTCGACGATGGCGTCATCGGACAGCACGTCTGCGGGCTTTTCCTCGTCGATCAGCTGCTTGATGCGGTCGCGCACCGCTTCCGAGGAATGCGCATCGCCACCGCCCGATGCCGCGATCGAAGCGGTGAAGAAATAGCGCAGCTCGAATACGCCGCGCGGCGTCAGCATGTATTTGTTGGCCGTCACCCGGCTGACGGTCGATTCGTGCATGCCGATGGCATCGGCCACCGTGCGCAGGTTGAGCGGCCTGAGATGACGCACGCCATGGACCAGAAAAGCGTCCTGCTGGCGCACGATTTCCGACGCCACTTTCAGGATCGTCTTTGCCCGCTGGTCGAGGCTGCGCGTCAGCCAATTGGCGTTTTGCAGGCATTCGGCCAAAAAATCCTTCTCCGCCTGGTTCTTGGCCTGCGGCGAGACCTGGGCGAAATAAATATGGTCGACCAGAACCCGCGGCAGCGTCTCGGCGTTGAGCTCGACCGTCCAGCTGCCGTCATTGGCGGCGCGGACTTCGACATCGGCAACGATGGCGTCGCTGGTGCCGCCCGAGAACGCCATGCCTGGGCGCGGGTCGAGCGCGCGGATTTCGGCCAACATGTCGAGCAGATCCTCCTCGTCGACCCCGCAAAGCCGCTTCAGCGTCTGGAAATCGCGCCGCGCCAGGAGTTCAAGGTTGCCGACCAGCGTCTTCATCGCCGGATCGAGGCGATCGCGCACGGCAAGCTGCAGCGACAGGCACTCGGCAAGGTCGCGCGCAAACAGGCCGACCGGCTCGAATGTCTGGCAAACGACCAGCACCTTGGCCACCATGGCCTGATCGGCGCCGAGCCGTTTCGCGATGTCAGCCAGGTCGGCGCGCAGATAGCCGGCCTCGTCCAGGCCATCGGCCAGTTCGCCGGCGATCAGCCTTGCGGCCGGATCGGCAAAGGCAAGCGCAATCTGCTCGCCGACATGCTGGCGCAGCGTGATGGCGGCGGCAGCCATGTCGCCGACGTCGAAGCCTTCGGACGAGCCGGACGAACCATTGCCGGTCGCCGACTTCCACTGCGCCGTCAGGTCAGGACCGAGCCGCTCGCTGGTGCCGGGATCGTCTGGAAACAGGTTCTCCAGCGAGCTGTCGAGCTTGTCCGAGATTGCTTCGGCGCTCCACGCCGTCTCGCTCTCGAACCAGTCGCCATCGGCGGCAGGCTCAGGCGCGGCGTCGCCCTTCTGCACCTGGTCGCTTGCGGCGTCATCCTGGGGCTCGGCGCGCTCCAGCAACGGATTGCGCTCGATCTCGTCGTCGATGAAGTGGTCGAGCTCGATATGGGTGAGCTGCAGCAGCCTGATCGACTGCATCAGTTGCGGCGTCATCACCAGCGACTGGGATTGTCGTAGCTGTAGTTTCGCCGCCAGCGCCATGGTTCGGTTTCAAACGCCCTTCTGCACCCGGAAGCCTACACATCAGAAGCTGCCGGAAAATGAATTTTTCCGACCCTCCATAGAAACTGGCCCAGCTTTTGCTTGTCAAGGAAAATGCTGGCAAAAGGCCTCTACCGGGGCGTTATCTCACGCAAAATCGGAGAAAAAGGCCCTACGGGGCGGCAAAAATCGCCTCAGGAAACAAATTTCACGCTCAGAGCGTGAAACCCTCGCCGAGATAAAGCCGCCGCACATCGGGGTTTGCCACCACCTGGTCGGCGCGGCCATGCGTCAGCACCTGGCCGGCATGGATGATATAGGCGCGGTCGATGAGGCCGAGCGTTTCGCGCACATTGTGGTCGGTGATGAGCACGCCGATGCCGCGCGCCGTCAGATGGCGCACCAGCTGCTGGATGTCGGCGACCGCAATCGGGTCGATGCCGGCGAAAGGCTCGTCGAGCAGCATGTAGGCCGGCCGCGTCGCCAGGGCGCGGGCGATTTCCAGGCGCCGCCGCTCGCCGCCGGACAGCGACATGGACGGCGACTTGCGCAGATGACTGATGTGGAATTCCTCGAGCAGTTCGTCGAGATTGCGCTCGCGCACCTTGCGGTCCTTCTCGACCACCTCGAGCACGGCGCGAATATTCTGCTCGACATTGAGGCCGCGGAAGATCGACGCTTCCTGCGGCAGATAGCCGATGCCGAGCCGGGCGCGGCGATACATCGGCATCGAGGTGACGTCGAAACCGTCGATCTCGATGGTGCCTTCGTCGACCGGCACCAGGCCGGTGACCATGTAGAAACAAGTGGTCTTGCCGGCGCCGTTGGGGCCGAGCAGCCCGACAGCCTCGCCGGCGCGCACGCCGATGGTGACGCCGCTGACCACCTTGCGGCCCTTGTAGCTCTTGGTCAGACCCTTGGCGATCAGGGTGCCCTTGAACTTCGCGGAATCGACGGTGACTGTGGCCGGGGCAGCAAGTTTGCTGGCCGCCCGTCCCGGAAGGCGGGTCAGCAGCGAAGATACGCCAGTCATTCGGGCTTCGGCGCCTCAGATTTCGGCGGCGGCGTCATCGACATGATGACTCGCCCGCCGCAGCCATCGACCTGAGCCAGGCCGCTTTTCATCTGCACGGTGAGCTTGCAGCCCTTGAGCACATTGGGGCCTTGGGACAGCACGACTTCATTGCCCGACAGGACGAGCACCTGCGTCTTCATGTCGAACGTGGCGTTGTCGCCGGTGGCGATCTGGTCATTCGACTTGATGTAGACTTTGTTCTTGACCACCAGGTGATCGATGTTGGCCGAGCCGGTCATCGCCGAAGCGCCGGCGGCCGCACCCTTGGCGGCGTTGGGGTCCTTGACGTAGTAGACTTCCATACTGCCGGCCTTGAGCAGCGTCGGCCCTTGCGTGACGGTGACGTTGCCGCTGAACAGCGCCATGCTGTCGGCCTGGCGGACCTCGAGCTTGTCGCTCTCGATCTGGATCGGCTGGTCGCCCGACAGTTTGAGCCCGGATTGGCTGCTGGCGCTGGACTGAGCCCAGGACGGCGCCACACCCAGCAACAGCAAGGCCGAAGCTGCGGTGACAAGCCGTGCCGAATTACTGGGACGCATTCGATTCTCCGCTCTTTGCCTCTGCCGCCTTCATAGTGGCCGGATCGATGTGAACGCTTACCTTATTTTCGAAAACGACAACGTTGCCATTTTCTTCGACGGACATCGACCCCGCCGTGATCCGCGAGCCGTTGCGGCTGACATCGACCGGATCACCTGTCTTCATAGAGCCTTTGCCCATGTCGAGGAAGACCGATTTGAACGTGGCAGCGACGCCGTCGGTGGTGGTGACGGTGACGTCGCTGGTCATGTCCATCGTGTTGGCGTTGCGGTTATAGATGCCGCGCTTGGCATCGACGACCGCCACATTGTCCGCCGTCAGCGGCAGTTTGGCATGGATGCCTTCGAGTTGGATCATGTCCTGCTTGCCGACGTCCTGGATGGCGCGCAGCGCCGTCAGCGAATAGGGCAGCTTCTGCTTGGTGAAGCCGTTGAGCTTGGGATTGGCCATCACCAGCTTGCCGTCGGCAAAGGCGGTGCCGTCGGCCTGTATCGAGACCGAGACCGGCGCCGCAAGATAGGAATAGACCGGAAACGCAACCGCGATTCCAGCGGCAAGCACCGGCACTGCGAATTTCAGCACGCGCACGCGGCGCGAATGGCGCTGGGCGCGGTCGAAGGCGTCCCCGCGCGTGCCCGCTGGCGCCGTGGGCGCCAAGGCCGCATCGGCGTTGGTCGGTTCGTTCGATCGAGCTAGCATGACTGACTTCTAATAAACCCTTGCCCGCCAAAACACCTGCCATAGGTGGGTTGCCGGCCCCCGCAAGCAAGCACAAGCGGAGGAAAACCGCAAAAATGTGACGGCCGTTGTTTTTGCAAACGGAAATCAGGCGTCACAATTTCGGCACTTCATAGCAGAAACGAAGGCGCTGCGTCATTTTTTCCTGAAATGCCGCCATTGGCGCGGTCGCTTCGTCGCAGGCCCGTGAGGAAGAGGTAGCCGGGCGCGGACGCTTGCTTTAAAAGCATCGCTTCCCACCGACTATGAGGCAGACCATGGCACTGAGAGCCGACGACCTGATCGACCGCCGCCGCTTGCGGCGCAAGCTGACCTTCTGGCGCGGCGCGGCCATTGCCATCGTGGCGCTCGGGGTGATTGCACTTGCAAGCTGGTTCTATGGCGAAGATCTCGGCGGCTCCTCGGTCAACCATATCGCCAAGGTCAGGATCGAAGGCACCATCACCGAGGACGAGGAACTGATCAAGCGACTGGAAACCATCCGCACATCCTCGCAGGTCAAGGGCGTCATTCTGGCTATCGATTCGCCCGGCGGCACCACGGTCGGAGGCGAATCGATCTACGAGGAGGTGCGCAAGCTCGCCGCCGACAAGCCGGTGGTTGCCGAGGTCGGCACGCTGGCCGCATCGGCCGGCTACATGATCGCCAGCGCCAGCGACCACATCGTCGCCCGTAAGACCTCGATCGTCGGCTCGATCGGCGTGCTGATCCAATATCCCGATGTCAGCGGCCTGATGGACAAGGTCGGCATCAAGCTCGAAGAGGTGAAATCCTCGCCGCTGAAGGCCGCGCCCTCGCCCTTCAAGCCGACCAATGAAGACGAGCGCGCCATGGTCCGCAAGCTCATCCTCGACAGCTATGACTGGTTCGTCGGCATCGTCGCCGAGCGCCGCAAGATGACCCGCGACCAGGCATTGGCGCTCGCCGACGGGTCGATCTTCACCGGCCGCCAGGGTCTCGCCAACGGTCTGATCGACGCCGTCGGCGGCGAAAGCGTGGCCATCGACTGGCTGGCGACCAAGGGTGTCGACGCCAAGCTCAAGGTGGTGGAATGGAAGGACACCGAACGGCGCGGCAGCTTCCTGTTCTCGAAAGCAATAGCGCGCAACGTCGGCAGCGCGCTCGGTCTGTCGGAGACCGGAAGCGACGTTCTTCACGAAATCGGCGCCGATCGCTTGTTTCTTGACGGTCTCGTTTCCGTCTGGCACCCTTGATCTGCCGTTTGGGGCGAGTAAAAAAACAAATAAAATCATCCTGATAATTTGACCGCAGCGCTTTCACGGGGACCTTTCTGATGATCAAATCCGAGCTTGTGCAGATCATTGCCACGCGCAACCCGCATCTTTTCCTGCGCGACGTCGAAAACATCGTGGGGGCGATATTCGACGAGATCACTGATGCCCTTGCGGAAGGCAACCGGGTCGAGTTGCGCGGCTTTGGCGCTTTTTCGGTGAAAAACCGCCCTGCCCGCACCGGCCGCAACCCGCGCACCGGCGAATCCGTCGAAGTCGAGGAGAAGTGGGTGCCGTTCTTCAAGACCGGCAAGGAATTGCGTGAACGGCTGAACGGCGGCAAATAAGCGCGGACTTGACGCGTCGGCCTTCTCAAGGCCTGCCTTTCCCAAGGAATCTCTATGTTCAACCGCTTCATACTTATCGTGGTCTTCGTGCCGCTGGCCGTCATCCTGATTGCACTGGCCGTCGCAAACCGCGAGCTCGTCGCCTTCACGCTCGATCCGTTCAACCCGGGCAATCCGAAGCTGACGCTGAACTTGCCGCTGTTTATCTTCCTGTTCGTGGCACTGGCCATCGGCATGGTCGTCGGCAGCCTGGCGACCTGGGTCAAGCAGGGCCGCTACCGCAAGCTGGCGCGCCAGCGCGGCGTCGAGGCCGAGAATTTGCGCCAGGCGGTCAGCCGCGTGCCGGCCGCGCCGCAAGGTTCTGCCCCGGGGACGGCGCTGCCGAAGCCAACGGCCTGAAGCCGGCGCTTTTACCTTCGCGGAGTTTTGCATGCTGACCATTTCGGCCGACGCTGTCGACCAGGCGCTGAGCTTTCCCGGACTGGTCGAGACACTGCGCGTGGCCTTCCGCGAGGGTGCTGTGCAGCCCGTCCGCCATCACCACGCGGTCGAGCGGCCCGATGGTGCCACGTCGACGCTGCTTTTGATGCCGGCCTGGACCGACTTCCATGCCGCCGGCACATCGGCGGGCGGTCATATCGGCGTCAAGATCGTAACCGTATCGCCCGACAACAACGCCATCGGCAAACCGGCTGTCATGGGGCTCTACCTCTTGCTCAACGGCGCCACCGGCGAGCCCGAGGCGCTGATCGACGGCCAGCGGCTGACGCAGTGGCGCACCGCTTGCGCCTCGGCGCTCGCCGCCTCCTATCTCGCCCGCGAGGACGCCTCACGGCTTCTGGTGGTCGGCGCCGGCGCGCTGTCGCCATTCCTGGCCAAGGCGCATTCGGCGGTTCGGCCGATCAAGACCATCCGCATCTGGAACCGCACGCCGGCCAATGCCGAAAAGGTTGCGGCCGATTTGCGCGAGGAAGGTTTCAACGCTGAAGCCGTTAGCGATCTCGACGCCGAGCTTGCTCAGGCCGACATCGTCTCATCGGCGACCATCACGACGACGCCGCTCGTCAAGGGCGCGCTCTTGAAACCGGGCGCGCATGTCGATCTGGTCGGCGGCTTCACGCCGACCATGCGCGAAAGCGATGACGATGCGATCACGCGCGCCCGCATCTATGTCGACACCCGCGCCGGCGCCACCAAGGAAGCCGGTGACATCGTCCAGCCGCTCGCCTCCGGCGTGTTGAAATCGGAAGCCATCGTCGCCGATCTGCATGAACTGGCGCGCGGTGAAAAACAGGGCCGGCAGAGCCCCGGTGAGATCACGCTGTTCAAGTCTGTCGGCGCGGCGCTCGAGGACCTCGCCGCCGGCATTGCCGTCTACAACGCCCTCAAGCCGTAGCGTCGGCCGGCGCTACGGCGCCAGCCTTGCGATCGAATTTCCGGATTGCTTCCGCGCTGACCGGAGTGAAGAAGTTCACCAGATTGCCATCGGGATCGCGCAGCAGCAGCGATCTGTTACCCCATGGCATTGTCGTCGGCGTCTGTACGAAGCCGCCGATGATTTTCGCCAGCCTGCCGTACTCCGCATCGACGTCGCTGACGCGAAACTCGATGATCGCCGATCGATTGGCGGCCGGCTGCGCCACATCCGTTCCGAACAGGGCCAGAGTGCGTGTGCTGCCGATCGCCAGCGTGCAGGAGAGCGTTGCCAGCTCGGCGAAATCGTCGGTGAACCAGGTTGCGCTAAGCCCGGTGATCGTCTCGTAGAATGCCACCAGAGGTTTGATCTGGTCGGTGATGATGCGGATCGAGACGAAGTCCATACTATTCTCCTTGGGGAGGTGCGGCGGATCAGGTGGCGATGCGCTTGTCGCACAAGACTGCTGACAGCTTGGCGTCAGCAGCCTTGTCACCATGGCCGTGCCAATCCGGGGCGCTGAAGACCTAGGCTGCCTTCGTGGTTTCGGCGCCCATCGCCTCGGCGATCAGCGAGAAATCATGCGCGGTGATTTCGAACAGGCCAAAGCGCAGCTGGTAGCCCCAGTTCGACTTGCCCTTGGTGTAGTCGAGTTGTTCGAGCAGCGGCTTGATCGGCGCTTCGTCCGCCTTGGCCCATGCGACATCCCTACGAAATGGTGTGAAACCGGCGCCCATGTCGCCCTGGTAAGGTTCGCCTTCACGCACGGTGCCGATCGCCGTGAAGGCCTGCAGGTGGTCCTTCTCGCGCAGAATTGTGGTCGGCGAGTAGTAGACGATGCCGTCGCCTGGCTTGATGCGGCGCAGCGGTGCCGCCTTGCCGTGATTGACCTGCATGAAGCCGGCCTCACGGCCGCGCCGCACATGCTCGGCGGAAGCCACCGCGATCCAATGGGCACTCATCCCTGTTCTCCGTCGTTCAGCCAATAGACACGCAGCCGGTGGTTGTCGGGATCGAGCGCAACGAAGGTGCGGCCGAAATCCATGTCGGTCGGTGTTTGCAGGATGGCCAGGCCGCGCCCTGCCCAGTCCTTATGGGCGGCGTCCACCGCATCAGCCCGGTCCGACGCGAAGACGAGTTCCGCACCACCACCCGCTGCGGCGGCCGACGGCTCCACGGTGTGACGCGACCACAGGCCGAGCTTGAACCCATTGTCGAGCACGAACAGCACAAAGGTTGGCGCTGCCTCCACCGGCTGGCGCCCAAACAGCGCGCTGTAAAAGGCACCGCTCCGCTCCGGGCTGTCGACATAGAGGATGACGAAATTAGGGGTGTTCATGCCTGCTCTCCAGGGTTTCGATTGGAGGAGCATAGGCGGCCCCACTGTCAGATTCTGGCAGCAGTGATTCGCCAACTCGTAAAAGGAAGCATCACGCGTCAGTTTGGCGCTTTGGCGCATCCAACGTCACGCGCCATTCCTTCAGCAGCGCCTGCCGGCGGCGCGGATAGCGGCTGTCGGTGGCGTTGAGAGCGGACATGCGATCAGCTCGAAAGTGGCGGAAATCCTGGCGCGTCTCGCACCAGGCGACCATCACCCGCACCTTGTCGAAGAAGCCGATCGCAAACGGCCAGACCATGCGCTGCGAAGCGGCGCCACCGGCGTCGCGATAGATAAAGCCGAGTTTTCGCTCATTGCGGATCGCCTGGCGAACAAGTCCAAGATCGATACCTTCGACGGCATCGCCGCGCGGCCCGACCAGCAGTGTGTTTGCATCGAGGTCCTCGCGCAGATCGTCCGGCAGCACCGCGGCAACCTTGGCCAGCGCGTCGGCCGCCGCGGCCGAGAGACGCTTGTCCGGTTGTCTGGCAACCCAACGCGATCCGAGCACAATGGCCTCGATCTCCTCGTCGGTGAACATCAGCGGCGGCAGCATGAAGCCGGGCTTCAGCACATAGCCCAGCCCCGCCTCGCCCTCGATCGGCGCGCCTTGCCCCTGCAGCGTGGCGATGTCGCGATAGAGCGTGCGGATCGACACATTCATCTCGCCGGCAAGCGTGCGGCCGCTGACCGGCCGGCGATACCGGCGCAGAATCTGGATCAGGTCGAGCAGGCGTTCGGAACGGGACATCGCCCAGATTTGCCTGTTTCCTCAGGCGAGGTCCACTACCTCGGACATTCGTATGTTGGACCATTTTGTTTGCGCAGCCGGTGACCCTATGTCAAAAGCGGCCTGCCGCCTCCGGAGACGTTCCTGCTTGAAGTCTTTTCGCGACAAACGCCGCGACAACCGTCCGCCCGCAAAGGGCAGGGCCGAACACGCGCGGCCGCAGCCAGCCGCTACGCCAATCCGACCGGAAGCCAAGCGCCACGAAACAAAACCGGACGACCGGTTTGATCCGAAGCCGGCGCCGCGCCTGCTTGCGCGTCGCGACGGCGCCCTCCCCGCCGAACGCCTGCCGGTGATCCTCGAAGTAGCGCCCAACCAGGATTATGCGCTGCTCGACAGTGGCGCCGGCGAAAAACTCGAACAATACGGCCCCTACCGCATCGTACGGCCCGAAGGCCAGGCGATCTGGCAAAAGGCCTTGCCGGCAAGGGACTGGGACCGCGCCGACGCCATCTTCACCGGCGACACCGACGAGGAGGGCATCGGCCGCTGGCGTTTTCCGAAAATGCCGCTTGGCGAGACCTGGCCGATGAAGCATGACGGCATCGATTATCTCGGCCGCTTCACCTCGTTTCGCCACGTCGGCGTCTTCCCCGAGCAGGCCTCGCACTGGGACCATATGGCCAGCCTGATCGCGGCGGCGAAGCGCCCGGTCAAGGTCCTGAACCTGTTCGGCTACACCGGGCTCGCTTCTCTCGTAGCAGCCCGAGCCGGCGCCGAAGTCACCCATGTCGATGCCTCGAAGAAGGCGATCGGCTGGGCCCGCGAAAACCAGGAAATGGCCGGCCTCGGCAGCAAGCCGATCCGCTGGATCGTCGACGACGCGGTGAAATTCGCCGAGCGCGAGGAGCGCCGCGGCAGCCGCTACGACATCATCCTGTTCGACCCGCCCGCCTATGGTCGCGGCCCCAAGGGCGAGGTCTGGCAATTGTTCGAGGACCTGCCTGGCCTGACCGACCTTTGCCGCGCGATCCTGACGCCGAAGCCGCTGGCGGTGGTGCTGACCGCCTATTCGATCCGCGCCTCCTTCTTCGCCATCCACGCCCTGATGCGCGATACATTTGCCGGCATGGGCGGCACGGTTGAATCAGGTGAACTGATCATCCGCGAGCAATCCGCCGGCCGGGCGCTGTCGACATCGCTGTTTTCGCGCTGGGTGGCCTGAATGCCCGGGGGACCTGAATGCCCGGGAGTCATGGATGAATGAGCGGCACGCCGGCGCGCCGGGTCAGGTGAAGGAAGTCACCAGCCTCGCCAACCCGCTGATCAAGGACATCAAGGCGCTCGCGCAGAAGAAATTCCGCGACCAGCAGAATGCCTTCATGGCCGAAGGGCTGAAGCTGGTCATCGACGCGCTCGACCTCGGCTGGTCGATCAAGACGCTGGTCTTCGCCAAGGCCGGTCGTGGCAATGCGGCGGTCGAAAAGGTAGCGGCGCGCACGGTTGCCGCCGGCGGCACCGTGCTCGAAGTGTCGGAAAAGGTGCTGGTCGCCATCACCCGCCGCGACAATCCGCAAATGGTGGTCGGCGTCTTCCAGCAGAAACTTCTGCCGTTGAAGGACATCCGCGCCCACGACGGCGATGTCTGGGTGGCGCTCGACCGGGTGCGCGACCCCGGCAATCTCGGCACCATCATCCGCACCGTCGATGCTGTCGGCGCCAAAGGAGTCATCCTGGTCGGCGAGACCACCGATCCTTTCTCCGTCGAAACCGTGCGCGCCACCATGGGCTCGATCTTCGCTGTGCCGGTAACCAGGGCCACGTCCGAAGCGTTCCTGGCCTGGCGAAACAGCTTCTCAGGCCTTGTCGTCGGTACCCATCTCAAGGGTGCGGTTGATTACCGCTCGGTCGATTTCTCCAGGGGGCCGGTGCTGCTGATGATGGGCAACGAACAGCAGGGCCTGCCCGACAATCTGGCCGAAAGCTGCGACCGGCTGCTCCGGATTCCGCAGGCCGGCCGCGCCGATTCACTCAACCTTGCCGTCGCCACCGGCGTCATGCTGTTCGAGATCCGGCGCGGCGCCCTGAAGCTTGCTCCCGAGGACGCTAAATCGTGAAATCATGGTCCCCCTATGCGCTGCTGGTGGTAGCGGCAATCGCGCTCGACCAATGGATTAAGCATCTGGTCGAAACCGGCCTCGCTTTCCAGGAAAAGCTCGATCTGGTGCCGTTCCTGGCGCTCTACCGCACCTACAACACCGGCATTGCCTTTTCGATGTTCTCGTCCGTCGGCGACACCGGCCTGGTCGTCATTGCCGTTCTCGTCGTCGCCTTCGTGCTTTATCTGGCGACTCGCACCCCGGCTGGCCATGTGCTGGCCCGCATCGGCTTTGCGCTGATCATCGGTGGGGCGCTCGGCAATCTGATCGACCGCGCCGTCTACGGCCACGTCATCGATTACATACTGTTCCACACGCCGGTATGGTCCTTCGCTGTCTTCAACCTCGCCGACGCCTGCATTTCGGTCGGCGCCGTGCTGATCGTCTTCGACGAACTCATCGGCTGGCGGCGTCAGGCGAAGCCGCAAGGTCCGGACGCTTGACCAATTGACCTCGCCGGACGGTCGCCGCACACTCCGGCCAGCCTTTGCCTGACCGAGGAGAAAAAATGTCCGAGACCTTCAATGCCATCCTCGTTTCGCGCGATGCCGACAAGAAGCAGTCGGTCGAAATCGTCGATCTCGGCGAAACCGATCTGATGGAAGGCGATGTCACCGTCGCGGTCGAGGCAACGACCGTCAATTACAAGGATGGGCTGGCGATCACCGGCAAGGCGCCGGTGATCCGCCGCTGGCCGCTGGTGCCGGGGATCGACTTCGCCGGCACCGTTCTCTCGTCGTCGCATGCCGACTGGCGCAAGGGTGACAAGGTCATCCTCAACGGCTGGGGTGTCGGCGAAACGCATTTCGGCGCCTATGCCGGGCGCGCCCGTGTCAAGGGCGACTGGCTGGTGCCGTTGCCCGACGGCATCAGCGCCCACGATGCGATGGCGGTCGGCACCGCCGGCTATACGGCGATGCTGTGCGTCATGGCGCTGGAGCGGCACGGCATCCTGCCCGACCGCGGCCCGGTGGTGGTGACGGGTGCGGCCGGCGGCGTCGGCTCGGTCGCGGTCTCGATCCTGTCCAGCCTCGGCTACCATGTCATCGCTTCGACGGGCCGCAACGCCGAAAGCCCCTATCTGATCGACCTCGGTGCCGCCGAAGTGATTTCGCGCGACGAGCTGTCCCAGCCGGCCAAGCCGCTGGCCAAGGAACGCTGGGCCGGCGGCATCGATGCCGTCGGCAGCCACACGCTTGCCAATGTGCTGTCGATGACCGCCTATGGCGGCGCGGTCGCCGCTTGCGGCCTGGCCGGCGGCATGGATCTGCCGTCGAGCGTCGCACCCTTCATCCTGCGTGGCGTCTCGTTGCTTGGCATCGATTCGGTGATGGCGCCCAAGGCGGTGCGCCTGGAAACCTGGCGCCGGATCGGCACCGATCTCGACCTCAAGAAACTTGCCGGCCTGTCGACGACAATCGGCTTCGACGGCATCATCGCCGCCGCCCACGACATCGTCGACGGCAAGATCAGGGGCCGCGTGGTCGTGGATATGTGAGCTCCCGAAGCATGATCCCGAAAAGTGGAATCCGGTTTTCGGAAAAGATCATGAGATGCGGAAAACCGCCAAAAATGCATGACCGCTAAAATTCGAACGATCCGCCGCGCTTTTCCATAATCTCTATCTGGCAAGGATTTCCGCATGATCGCGGAGTCCGCCAGGAAAGAGAAGAACCGTGCCGAAAGCATCGACCGGCCGAGCCCGGCGACGCCGAAGCGGCAGCATGTTGTCCCACCGCCGCTGGCGCCGGATTTTCCGCGCGCCACGCACGAGGGCCTGCTGTTCTTGACCGTGGTCGCCAGTGTCGTGCTGGCGGGCCTGTCCCACCTCACCGGCGCGCCGATCTTCATCACGCTCGGCCTGCTGGCGACCGGCCTTGGCGGCGTCGCCATGCACCTGCGCAACCGCCACACCGTCCACCGCGCGACCGCCCTGCTCGACGAAACCGCAGCCCGCAGCCGCGCCGAGATCGAGACGCTGGCCGACCGCATGTGGGAGATGCAGGAGAGCGAGGAGCGCTTTCGCGGGCTGATCGATGCGCTCGGCGACCTCGTCGTCCACCGCGACCGCGACGGCCACATCGTCTATGCCAACAAGGTTTTCGCCAGCCTCGTCGGAACCGATCAGCGCGATCTTGCAGGCAGGACGCTGGCAGACCTCGGCATCGATGTCGGGGTCGTTCCCGACGCCGCCTTTTCGGATCACGAATGCCTGAGTTCCACCGACGTCTCCATCCGCACGCCTAACGGTCCGCGCTGGTTTTCGTGGATCGAACTGTCGGTGCGCGACAAGGACAGCGGCGCCGTTTCGCACCGGGCGATTGCCCGCGACATCACCGCCCGCAAACGTGCCGAATCCTCGCTCATCACCGCGCGGGAGCGCGCCGAATATGCCAGCCAGGCCAAGTCGCGCTTCCTCGCCACCGTCAGCCATGAGATCCGCACGCCGATGAACGGCATCATGGGCATGGCCAAGCTACTGGCCGACACCAATCTGTCGCCGGAGCAGCGCACCTATGTCGCCGCCGTCTCGACCTCGGCCAGCGCCCTTTTGGCGCTCATCGAGGACCTGCTCGATTATTCCAAGATCGAAGCCGGTCGCTTCGACCCGGAGCCGCAGCCGACATCTTTGCGCGAGATTGCCGACAACATCATTGAACTGATGGCGGCGAAAGCCTTCGCCAAGAACATCGGCCTCGGCTGTCATGTCGAGCCCGACGTGCCGCAGATGATCATGGCCGATCCGGGAAGAGTGAGGCAGGTTCTGCTCAACCTCATCGGCAACGCGATCAAGTTCACCGACACCGGCGGCGTGTTGGTCTCGGTCGCGCGGGCCCGCACCGAGACCAGCGACCGCATCTGCTTCACCGTCGCCGACACCGGCCCTGGCCTGCGCGAAGAGGACATGGAGCGCATCTTCGAGGAATTCGAACAGTCCGACGGCACCTCGACCCGCACCCATGGCGGCGCCGGCCTCGGCCTTGCCATATCGAGGCGCCTGGCGACGGCCATGGGCGGCGCCATTTCGGTGTCGAGCCGGCTTGGCGAGGGATCTGAATTCGTCTTCGAAATCCCGGCCACAGGGGCGACCGAAGCGCCGCAGAACCGGCAGAATATCCTCGTCGGCCGGCGCGCCGTCATCGTGTCGAAGAACGCTGTAGAGGCTGATGCTATCGCCCGTGCCATCCGCGCCCATGGCGGCGCCGTCGATGTGGCCGCGACCGCTTCCCAGGCGACGCCTTTCGCCGAACATTGCGACGCGCTGTTGATCGACGCCGCCATGGAAGACAGCGACGGCAGGCTGCTCAAGCGCCTGCGCCAGAGCGGCTTTGCCGATTGCGAGGCGATCACGCTGATCGCGCCGACCGACCGCGGCATGCTTGGCGAATTCCGCGCCAGCGGCTACGCCACCTTCCTGGCAAGGCCGGTGCGCGGCGAAACGCTGATGCGCGTGCTGTTGACCAGCCATGCCCCTGCTTTGCCCCTGCCCACGAAGCCGGAAAAAAGCGGGGCGTCGTCGCATCGGGCTGTTGGCGGGCGCCAGCAGGGCCTGTCGGTGCTGATCGCCGAAGACAACGACATCAACGCCATGCTGGCCCGCGCCACGCTTTTGAAGGCAGGGCATCGGGTCAAAGTCGTCGGCAACGGCAAGGCCGCGGTCGAGGCAATCACCGAAGCCGGGCTGAAACACCGTTTCGACGTGGTGCTGATGGATCTGCACATGCCGGTTATGGACGGGCTGGACGCAATCGCGGCCATCCGCCGCCACGAGGAAGAAATGGCCGTGCCGCCGGTTCCGATCATGGTGCTTTCGGCCGACAGCCAGGAAAAGACCCGCCACACAGTGCTTGCCCATGGCGCCAGCGGTTTCGTCACCAAGCCGCTGGACCCCGACGCGCTGGTCCATGCCGTCGAAGGCCAGGTGGCCGCCTGAGGCCGCCCCAACGTGCTCTTTGCCGTCACGTAAGGTAGCCGGTTGAGGGTTTTCGCCAGCCGACGAAGTATTGCCCGCTGCGCCGTATCACGGTACTGTCACAATCCTGTTGCACCTACACCGTATCCCCGTGCCAAGAGGGATGGCTCGAAGGAGAATCACTCGTGCATACAGTTATGCCGGAATGTGACACTCGGCCCAACGCAGGCGGTGCTTTGCTCGCCGCGCGTAACGCCGATGCCGTCGCAACAGGCGCACCGCTGGGCCGGATCGGTAATCTCGAAGTGCGGCTTGCCCGCAACGAAGCCGAGGTCGCTGCCGCGCAGGAAGTGCGCTACCGGGTATTTTATGACGAGCTTGGCGCCAGGAAGGACCTGTTCCAGGCACAGGATCGGCGCGACGCCGACCGTTTCGACCCGCTCTGCGACCATCTGCTGGTGCTGGACACCTCGATTTCCGGACCCGAGCATCGCCGCATCGTCGGCACTTATCGGCTGCTGCGGCAAGAAATCGCAGCGACCGCCGGCGGCTTCTATTCCGAAGGCGAGTTCGAGCTGACAAAGCTGATTGCCCGTCATCCCGGGCAGCGCTTCCTTGAGCTCGGCCGCTCCTGCGTTCTTAAGGAATACCGCTCCAAGCGCACCATCGAGGCGCTGTGGCAAGGCATCTGGGCCTATATCAAGCACTATGAGATCGGTGTGATGACCGGCTGTGCCTCGTTCCACGGCACGGTGCCGGCGGCGCATGCCGAGGCGCTTACCTATCTTGCCCATCACTGCCGCACCAACTCAGCCTGGGATGTGCGGGCTGTGTCCGGGCGCTATTGCTCGATGGACCTGATGCCGATCGAGGCGGTAAACGCCAAGGCGGCGATCGCGGCCATGCCGCCGCTGGTCAAGGGCTATCTGCGCGTCGGCGCCCGCATCGGCGACGGCTGCGTCATCGACCGCGAATTCTCTACCGTCGATGTGTTCGTGGTGATGCCGGTCAAGGAAATCGGCGCCCGCTATGTCAACTATTATGGCGGCGAAGCGCAGCGCTTTGCGGCGTGAGGCAGTAGGCAGTAGGCAGTAGGCAGTAGTGAAGGCTGCCGGGGTTCGTGACTACTGACTATTCCCTACTCACTAATCCCTACTCACTTCCCCCTTACGGAATATCCTCCGGCCGCCGTCCCGGCCGGCTCTTGTAGGACGGAAACGTCCAGCCGAATTTGAGCGCGCCGCCACGCACCAGGAAAGCCGCGACAAAGCCGGCAAGGTCCGAGGCGAGCGGCGGCAAGCCGATAAGATCGCCAAGCGTGTAGAGGCCGGCGCCCGCCAGCGCCGCGCTGACGTAGATTTCGGGCCTCAGCAGCACCGACGGCTCGCCGGCCAGCAGATCGCGCAGGATGCCGCCGAATGTGGCGGTCAGCACGCCCATAATGACGGAGACGACCGGAGAACCGGTGATCGCCAGCCCCTTGGCCGCGCCCATCACCGAAAAGGCCGCCAATCCGATGGCATCGAGCCAGAGCAGCCATTTCCAGCGGGATTCGACGCGGTGGGCAATGAAGAAGACCAGCACCGCAACCGCCGCGCAGATCAGCACATAGCCTGAGTTGCCGACCCAAAAGACGGGCAGGTTGAGGATGACGTCGCGCAGTGTGCCGCCGCCGATGCCGGTGACGCTGGCCAGGAACAGGAAGCCGATAATGTCGAGCTGCTTGCGCGAGGCGGCCAGCGCCCCGGTCGCCGCAAAGACGGCGACGCCAGCATAGTCGAGGAGGTCGATGGCGCTCAAGGGCATGAGGCAGGGATTAGGCAGTAGGGATTGGAATTAGGAAGTATCAATAACACGAAGCCGGGCGATTGATACGGCCCCCACTGCCTACTGCCTACTGCCTACTGCCTATTCCCTACTCACGCATCCTTCTCGGCCTGCTCGTTCACCGGGCCTGGTTCGACAGGCGCCTCGGCTGCCGCGATCTTGGGGCCGCCCTTGGCGACACCGACCATGGCGGGCCGCAGCACGCGCTCGCCGATCGAATAGCCCGGCTGCACGACCTGGACCACGGTGTTGGCCGGCACATCGGGATTGGGCACCTCGAACATCGCCTGGTGGAAATTCGGGTCGAACTTCTCGCCTTCCGGCTCAAGCTTCTTCACCCCGTGCCGCTCCAGCGCCGACAGCATGGCGCGCTCGGTGATCTCGACGCCGTCGATCAGCGCCTTGAAGCCGGCATCTCCGGCTGCCTTGGCCTCGGCCGGGATGGCATCGAGCGCGCGGCGCAGATTGTCCGACACCGACAGCATGTCGCGGGCAAAATTGGCCACCGCATAGGCGCGCGCGTCATGCACGTCGCGGGCGGTGCGGCGGCGCAGATTCTCCATCTCGGCCGCGACGCGCAGCGCGCGGTCCTTCAGTTCCTCGTTTTCCTTCAGCAGCCGCACCAGCGCTTCATAGTCGCCGTCGATGCCGCCTTGCGTGCGCTCGGCCTCGGCCGTTTCAATATCCTCGGGCGCGCATTCGTCTTTTGCCTGGTCGCTCATCGCCGTTTCCCGTCATTCGAATGGTTTGGATTTGCGCCCGATATCGAGGTTTGGCGGTCAAAAATCAAGGGGCAAGCAATGCTTGGGGCCGTTCGGAGGACCTTGGCACGGATCGCGAAGGTCTTTCGAAATTAATTCAAATTTTACCGTGATTGCCGGCTTTGCTTGCCAATACCCCGCTATGGGGGAACCATTCCGTGGCTGGAGGAGTTTCGAAGCCAACACAGGATTTTGGGACAATGACAGGCAACAAGGGCGACAGGAGCGAAGAGCTCGCCGCCGATATCAAGCGCCAGTTCGGCACCGAGGCAACGAAGCGCTTCCTGCGTAGCTTGCCGGCATTCCGAACCGAGGCCGACATTCCGCAGCATTTTCGGGACCTGCTCGACCGTCTGGACGGCATAGAAGCCAGCGTGGCAGGCGGCCAACGCCGGCAATAGCGACGCAATCGCGCGACAATTACGCGCAGTAATTTTGCGTGAGCTGTGCCTTGCGGCAGCGGCAAGCCCCGCCTATGCTTCCTGATGAACATGATTTCCCCCGAGACGGCCGCCAACAGCAAGCGCGCCTGGTTGAAGATACTGGCGCGCTACAAGAAGCCTGACCGGCGGCGCAGTACCCTAGAACTGGCCATCACCCTCATCCCTTTCGCCACGCTGTGGGCGCTCTCTTCGGCCGCCTATTCCTACGGCCACTGGTGGGGCCTGATCCTCATCCTTCCCGCCGCCGGCTTTCTGGTGCGGATCTTCATGATCCAGCACGATTGCGGCCACGGCTCCTTCTTCGCGAACCGCACCGCCGACGACTGGATCGGCCGCGCGCTCGGCGTGCTGACGCTGACGCCTTATGATTGCTGGCGGCGCGCCCACGCGGTGCACCATGCCAGCGCCGGCAATCTTGATGAACGCGGCATGGGCGACATCCGCACGCTGACCTTGGCCGAGTACCGGCGCCTGTCATGGCGCGGGCGCCTTGCCTATCGTCTTTACCGCCATCCGCTGGTGATGTTCGGCCTCGGGCCGATCTGGCTGTTCATTTTCGAACAAAGGCTGCCGATCGGCATGATGCGCGGCGGGTTGACGCCCTGGGTGTCGTCGATGACGACAAACTTGGCCATTGCGATTGCCGCAGCGCTCCTCATCTGGTGGATCGGCCCCGGCGCTTTCCTGGTCGTCCATCTGCCCATCGTTGTCCTCGCCGGTTCCGCCGGCATCTGGCTGTTCTACGTCCAGCACCAGTTCGAGGAGACGGAATGGGCGAAGGACGAAGAGTGGGAGTTCCAGCATGCCGCGTTGCACGGCTCGTCCTATTACGACCTGCCGGCGGTGCTGAACTGGTTCACCGGCAATATCGGCGTCCACCACGTCCACCATCTCTCGGCCAAGGTGCCGGGCTACCGGCTGCAGGAAGTGCTGCGCGATTATCCGGAACTGCGCGGCATCGGCCGCGTCACGCTGCTCGACAGCCTGCGCTGCGTCAAACTGGCGCTGTGGGACGAACAGCGCCGCAAGCTGATCTCGTTTCGCGAAGCGCGGGCTATGGCCTGAAGTAATCCACCGCGCCAGAGGCGCGGCGGGATTTTATCCAAAAGCTGCTCAGGCGGCCTTGCGCTCGTCGCGCATCAGCGCCTTGCCATCGCGGATCTCGGTGCCGAGCACCTTCAGGCATTCGCGCATGAAGGCGGCAAGGCCGGGCCAGCCCTTGGCCGACACCAGATTGCCGTCGACATGGGCGCCGGTCGGCGCGACATCGATGTAGATGCCGCCTGCCAGCGTCACCTCCGGCTCGCAATACTGCAGCGCCGCGACTTCCCGGCCGCGCACCACGCCGTCGACCGCGATCAGGATCTGCACGCCATGGCAGATGGTGAAGATCGGCTTGCCGGTCTCGTGGAAATGCCTGACCAACGCCTGCACCCTTTTGTCGATGCGGATATATTCGGGACCACGCCCGCCGGCGGCATAGACGGCATCATATTGCGCCGGATCGACCTCGGAAAACGTCTTGTTCAGGATGTAATCGTGGCCGAGCTTTTCGGTGTAGGTCTGGTGGCCCTCGAAATCATGCAGCGAGGTCTTCAATATATCGCCGGCCTTCTTGTCGGGACAAACGACGTGGACGGTGTGGCCAACCGCATGCATGGCCTGTTCAAAGACGAAAATCTCATACTCCTCGCTGAACTCGCCAACGAGCATCAATATCTTCTTGCCTGCCATGCCGGTCTCCTCCCTTGCTGGCCATTATTTCGGATCACGAAATAATGGCCCTATCCTAAGGGCAGGCTCGCGAAAGGAAAAGCCCAAATCGCACAATTGGTCTGACCAGATTGAGTTCGCTAGACATGAGTTGGACGGCACATCAGCGCATCCAGCGAGAAACGGCAAAGTTGGTCCGACCACGAGGCGAGAAATCAGGCAGCGGCCCTGATCATATCAGTCGCCTTTTCGGCGATCATGATGGTCGGCGCATTGGTATTGCCGCCGATCAGTGTCGGCATCACCGAGGCGTCGACGACCCGCAGCCCCTGTAGCCCGCGCACCTTAAGCTGCGGATCGACGACGGCCATCGCATCGACACCCATCTTGCAGGTGCCGACGGGGTGATAGATCGTGTCGGCGCGAGCGCGGATATGCGCCATCAGCTCGGCATCGCTGGAAACGCCGGCGGTATAGATCTCCCTGTCACGGTACTTTGCCAACGCCGGCGCCTCCAATATGCCGCGCATCATTCTGGCACCCTTGAGCAGCAGGTCACCGTCCCTTTCGTCGGATAGAAAGCGCGGATCGATGCGCGGCGGCGCCAGCGGGTCCGGGCTCGACAGCCCGACCTCGCCGCGCGAATGCGGCCGAAGCACGCAGACATGGCAGGAAAAGCCGTAGCCCAGATGCAGCTTGCGGCCATGATCGTCGACGATGGCGATGCAGAAATGCAGCTGCAGATCGGGCCTGTCGATCGCCGGATCGGATTTGAGGAAAGCGCCACCTTCCGCATAGGGCGTGGCGATCATGCCGGTGCCGTTTCTGCGCCAGCGCAGCATGTGCCTAACGAGGCCAGGCAGACCGCGCAGGCCGATGCCCATCATGTCGGCATCCTTCGATGTCCACGCCAGGATGAAATCGAGATGGTCCTGCAGGTTCTTGCCGACACCGGGCAGCTCATGGGCAACGACAATGCCGTGCGCGGCAAGCTCGTCGGCCGGACCGATGCCGGACAACAGCAGGAGCTGCGGTGAACCGAAAGCGCCGCCGCAGACGATGACCTCGCGCCTGGCCTTGGCCACGGCCTCGCTGTTGCCCTTGCGGTACCGAACCCCGGTGGCACGCTTGCCGTCGAGCACAATGCCGGTGGCATGCGCGCCCGTGATCACGGTGATGTTCGGCCGGCTCATTGCCGGATGCAGATAGGCGGCGGCTGCCGAGCAGCGTTCGCCATTTCGGTCCCCACCCCAGAATTGCGTGACCTGATAAAGCCCCGCCCCTTCCTGTTCCTGCCCGTTGAAATCGTCATTGCGGCGGATCTGGTTTTCGCCACAAGCCTCGACAAAGGCGCGCGCGATCGGGCGCGGCTCCTGCTGTTCGCCGACCCTGAGCGGCCCGTCGCCGCCATGCAGCGCGTCGGCGCCGCGCTGATTGCCTTCGGCGCGCTTGAAATAGGGCAGCACCTCGTTCCACGACCAGCCCTGACAACCGAGGCCGGCCCATTCGTCATAGTCGCCACGGTGGCCGCGCGTGTAGAGCATGGCATTGATGGCGCTGGAGCCACCGAGCGCCTTGCCGCGCGGCTGGTAGCCCTTGCGACCGCCGAGCCCCTGCTGCGGCACCGTCTGCAATCCCCAATTGTTGATCTTCGGCCGGCCGGGCAGCAGCGCGATGATGCCTGCGGGCGCCCGGATGAGCAGATTCCTGCCCTCGCCGCCGGCTTCGATCAGGCAGACGGTTTTCGACGCATCTTCCGAGAGCCGTGCGGCAAGCGTGCAGCCGGCGGACCCGCCACCGGCAATGACATAGTCGAAATCCATGGCTTCCTCCCTGGCGTCCCGCGGATGTTTCCGTCTGGACAGCCAAGAGAAGGCTTGATTTCAGCCGATGTAAAGGCGGGTGGAATTACCGCCGCGTCAGCTGTTGCGAACGCGCCGCCAGGAGTATTTCGGCCCCTTCGGCTCAGAGGCTTCGGTCGGCTGATAATACAGCCCGAGCCCGCCGATACGGCCTTCTTCAAGTCGTTTCAACAGCACCGGGTTCGATATTTCGAACTCGTCGAAGCCGAGCCGCAGCATGTGCGGCAGCTGGTCGACGAGGACCTGCCCGGTGGCGCGGACGGCGCCCTCGAACTGGTAACGGCTGCGCAGCAGCTCACCCTTGGAGAAGGAGCGGCCGTCGTTGAAGGCTGGAAAGGCCAAGGCCACCAGCGACAGCTGGTCGAGCAGATCGGCGATCTTCTCCAGCTGGTCGCCTGGCTGCAGCACCACGCCAAGCCGCTCCTTTGCCGAGCGCCGCACCTCCGCATCAAGGCCGAGAAACGCCTGCAGTGGCAGGATAAAGCGGCCGTTGCCCGTCAGCGCGTCAGCACTTTCGGCATGCGCCCACTCGTCCTCGCGAAAACCCGTCGGGGTCCAGAGCCGGGTCTCCGCTATCGTCTGTTCAGTCATCAGAAATTCCTAAAGCTCCAAAAATCGAAAGTCCGCTAAAAGCCAGTCCAAACGAAACCGGCGGCCTCCGAGTGGAAGCCGCCGTTTGCAGGCCAGCCTCACCTGAATATCTACATAGCCTAAAGGGAAGCGTCGGTCAGCGACTTCTCCAACCCGGAGAGGTGAATGCCGCACTCGGTCTTGGCATGACCGGCCCAGCGGCCGCTGCGCGCATCCTCGCCCGGCTGCACCGGCTGCGTGCACGGGAAGCAACCGATCGACAGATAACCATAAGCGACCAGCGGATTTTCGCGCAGCGCATGCGCGCGCATATAGTCGGCCTGGTCGGATGTCGTCCAATGCGCCAGCGGGTTGATGCGCACGCGTGGGCCGACCGCCTCGAACACCGGCAATGCCGCCCGCGTCGAGGCCTGGAAGCGCTTGCGGCCGGTGAACCAGGCACGGAAGGGCGCCACGCCCCGCGCCAGCGGCTCGACCTTGCGCACGTCGCAGCAGGCATCGGTGTTGCTCTGGTGCAGATTGCCGGTCGGATCGATCCGTTCGAGCGCTGCCTCTTCCGGCTTGATCACCCTGATGTTGGTCAGCCCGAAATCGGCGGCGAGTGCGTCGCGATAGCCGAGCGTTTCCTCGAAATGCTTGCCGGTATCGAGGAAGATGACCGGCAACGTGCGATCGACCTTGGCGATCATGTGCAACAGCACCGCCGAATCCGCGCCGAAGGACGAGACGGCGGCGATTTCGTCATGAAAGAGCTCGCGGGTCGCGCGTTCGATGATCTCAAGCGGCTTCAGATGTCCGTACAGCGCATCGAAGCCCGCCGCCTTGGCGGCGATGCTGTCATCGACGTCGACGATACGGTCAAGCGGCCTTGGTTTCGCCAGCATAGAGCGCCTCCTTGAACGGCGCGGGACCGACACGGCGGTAGGCGTCGATGAATCTTTCACTGGGACTGAGCCGAAGGCCGAGATAGGTGTCGACGATCTGCTCGATGGCGTCGGTGATCTCTTCCGAGGAAAAGCCGCGGCCGATGATCTCGCCGACCGAGGTGTTCTCGTCGGCCGAGCCGCCAAGTGTCACCTGGTAGAGCTCGGAGCCCTTCTTCTCGACACCGAGAATGCCGATATGGCCGACATGGTGGTGGCCGCAGGCATTGATGCAGCCGGAGATCTTCAGCTTCAGTTCGCCGATCTCGCGCTGCCGCTCGAGCGAGGCGAAGCGAAGCGAAATCTCCTGCGCGATCGGGATCGAGCGCGCCGTCGCCAGCGCGCAATAGTCGAGGCCGGGGCAGGAAATGATATCGCTGATCAGATTGGAATTGGCCGTCGCCAGACCGATATCGACTAGCGCGTCATAGACCGCCTTCAGATCGGCGCGCGCCACGTGCGGCAGGATGAGGTTCTGCTCATGGCTGACGCGCAGCTCGTCGAAGGCGTATTTCTCGGCGATGTCGGCAACCGCTTCCATCTGGCTGTCGGTGGCGTCACCCGGCACCTCGCCGATCCCCTTCAGCGAAATCGTCACCGCCGCATAGTCGGGATGGCGATGCGTCACGACATTCTGGTCGAGCCAGTCCGAGAAGCTCTTGGAATCCAACCGTGCAAGCCTCACCGCCGCGTCGCCTTCCGGCCGATCCACCAGCTGAGGTGGCGCGAAATAGGCATCGATGGCGCGGATGTCGGCCTCCGGCAGTTTCAGCTCGGCGTCCTTCAATTCCTGCCATTCGGCCTCGACCTGGCGGGTGATTTCCTCGACGCCGGTCTCGTGCACCAGAATCTTGATGCGCGCCTTGTACTTGTTGTCGCGGCGGCCATAGAGGTTGTAAACGCGCAGGATCGCCGTGCAGTAGGATAGAAGATCGGCTTCCGGCAGGAAGTCGCGGATCTTCTTCGCCACCATCGGCGTGCGGCCCTGGCCACCGCCGACATAGACCGCAAAGCCAAGCTCGCCGGCGGCGTTCTTCTTCAGGTGCAGGCCGATGTCATGCGTCTGGATGGCGGCGCGGTCGCGCTCGGCCCCGGTCACCGCGATCTTGAATTTTCTGGGCAGGAACGAGAATTCCGGATGCACGGACGACCACTGCCGCAGGATCTCGGCATAGGGGCGTGGATCGGCGACTTCGTCGGCGGCGGCGCCGGCAAAATGATCGGCGGTGACATTGCGGATGCAATTGCCGCTGGTCTGGATGGCGTGCATCTCGACGCTAGCGAGATCGGCCAGGATCGCCGGAATGTCCGACAGCGCCGGCCAGTTGAACTGGATGTTCTGGCGCGTGGTGAAGTGGCCGTAGCCCTTGTCGTATTTGCGCGCGACGTGACCGAGCATGCGCAACTGCTTGCCGTTCAGCGTGCCATAGGGCACCGCGATGCGTAGCATGTAGGCGTGCAGCTGCAGATAGACGCCGTTCATCAGCCTGAGCGGCCGGAACTGGTCCTCGGTGATCTCGCCGGACAGCCGGCGCTCGACCTGGTCGCTGAACTCGGCGACGCGGGCCTGGACAAAATCGTGGTCGAACTCATCGTAACGGTACATGCTTCGTCTTTCAGGGCGCGTCCGCCCGTTGCCTTCCTTGGATTTAAGCGGCTCGTTCCGCTTGCCGGCTCGCTTGCTTGCCGAGATCGGGGTGGATGGTTGGCCCCGCGGCGCGGATTTTTTCGCGCAGCCGCACCGGCTCGACGACGCCATTGACGACCTCAGCGTCGATCAGGTTGACGTCGACCACTTCATTGTCGGCATAGGCCTTGGCGCCGATCGCCTCGAGCCGATCTTCGGCCGCCTTGTCATGGGCGAGATCGGCGTGGTCCACCGTCTCGGCCCAGCCGCCATCGGCGTACCAGACAGCGATGCCGTCGGTGAGGCGGTTTGCGGTCAATATCTTCATGGTTCGACCTCTGCGGCGGCCGCGTTGGCGGCGCTCTCGTGACTATGTGCCGCCAGCGGCTCGGAACGTTCAAAGTTGGCGCCGGCAACCGCGTCGCCGATGATGGTCATCACCGGGCCGGTCAGATCGGCGCGCGCTTCCAGCGACGGCAGGTCGGCCAGCGTGCCATGGAAACGGCGGCGGTTTTGCAGGCTGGCATTCTCGACCACGGCGACCGCCGTGTCCGGCGCCAGGCCGGCCTCGATCAGGCGTCCCGCAACTTCGGCAGCGACCGAGCGGCCCATATAGACGGCAACCGTGGCGCCGGAGATGGCGAGCTTGGCCCAATCCGGCAGCGAATTGCCCTTGAGATCGTGCCCGGTGGTGAACACCATCGAAGAAGACACACCGCGCAGCGTCAGCGGCAGTTCGAAATCGGCGGCGGCGGCGAAGGCGGCGGTGACGCCGGGGACCACGTCATAGGCGATCCCGGCATCGCGGAGTGCTGCCATCTCCTCGCCGGCCCGGCCGAACACCAGCGGATCGCCCGACTTCAGCCGCACGACACGCTTGCCCTGCTTGCCGAGCTCGACAAGCAGCGCGTTGATTTCGGCCTGGCTCTTGGTATGGCATCCTTTGCGTTTTCCTACAGGCAGCCGCTCGGCGTCGCGACGGCCCATGGCGACGATCGCCTCCGGCACCAGCGCGTCATATACGATGACGTCGGCTTCCATCAGTAAGCGATGCGCGCGCATCGTCAAAAGATCCTCGGCGCCGGGCCCAGCGCCAACCAGCGCGATATGGCCCGCGACCGGAGCCTTCGACAGCAACAGATCGACGGCGGCGTCGTGCGCCTGCGACAGCTCGCCGGCTTCGACGGCACGGGCCGGCGCGCCCTGGAAAAAACTGCTCCAGAACTGACGGCGCGCATTGCCTTTCGGCAGCAGCTTTTCGGCAGTGGCACGGAACGAGGCGGCGAGCGTGGCCAGCGGCCCCAACGATGGCGACAGCATGCGGTCGATCCGGCTGCGCAGCATCTGCGCCAGCACTGGGCCAGCGCCTTCCGTGCCGATTGCAATGGCGACCGGCGCACGGTTGACCAGAGCCGGGGTGAAGAAATCGCAGAGCTCCGGCCGGTCGACGGCATTGACCGGAATGCCAAGCCGGCGCGCATCTTCGGCGACGCGGCGGTCGAGCGCCTCATCGCCGCTGGCGGCAAACACCATGACCGCGCCTCCGAGATTCGCGGCATCGTAAGGGGCGGCGATGTGCGTCGCGCCAGTTACTGCGATGAAGCTCAGCAGTTCGGCGTCCGCAACATCGGCGATGATGCGCAGTGTCGCGCTCGACTGATCAAGCAGCCGCGCCTTGGCCAGCGCCTCGCCACCGCCGCCGACGATGGCCACGGCTTCGCCCTCGACCCGCATGAACACCGGGAACGCGTTGAGCTTGGGATTGGCATGCGGCATGACAAACAAGATTCCGGAACAGTTCGGCAGTTTTACGCGCGGACGTGAAAAAGCTGAAGGAACCCACTCGCGCATCCCCTGACGGGAGGCAATCGGTTTTCCGCAAGCATAAAGGCGAAGAGAAAAATATTCCACATCCGCGTATCCAGCGGATTCAGGCTGCTGGTGCAGGCCTTGTTCTGCGGCTCTTTTATCCGTCAGCCAGCCAAGTCGCAAAATTGTTTTTTCTAAATTCTACTAATTCAGTAGATTAAAGCCGTCGGTGGTACAGCCCTTCGCTGAGGCCGTTGAGTTGCCGCAGGCAGGGGCAGGTGCTGGCCCCCCGTCGAACAGTGGAACGTTCCCGCTCCGCCACGCGTTCTGACCTTGCCGATGCTGACGATAGTCGGTCGGATTTGAAACCCTCGAGCAGGAGCGCGCGATGAACAAGATCAACCTGAAACATGGCATTCTGGTCATGGTGGCCGATGGCGAGAAGGCGCTGTTTCTGAAGAACGAGGGCAACAATCTCCATCCGAACCTGCAGCTCTTCCAGGAGATGAAACAGGACAACCCGGCGACGCGCGAGCAGGGCAGCGACAGCCCCGGCCGCTACAATGACGGCCCCTCCGTTCATCGCAGCGCGGTCGAGGACACCGACTGGCACCGCCAAGGCAAGGAACGTTTCGCCGAAGAGATCGCCGACCGGCTTTACAAGCTCGCCCATCACGGCATCTTCGACGACATCGTTCTGATCGCGCCGCCGGTCATGCTCGGCACGATGCGCAAGAAATTGCACAAGGAAGTCACCGACAAGGTACAGGCCGAAATCCCAAAGACACTGACCAACCGCCCTGTGACCGACATCGAGGCCATGCTGCAGGCAGCGTGACGACCAACCGGGTTGCCCATCCGACATCCGCTGTCAGGCGCGCGCAGCGGTTCTGCTGCGCGCGCCTTTGGTTTTTCAGCACCTCTGGCCAGCAATTCCGCCTTGCGGGTTGCATCGCCAGCACCCTGTCCACCATATTGCAAAGGCGACGGCCGCGGGCGGCGCACCCCGACATCACCGTTCTTGAAAGGCCCTCCATAGACAATGCCGCATGACACGCCCCTTATCGCCACCATCGTCGCCGGTCTGGGGCTGGCATTCATCTTCGGGGCGCTCGCCAACCGTTTTCGCATCCCGCCGCTGGTCGGCTACCTCGTTGCCGGCGTGCTGGTCGGGCCGAACACACCCGGCTTCGTCGCCGATGCGGGCCTTGCCAATGAGCTGGCCGAAATCGGCGTCATCCTGCTCATGTTCGGCGTCGGCCTGCATTTCTCGCTGAAGGATCTTCTCTCCGTCCGCGCCATCGCCGTGCCCGGCGCCATCGTCCAGATCGGCTTTGCCACCGCGCTCGGCGCCGGCCTTGCCTGGATGCTTGGCTGGTCGATGGGCGCCGGCCTGGTCTTCGGCCTGGCGCTCTCGGTCGCGTCCACCGTGGTGCTGTTGCGCGCGCTTCAGGAGCGGCGGCTGATCGAGACCGAGCGCGGCCGCATCGCCGTCGGCTGGCTGATCGTCGAGGATCTCGCCATGGTCCTGGCGCTGGTGCTGTTGCCCGCCCTTGCCGGCGTGCTCGGCGGCCAGCCGCAGGTCGACGACCATGCGAGCCTTTTGTCGCTGCCGGCCAGCTACGGCATCTGGGGCGTCGTCGGGCTCACGCTAGCCAAGGTTGTCGCCTTCGTCGTCGTCATGCTGGTTGTCGGCCGCCGGGTCATTCCGTGGATCCTGCACTATGTCGCCCATACCGGCTCGCGCGAGTTGTTCCGGTTGGCGGTGCTGGCGATCGCGCTCGGCGTCGCCTTCGGCGCGGCCAAGCTGTTCGGTGTTTCGCTGGCGCTCGGCGCCTTCTTCGCCGGCATGATCATGAGCGAATCCGAGCTCAGCCACCGCGCGGCGGAAGAATCGCTGCCGCTGCGCGACGCTTTCTCGGTGCTGTTCTTCGTCTCGGTCGGCATGCTGTTCGACCCGTTCAGCCTGATGAGCAATGGCTTGCCGATCCTGGCGACGCTGGCCATCATCGTCATCGGCAAGTCGCTGGCCGCCTTCGTCATCGTCATCGCCTTCCGCTATCCGCTGGCAACCGCGTTGATGATCTCGGCCAGTCTTGCCCAGATCGGCGAATTCTCCTTCATCCTGGCCGAGCTCGGCGTCGGACTGAAGCTGCTGCCCGAACAGGGACGCGACCTGATCCTGGCCGGCGCCATCCTGTCGATCCTCGTCAATCCGCTGATGTTCCTTGCCGTCGACTGGATGAAGCCATGGCTGGACGCGCGTGCCGCCAGGGCAGCGTCGCCGGAAGAGGCCAAGCCGGTCGGCCCGGCGACACAGCCGGGACAAGTGGCCTCGGTGGCTGCCACGGCCAAAGAGGATGGCCCACCGCCACGCACGACGCTTTCAGGCCACACCATCCTGATTGGCTACGGCCGCGTCGGCAGCCTGGTGGGTGCCGCGCTGAAACAGGCGTCGCTGCCCTTCCTGGTCATCGAGGACGCCGACAAGACGCTGGCCAGGCTGAGAGAGGACGGCGTCGAAACCGTCTCCGGCAATGCGGCCAACGCAGGCGTGTTCGCCGCCGCCAATCCGCAGGGCGCCAAACGATTGATCCTTGCCATCCCCAATGCCTTCGAAGCAGGCCAGGTTGTGCTCAGGACACGCGCCGCCAATCCCGGCATCAACGTCATCGCACGTGCCCATTCCGACGCCGAGGTCGAGCATCTCAAGGGGCTCGGCGCCGACACCGTCATCATGGGCGAACGCGAAATCGCCCGCGGCATCGTGGAAGAGGTGCTGGGGCAAAAGCCGATGCCGCGCCCCGAAGCCATTGAACCCTCCCCGGCCTGAGGTTTGCCCATAGGCGCGTTGATTACGCCACGAAGGCAGCGTTGATTACGCCACGAAGGCAGAGCCGCCATTTTGCGCGACGCTGCTGAGGTACTTTGCCGGGGGCTTGCCAAGGGCCTTCTTGAACATGGTGATGAAGGCGGTGACGGAGCCATAGCCGAGATCGCCCGCAACCTGCTGCACGCTGGCGCCGGCGGCCAGCTCGCGTATGGCCACGATCAGGTGCAATTCCTGGCGCCAGCGGCCGAAGCTCAGGCCGGTCTCCTTTACCACGAGACGGGCGAGGCTGCTCTCTGAGAGCGCAACGCGGCTGCCCCATTCCGCCAGCGTGCTGCGGTCGGCAGGGTCCTGCGCCAACGCTTCGGCGATCCGCCGCAAACGCGGCTCGGCGGAGATCGGCAGATGCAGCTGCTGAACCGGCATATCAGGCAGTTCGGCAAGCAGGACGCTTCCCAGGAAGGCGCACCTTGCATCGTCCGGCGCGCAGTCCGACAGCTCGATGATCAATTCGCGCAGCAGCGGCGAGATCGACAGCGTGCAACAGCGATCCGGCAGATCGGCAGCGCCCGGCTCGATGTAGACGAAGAAAATCCGCGCATTGGCCGTCGCGATGTTGCTGTGTTCCATAGTGCCGGGAATCCACACCCCGCAATGCGGCGGCACCATCCACAGGCCGCTGGGGACGCGGCAGGTGACGCCACCGCCGAGCGCGAAGACGAGCTGGCCCTTGCGGTGCCAATGGGCAGCCACTTCCGCTTTGGTTTCGGTGACGTCGACGCGCACCGCAATTGCCGGCGCGACGGCGTCATCCACATCGAAATTGACCCAGGGGTAGCGTAGAGGCTGTCTCATGATTGACGGCTTTTAGCGACTATTCGCCATGATAGCTAAATTCTTTGCCGAGGAAATCGATAGGTTCCGGTTTGTGGCTGGCGTCCACAAACCAGCAGGAAGGTTCCCATGCGCGCCCTCGTTATGTCTCCCGACCGCACCACCGGGCTCAGGCTCGCCGAGGTCGAGGACCCTCGGCCTCACGCCAACGAAGCGCTTGTCTGCGTCCACGCGACCTCGTTGAACCGCGGCGAATTACGCCTGCTCACCATACGCCCGGATGGCTGGATACCTGGTCAGGACGTGGTTGGAATTGTCGAACAGGCAGCTGCCGATGGCTCCGGGCCAGCCGTCGGCGCCCGGGTTGTGGCTTTGGTCGACGAAGCCGGCTGGGCCGAACGTGTCGCCGTTCCGACAGACCGTCTCGCAGTCGTACCGGATGAGGTCAGCGTCGCTTCTGCGGCCACGCTTCCGGTCGCGGGCACGACGGCGCTGAGGGTCTTGCGCCATGGCGGTGACCTCGCCAGCCAGCGGGTCCTGATCACCGGCGCCAGCGGTGCGGTCGGGCGTTTCCAGATCCAGATCGCCCGCGAGCAAGGCGCCGTCGTGACCGCCATCGCCGCCGCCCGACATGCCGAGGATCTCCGTGGACTAGGCGCTGAGCAGATCGTGGAGTCGATCGAACTGGCCAAAGGGCCATTCTCGCTGATCACCGAGTCGGTGGGAGGCCAAAGCCTCGCCCACGCCATCGAACGCGTCGCCCCGGGCGGCACCATCGTCATGTTCGGTTCAAGCAGCGGCGAACTGACGCCAATTGGCTTCAGACAGTTCGTTCCGGGTCACGAGGGCGCGAGACTTCAGACCTTCGCCTACTACACATCAGGTCCAGCCATTGGCGCCGATATCGCCTCGCTGCTCGCCCTGGTCGCGGCTGGGCGGCTGGAGACCCGCGTGTCCCTGACCCTGCCATGGACGGATATCGCCCAGGCCCTGGACGCCCTGCGACAGCGCAGCTTCAGCGGCAAGGCCGTTCTCACCATAGCCTGAAGTCAGCGCTCAGACGTGCTGGCCGCCATTGATGTGGATTTCCGAGCCCGTCACATAGGACGCCTGCTGCGAGCACAGGAAGTAGATGATGTCGGCGACTTCCGCCGTGGCGCCAAGGCGCCTGAGCGGGATGGTCTCGACGATCTTGTCGGTGCCCGGCGACAGGATCGCGGTGTCGATCTCGCCGGGAGCAATCGCATTGACGCGGATGCCGTGCGGCCCGAAATCATGCGCCATCTCGCGCGTCAGCGAGCCGAGCGCTGCCTTCGACGTCGCATAGGCGGTGCCGGCGAAAGGATGCACGCGGGTGCCGGCGATCGAGGTGACGTTGACGATCGAGCCCTTGGCCGCAGCTAACTCCTTGAAGAGGCCACGCGCGAGCATGATCGGCGCAAAGAAATTGACCTGGAACACATCGCGCCAGACATGCATCGGCGTGTCGATCGAATTCATCCGGCTGTTGCCGTCTTTCAGTTTCGGCGAGATGCCGGCATTGTTGACCAGCGCGTGCAGTTGACCGCCATGCGCTTCGAGCCGATGGCGGATCTCCGACACGGCGATGCCGACATCCTCCTGGTCGGCGAGATCGACCTTGATGTGGTCTTCCGGACCGGCCGGCCACGGGCAGTCCTCGGCAAAGGCCTGGCGCGAACAAGTGATGACCCGCCAGCCCTCGCGCGAAAAGCGCTTGACCGTGGCATGGCCGATGCCGCGGCTAGCGCCGGTCAGCACGATGGTTTTTCTGGTGTCGGTCTCGGCCATGTCGCTGTCTCCAGCCGGACATGTAGCGGAACGCGGTTGGCGTGGCGAGTGGCGAGTTGACGCTCAGCCGCCGCCGAGAATATCGAGGATCGACGTCTTCCGCTTATTGGTCGGGCCGCCGACGCTGCCGGGTGGCACCGGATGCTTGATCGAGGCGGTGGTGCCGCCGTCGCCGGGCATGTCGAAACCATCGGCATCGACGGTCTCGGCCGGACGGCGGACCGGCGCCTGTGCCGGTACAGCAGCAGGCGCCGGAGCGGCAGCGGGCTCCGAACGGCCCACGGCCACGGCAGGCTGCGGCGCTGCCTGGTTGTTGTCAGCTGAAGGAATGTCGTCCGGGACGATGGTATCGGGCGGCGTCGACTTCCAGGTGCCGGGCAGCGGCCTGACCGGCACGCCTTCGTGCGCGGCGACCATGAACTCGTGCCAGGCCTGTGCCGGCAGCGCGCCGCCGGTGACCTTCTTCATCGGCGTGCCGTCATCATTGCCGAACCACACGCCGGTGGTCAGGTTGGCGGTGTAGCCGACGAACCAGGCGTCGCGCGAATTCTGGCTGGTGCCGGTCTTGCCGGCCGACGGCCAGGCAAAGGCCGCCTTCTTGGCCGTGCCGATCTCGACCGTGCCGGTCATCATCGAGTTCATCATGCCGACGATCTCTTGTTTGACGACGCGCGGCGCACCGCCACCACTGTCGTCATAGAGCACCTTGCCTTCGGTCGTGGTGATGCGGCGGATGAAATGGATGTCTGGCTTGTAGCCGCCATTGGCGAACGGCACATAGGCCGATGTCAGCTCCAGCGGCGTCACTTCCGAGGTGCCGAGCGCGATCGAGGTGTTGGCCGTCAATTCCGACTGGATGCCCATGCGGTGCGCCGCCTCGACCACCGCGTCGGGGCCGACCTCCATGGTCAGCTGTGCCGCGACCGAATTCAGCGACTTCGCCAAAGCGGTCGCCAGCGTCACCTTGCCGAAATACTTGCCGCCGTAATTGTCCGGCGTCCACTTGCCGATCTTGATCGGCGCGTCGTTGCGCACGCTGTCGGGTGTACGGCCGGCCTCGAGCGCGGCCATATAGACGAACGGCTTGAATGCCGAGCCCGGCTGGCGGCGCGCTTCCGAGGCGCGGTCGAACTGGCTGGTCGAATAGTCGTAGCCGCCGACCATGGCGCGCACCGCGCCGGAATTGTCGATCGACACCAGCGCGCCTTGGCTGACATTGAGTTTCTTGCCGCTGTCGTCGATTAGCCGGCGGATCGACTGTTCGGCGAGCTTCTGCAGGTTGAGGTCGACCGTGGTGTCGACGACGATATCGCTGCGCACGTCACCGATCAGATCGGGCAGTTCTTCCATGATGGTGTCGGCGACATAGTTTTCCGAGCCGGTCCAGTAAGACGGCGCGCGCGTTGCCGGCGCGCTCATCGCCGAGGTCAGTTCCTTGGCGCTGATCTTGCCTTCGTCGCGCATGGCGGCGAGCACCAGCTGCGAGCGCTGTTCCGCCGCCTTGGGATCGCGTGCCGGCGACAGCCGCGACGGCGCCTTCAACAGGCCGGCGAGAAGGGCCGCCTCCGAAAGCGTGACATCGCGCGCACTCTTGCCGAAATAGCGTCGCGAGGCCGCCTCGACGCCATAGGCGCCGGAGCCGAAATAGACCCGGTTGAGGTACATTTCGAGGATCTGGTCCTTGGTATGCTTGTGCTCCAGCCACAGCGACAGCAGCACCTCCTGCACCTTGCGCTCCAGCGTGCGGTCGGGCTTCAGGAACAGGTTCTTGGCCAGCTGCTGGGTCAGCGTCGAGCCGCCTTGCGAGAAATGGCCGCCGAGCACATTGGTCACCATGGCGCGCGACAGGCCGATCGGATCGATGCCGAAATGCGAATAGAAGCGGCGGTCCTCGATGGCGATGACGGCCTCGGGAATGTAGGGCGACATTTCGTGCAGGCCGACCGCCTCGCCGCCGCTCATACCTCTGTTGGCGAGCAGCTGGCCGTCGACCGAGACGATCTTGATGTTGGGGGCGCGGTCGGGGATCGACCAGGTGGTGGCCGCGGGCATCTTGGCGCCGTAGTAGACGACAATGCCGGCCACCGCGATGCCGCCCCAGATGCAGAGCACGAAGCACCAGTAGAGCATCCGGGCCATAACGCCGAACAGGCCGCGCCGGGGTTTGCCGCGCCTGCCGCGCGACGACTTCGCCTTCGACGATTTGCGTTTGGCGGAGGCTTTGCGGTTGCTCGGCACGACGCGGTCCTCCTCGCTCACCGAAAGACCCGGCTGGGATCGCGCCTGCGGCGGTCCCTCGAAACTGGGCTCGATGCGGCTGTCTCTGCGGTTCGCCATGCCTGCGCTTGCTGTCCCCGGTGCCTATGGCGCTCCGGTTGCAGAGTAGATGCGGCGATTTAAGGGCGGGTTAAATTGATGGCCGAATAGGCATTTGAAATTCCTTGCGAATTTCTTAATCCGTTACCGCGCGTTACCGCTGCCGTTACCGCTCTGTTCACGGCGCTTGAGCCGGGCGTCAGCGAAGCGATTGGCCGCTTCCAAAACAGCTCGGTCGTACTTTTCCGTCGTCTTGGTCGTGGTGTGCCCGGCGACTTTACTGGCATCGTCGAGACGGGCGCCTGACGCCCTGCCCTCGGTGATGCCCGAGGCACGCAGATCGCGCGCCCATAGGGTCGCCGGCAGGCCCGCCGCCTTCCTGTCGACCGACCAACGCTGCGCGAAGATCGACGCGCGCCAGGGCAGTCCGGTTTCCTCGGAAATGATCATCGGGCCGGTTCGCTTTTCAAGCGGCCAGTGCTTCAGCTCTTCCATCACCATCGGCGCTTTGGGGAGCGAGTAGGAGATGCTGGCGCCAGATCTATCGACCGTCTTGGACGGCGTGTAATGCACAACCAAGTCAGCGTCGATGTCCTCCCATCGCAAGCCGAACCATTTGAGATCCCGGTCGGCGTCGAGCACTTCCGAGATGCCGCCCATATCCATCGGCCACCATTGACCAATCACATCCCAAAGCCGAAGCACGGTTTCGAAACAGAGCGCATAGGCCAGCGCGGACGACGGTCGGCCATGTTGATGAGCGGCGGCTCGTGCAGCAATGATCTGCGCCGCCGTAGCCGACTGATTGCGTGGTTTCGGATGCGGCAGTTTCTTCGCGGTCTCGCGCATCACCACCAACAATTCCGCGCAGCCTGGCAAGCGCATCATGATGCCGAAGCTAACAGCCGCGAAAAGTACGGCTCGAGCCGTGGTCGCCGCCGCGAGGTATCGGCCATTTTCTGACCAGACGTCGTGCCAGTCGATCAGGTCAACGCCTGTTGTCTGGTCGATCCGAACGCTGCCGACGTGGCCCTTCAGATTTTTCAGATAGTGGTTGTAGGGCCGCAGGGATCCCGGCTTTAGCCTCCTATATGGGCTGCGCTTGTGCGTCTCATAGATCGTCAGCAGTGACTTGATCGTGCCATCAAATTTCAGCGGATCCGTACGATAGCCTGTGCGCCAGAGAAGCATTTCCGCCTGCAGGGAATCGCACTTCGCCTTTAGCATTTCGGGCTGATCGGCGAGGTAATACAGATTTACCGTCTTCGGGATATAGCCGTTCTTCACGTCAGCTTCGTCGGCAACCCAAAACGGCGTCCTGCCATTGACCCGCTTGATCCACTTCAGCCCTGGCGCCTTAATCTGCTCTTCGTCTTCCATTGACTTGCGTCCGCTCTTCCAGGCCCTGCCGCTGGTGATTGGGCGGTGCCAAGATAATCTTCGTAGAAACGGCGTACGAGAGCAACAGGCCGACCGCCATGGAAATGGTCAACCGCCGGGAAGCCTGGCTTGCAAGATAGGGTTGGCAGTCGCTCGCGCATCCATCTTTCCGCATTTTCGCGCCCGACGATCGCCTGGGCGATCTGTTGATCGGTCGCGAACAAGGGTAAATCATCGAGCCGCAGCGGTCTTTCGGTGGTCGTTCTCGGATCTTTCAGTAACCGAGTTTTTTTCATCGCTCATGCCAAGTTTGGGACGTGCGGTTGCATCGTCAGGCAAACTTCGTCGAAATCTTTCCAATCGAGCATGGCCATCGTGTACGCTCCTGTAACCCTTCTGCCTTCGAGCCGAACCCAAGCGCCGGAAGAGAGCACCCGCTCCCCTGCCGCCCCCTATGGCTTGAATCCTAAGACGGTTGCCACGGCCACGTGACTCAAGGAATTGCGGGGGGAACTAGCGACCTGAACCTTGGCCGAGAGGGCTGTGGCCTTGGTTTACCAATGCCGGGGCCTTGGGTTTACCAATCCGCTGCCAGACGGAGATAGGTTTGACCAACAAGATCGGCTAGATTCCACGCAAATCCAATCACTTAATGCCAGTCCAGAATTAACTGTCATTTAATCCATTGGTAAACCTGGTAGTAGGATCGAAAACCGCTGCCATCGGCCTAAAAACCATCGTGTTTTCAATCGCATACGCCACAAACTCGCGGCCTGTTAATTCCGGACTGGTAAACCCCGCGAAATGCCAAATAATTCCGGACATCATATCAGTTCCCTACTGCCCTTTATGCGACTTTCGAAGCACAAAGGGCGAACGTTGAGAGGGCGTTCTGTGTTTTGACGTCAATTGGCCTGCCCATTCCGCAGTTCCGGTGATCATCAGCAATGGCATGAACGGGGGCGGTACCGGTCGGCCTGCTTTGGGCTGGAGTAATCAGTAAGCGGACGTTCCGCTGCCAGCCCCATAGCGGAAATCCCCGATCTGACTTGCCGGCAGAGTGCCAAATCGCATTAAACCGTCCTCATCGTTGCGTCGCGTACTGTGCGTAAATCCGGCGGCGTTCGGCTAAGCCTGAATTACTCCCACTCGATTATTTGGACAGCGCGTAACTCATTGAAATTACCTTCAAATATTTTTACACGCAACCAATTCTGACATCAAGGCCGTGTAGCAAAAACTTTATTGAGGTTTCAGCAACTATCGGTACCAATCGGGCTGTTTTTGCCTTTTGCACTGCTCGGCGGCGTGCCGTGGCTGGCCTCAAAAGTACTGTCAGAACTCCAGATAGCATTGTTTTCGGTGCGGACCAAAAGGTCCGCAACAGACCGGAAGATATCGATCTGGAGGCTGCTAATGAGATCAGCATCGCGTTGACGAAACGTGGCGATGTAATATCGGAGAACGAATCTTCCGATTTTGCGAACGACAACAAGCGGGCCGTGTCCAGGATGCGCCATCGTCGGAGAAAAAAACTTGAATGATTTGAAAATCCATGGGGGATTTATGACCAGTTCCGGCGGCCAAAAACCAAGCTTGATGGACTTTGCTCGTGCGAAAGCTTTGTTGGCGGCTCGACTCCGCAAACTCGATGCGACCGGCACGAGTGGGTTTGAAGGTCTCATGCGAGACGTCCTGTCAGAAACCACAGGTCAGCTGTTCAGGTTGGCCAAATCGGGCCCGCAAGCAGGATCCGATGTCCGGACGGTCGAGCACAATACATTTCGCGTCGGTCTGGAAGCCAAAAGATATGGCGCGAAAACACGGCTTAGCCTTGATCAGATGAAGGCAAAGGTCGTCGATTCCGCTCTTCAAAGTGACCCTGTCGATCTATGGATCCTGGCTGCCTCGCGGGAGATCCCGGTCACCGATATCGAAGCGCTCCGAGACGTTGGAAACCGCCTGGGAGTAGCTGTGCTGGTCCTCGATTGGCCAAGCCACAAAGACTCGCTTCCCGACCTGGCGGTCCTTTGCCTTGAAGCGCCAGTCGCCATGGCGCGCCACTTGGGGAACGACCGATCTCTGCGTGACGTGGTCAAGGCAATTGGATCCCACCCGGATTTCGCAAGGTCTCGCGAGAGGGTCCGCCAAAGGCTGCTGGAAGCCGATATCGGATATGCGGCAGCTGTGAGCGCCATGAAGACCTGGATTGAGGTTGGTTTGTCCAATCCCATGAACGCGGCATCACGTCTTGGCGGGAGCTTCAACAATCTGCATGACCCTGCCGTGAGGAAAGTCTTACGGCCATCGCTGAACCAACAGCTCGACAGATGGCTCATCAGCGGTCGACCTGCAGTTCTGCTCGGCGATGAAGGCATGGGGAAAACCTGGTCCTTCTTGTCCTGGTGGGCAGCGAATTCCGCAGACGGCCGTAATCTGCCTTTGTCGGTTTTCGTCTCGGCCAATGACGTCCGGGACGACAACGCCGAGGAGCTGCTGGCCAAGGTTCTAGCCAGACGGCTCGGTCATGGCGATGCTACGTTCTGGCTACGCAGAGTTGGGCTCTGGCAGCGCGCCGAGTTCGCCGGTCAGCAGTTCATTCTGGTCGTCGATGGACTGAACCAGAATTGGCGAAAACGCGATTGGTCGGATTTCCTGCAACCGCTCTACGACGAGCGCTGGAAAGGTCGCTTTGCCGTTCTGGCCAGCAGCTGGCCAGACCATTGGGCCGATCTGCACAGGCTGGCTCCGCTGGCTCCCCGTCCGGATGAAATTCGTGTTGGTCCCTTCAGCAACGACGAGCTGAAAGCGCTGTTGAAGTTGCACGCGGTGGAGGGTGAGGCGTTTGGAGATCGGATGCTGGATCTTATGAAGGTGCCGCGTCTCTCCCAGCTGGCTATCGAACGGCGTGAGGCCCTGGCGCCAACAGGCGATATAACGCCCGAGCGGCTCGCATACGAAGATTGGAAGCACAGGGTAGGTCGGCGCGGAGCAGCGCTGGCGATTTCCGATGAAGAATTCCGAGATTTCATCCGCGATCTCGGCAGCGGCCTGAAGGTTTCGCTCGATGACGCAATGTTCACCCGCGCTGATCTGGTTGCGAAACTGGGCCGGGAGAGCGGCAAGGGCCAGGACGACCTTCGCGAAACCGTGGCGGAGCTGATCGCCGGGCGTTGGCTGGAAGCAGGTGACCGCCCTCATCGGTTTAAACTCCGCAAGGAGCTCACGCCTTTCGTGCTCGGCCTTCTGTTGGCGGCTGAACTGAGAGGCCTGGGCGATGAAGGCGAGGCCGCTGCCATCATCGCCACGTTCGTAGATCCTTACAAGGGGCAACGGCTCGGCGTTTCGATCCTGCGAGCGACAGCAACAATCGCGCTCCTGGACGGGCTTGTCGGAAGGCCTGCTCGGCGTGCCATCGTTCATCGGTGGGTGGCCGAACAAAACTTCTCTCAGGTGGACTATGACGCTTTCTGGCGTTTGATCGGCCTGGATTTTGAGCTTTTTTGCCAGATTGCTGAGGAGACCTGGCTCGCGCGGTCCGGCAACAGATCGATCGATGAAATCCTGATCAAGGGACTGGCACGAGCCTATTCCTTCGCAGAGATCGCGCCACGCCTCGTCAGGCAGGTGACGATCTGGCTGGGATGGCTCTGGGCAGACCCAGACGACGGACGCTTCCTTGGTCAGATTGATCCGAACTCCGAGCGATCGGTCACAAATCGCAAGCGAACTCATGACAACCTGAAACGATGGAATGACTCGCCGATATCGTCGACCTGCCCGACCGTTGAGCTTGTGGCCACGGGCGACGTGAGTTGGCTCGCTCACCGGGTGTTCGGGATTCTTTCGTTCCTGCCGCTGCAGGCATTCACTGACGCGTTCCTTGCCTGGGCAATCAGCCGGGCAATCATGGCCACCGCCAATCATTTCGAGGAGTTGGCCTGGGTCTTGCGACTGGGCGGCGGCAAATCTGGCGATTTTCATGCTGCGCTGGTGAAGGCCGTGGACGAACTGATCGCAACAGGTGATGACATTGCGCTAACTGGCGGGCAATGGCTTCTGGAGGCTCTTGGAGACGCTGTCGCTGGGGCGCGACTGGCTGCGTTGGTAAAGGACAAGCCACCTACAGTCTTTGCAGACCGCGCGGATGCCCAGAGCCCGCTTGATCCGAACGCTTGCGTAGCGAACCAGGATGCCAAGTTCGCAGGCGACCAGCTTTGGCTGCTCGGGCGCCAGTCGAGTGACGACGACAATCGTTTTGAGCGCCTAAAACCTATGTTGGCCCGCACAGACCCAAATCTCCTGCAACAAATCGTTCGCTTGGCGGCCCTGAGCGCCCCGAAGCGAAACGAACTCGAATTGCAACGTCTTGTGGCCGAGGCCAACCGACTTTCGCTACTGTATAGACAGGAGGAGAGACTTCTCATCGCCGATGCCATCAAGGATTTGATCGACGCCTCGGCCATCGCGAAGGACGATGATCTTCCTTGGTGGCGAGCACGCGAGCTGGAATTGCGGCTTTGGGACCTCGAGCCGGAACAACTGCTGGATAGAGTGCTCGACGATTGTCTGAAGCTGCCGATCCTCGCCAGGATCGAGAAGGTGCTGCTGCGTTGTGGACAATCAGCCATACGATCGCGCCTTTCCAGATTCCCGCTAACCGGTCCTCGCGATGACGTGCTCGGCGGGCTTCTGCTCCTGGGCGCCATAGCTGATGAAGAGGCTCTGGATGGTTGGTCAAATTTGGCGCCACTTGTCAGCAGCGTGGACGCAGAAATACGCAGCGCCGCCTTCGAACTGGCACCAGAGACACGCGACACTCAGGTGCTGCAGGAGATCGCCGATAGCGGATGGAAAGCTGCGGATGCGAAGAACCTCAAAGACCGCTGCCGGGGATCATTGGCGTTGCTTGCTGCAAGCGAGATTCTGCAACGCCCGGAACTGATGGAAGAGGCGGATCCCGAAATTTGGGCCGTCATGCTTCAACGAAATCCTGAAGACCCGGTCGCACTGCAAAAATATCATGACTTCGTTCGCGGTGCCTTCGACAGGCTGGATCAAAAGGGAGGCTCCTGGTCCTACCCGAGATATTGGGCAAACCACGACCTGCCGATGACCATCTTGATTGCGAAGCAAGGGGCGAGCCTCGTGGCCTGGTTGGACGCTTGGCTCGACGAGCGTAACCAAATTTCGAACGTTGATACGCTCGATGAATTTCCTCTCATTGCCCTGTGTGAGGGACTCATTCGATCCTTGCCCGCGGCTGGCATCCCGTTGTGGCGGAAGTTGAATGACGCAAGGGACCGAGGTATCATAAAGAACCCCCGGATAACCCTGTTGCCAATTGAGGCGCCAGCATGCGCTGCCGGAGATGAAGGACGCCGGGAGGCTCTTGACCTCTGCACGACTGACAATGTGTTGCTTGACATGGCGAGGGCCGCCATCCAGCACGGTCAATCGAGCTGGCTTGAGACCACCATTCGCGATGACGAGGCCAGTGGCGATGCGGCCCGGATCGCGCGGGCTTACACGCTCCTGGGTTTCTGCGATCTGACACCCGCATTCGAAAAGATATGGACCGAGTTCGAGGCGAGGAAGCCACGGACAGGCTGGCTGGCCGAGGTTTACGCGACTGGCAGTGATCACTATCGTCGAAACAGGTGGGCGCGCGAGTGGTATCGACGCTACCTACACGCCGCAGACCATGCGACCGCATTTGCCGCCCACGAAGTTCTCGCGAAGACGATCGACGGGCGAGGCAATCTTTGGATCAAGGGTAAAGATATTGAGCTGCTCACGACTCCGGTCGGGCGACACTGGGACACGAACCTGACCGTTCTGAACCAAGCCATCAAGAGCAGGAGCGAAGCCCTTCAGGATAAGCTTTATGGCGCAAGAATCATGAGGCAGACCCAATCGCCTTGGCTCTGACGGGGATTCGACACCGAGCAAACCTGTTGGCAGATGCAGGCATCATGCGCCCGCTATTCGGTTTTGGGCGCAACGTCGAAGCAGCCAAGTCCGTGCGGTGTGCTGCAGCCTTTGGTCGGTGGCGCTGCCGACGGCGGTGCCTGGATCTTGTTGTTCTCGTCCTTTTTAGGCACTTTTTCCACTTTCTTTGGCGTTGAATTAAGTGGGCCGAGTTCGGCTTTTGAGGGTTTGCCCTTAGGCCGCCCGCAGGTCACGCCGTTCACGATGACCTTCGGATACTTGACCTTATCGCCAGGAGGTTGAAGCGTTATCTGAATCGTCTGTACATCATTTCTCGACTGCATGACCGAGACATCGCCGCCAAGGAACACAAAATCGAAGGTTGCACCGGCATTGCCGGTTTTCACCACTCCGAAATTGGCCTTCAACTGAAGCGAATCCACGACCCCGTAGGGACTGAACTTCGCCTGGACGTTCAATTGCTCGATGCTCCTGGACAGCCACTTTTCAAAGCCAAGTCCAGCTCGGATCCGCGCTGGAATGGCGTCGCAGACTGCGGTGTCCTTATAGTGCAGACCAAGTGTGCCATCTATGATGGTGGTGACTGTGTTCGTCTTGGTAATGGATGCGCCGAACTTCGGCAGCACGCTACCTGTGCCGCCCGAAAACGCGAAGACGAATGGCCCCGCCTTCTCGGCGTTCAAGCTCCCTCCGAAGGACGATGTGTCGACAACCTGAAAAGTATACTCAATAGACGCGACATTTCCCTCAAGTCTAGGATAGCCGCTTCCTCTTTCACGCTGCAGGGACAGCGCCAAGGCACACTTTACTGCTCCTGTGATTTCCGAGATCGCCACCAGCTGATTGTCGACTTGATATGCTGTCGTCTGCGCTCCCGACACACAACCGGTCAGAAGCAGCGCACCAACCGCAACGGTTAACCCTTGCCTCAGCATGATAGATTTCCCTCGCTCCCAAAGTATTGTATCATTGCTTGCTACTTAGATTCCAAAGTAACAAATAATTGATATGGCTCTATTACATTGCGAAATCTGCCTCATCTGCTACAGAATGAAAAGTTCAACCCGCCACCGCTTCCCGCAATGTTGAATGAGCCGACTTATGGCGCGGCCACTTTGGGTTATTTCCGAACTGTGCTGTTCCAAGCGTCGCGGATCGAATGGCGGCCGGTAAGCCCGGGTTGATCTCAACGATGCTCCCGACCCCATCGTCGCCGCTCGCAATGCTTACCGCGTCCCCGAAACCTGCCGTTTATTCGAGACCGGAAGGACTGGAGGGCTGGGTAAAGCAGACTGACAGCTCTAAGCGAAGTTGTCGGCCCGCACATCGCCTAAGGCGCGTGTCGGCCTTCAATCAAAGCCGACTGTGCGAGACAGACGCTATCCAAGCGGCGAGCCACAGAGGCGCATGGGCGACTTCGTCCGACACTCGAAGGGTCAGTAGTCCATGTTGGCGTGCATCATGAATTCGCGGCTCCAGCCCTCTAGAAATTCTTCCAAGTCTTCGTCGGCTCTGCTGACTGCAGCATGGTACTTCTTGATGTGGGCTTCATCGTAGGACGGGTCGACACCCGCATCCATCACCCGATGTGGACGTTCGAGGTCGCCGGTGGTGAGCAGCTCATCAAGGCTGTCGAAGATGGCGCATACTTCAGCATGGTCCTCCTGCTCGATCGGGATGAAGGAAAACCGGACACTGTTGCCGAAACGGCTGAAATTGGTGGGGATGGCTCCTACGCGCGGCCGATGGAAGAAGATGGATCCTCCGTCGTTTTCGAAACCACCATGCGCGAAAGGATTGCGGATTCGTTCCTTGATTTCGCGCATCTTGCCGAGCGGCTCTGCTGAAAGGGTCGCGTCGGACACGATCTGATTGAGCTTTACGTCCCACTTGCCGGCTAGGAACTCTAGCAATTCACCCGGAACGAGTGGTTTTCCGCTGAAGGCGCGTAGAAGCACAAGCCGATGTTCAAGGAGGCTGAAATAGGCATCGACCATGGCCGTTGAATAATAGAAGCCTTGGTGATTGGCTTTCATCATCCTATTCATGCTGGAAGTCAGGTCGCCCACGGCCGACGAAATCAAATCCTTCACTGTACCTTTTTTGCCCTTGGTTTTGCCTTTCCGCGGTTTCGTCTTCGCCTTTGCATAGGCCTTGTCCGCCTTCTCGCGAAAAAACCTGTAGCGGCTATCAAACTCGCAGAATCGGTTGGCGATAGACACCTCTCCAAGAGATACTTGGTGCTTCGCGATTGGCGCTAGGAACGTCTCGACATGTTTTAACGCAGTCTTGAGCTGATTAACGAGTCTCTGCCGATCCTTGGCGTCGCCGCCTTTCATCCCTATCGCGAAACCGAACTTCCGATACTCGAAAAGGACTGGGAAGTCTTTGAAACTCCCATAGACGGTCCAGCGCACCTTTTCTCCATGACCTGACCATGCCCACCCCATGACGTTTCTCATCATGAATAGGACGAGTTCCGGTACGAAAGTCCCTTTTATCGGGTCTTGAACTGAGGATGTCGGACCTAGATTGGTCGTCGGGAAACCCCTTGGAGAAGCCGACAAGAGCCTTTGTCACGCGGAGCTTCAGGGTTTCGAACGTATCGGTTGATGTCACTACCAAGATCTTTCTTCGTCACCGATCCTCGCTATTCACTTACCACCAATTCGAAGCGCTTGAACCAGCCGAGTATGCAAGTCGGGTTTCTGCACAAACTCGGTGATTAGATGAAAAGCAGCCTTCTGGGCGGCGTCGCTCGAACGCAAGACGCCGACGGACCCGGTGTTGTACCCTTGCACATGGACGCCGACGCGGTCGACCGAGATCCGGTCCAGATCTCGCCGTTCAGGCCGCTGAGGTAGTGCTAACCGATGCCGGACCAGCCGGGCGCGCGATGCATGCGGTCGATGTCAGGGACCGTGAACGGATTGCCGTCCGGCATGGCAATGAACGACGACCATGTGGGTGGGGCGCATGCGTGCCCCTTGGATGGCCGTGAACTTCAGGAGGCCGCGTGGCGGCGCGAGAGTCACCGCTATTCGGAAGACACCTATGAGCAAACTCGATTTGAGATGCGTTGCCTGTGACGCAGCGCTATTTCCCCGCGAGCCGGCGCGCTGCTAAAGAGTGTACTAAGGGAGGGGCGGCGCATGATCACCAGAGGGCACTTTATCGGCGAAATCGTCGACGCGCTGAGCGACATCAAGGGACAGGTTTCCACTCGCGGCAAGTTGGGTCTCACCGACCTGAACAGGTATCTCGAGGATTTCTTCAAGGTGATCCTTAACCACCTCTGGACGCTGTCGCTCGAGAACCTCAACGCCGAGCGCAGCAATTTTCCGGGCCTCGACCTGGCCGACAAGGCCAAGGGGTGGGCGTTCCAGGTGACTGCCGAGAAGACCACGAAGAAAGTCAATGAGACGCTCGAGAAGATCACGGACGAGCAGCTCAAGGACTTCCAGAACATCAAGGTCCTGGTGATCGGCGCGAAACAGGGAAGCTATTCCCTCGACCCCGACCAGTGCGCCCGCACGGGCTTCACCGAGGCTGACATCTGGGATGTCGACGACCTCTGCAAGCGATGCATGGACCTCGAGGCGGACGTGCTGCAGACGCTCTACAACCACGTCAGGTCGGAAGTGGTGCGGGTGCGCATCGAGCTGGAGCTGCCCGACACCGAAGGCAACTTCCCGACCAGCGTGCTCAAGTACATCGAGGAGGTGCCACGGCCACGCATGTCGGACCTGGCAGCGTACCGGAAGTTCGTCGAGGACGACGGCCTTGGGGAGTTCGCGACCGAGGCTGAGAACGACTTCAGGAAGCTCTCCGCAGCGCTTGCCAAGCTGCCCCGGATCACCCGGGAGTTCCTGGCAGTGATGATCGAGCGGCGGGAGAGGGAGAGAAGGAGCCGGTTTGGGGGGAGCGACCAGATGGAGATCAACGCCGACAGGCTCGCCAGGATTTCCAGCTATCCCGATACGGAAGGCGAACTGCGGCTGCTGGAGACCTACGGCTTCATCTATTTCGACGAGCCAACCGAGCGGCAGGAAAGCGGGTACTGGCGGATCGGCTTCCCAGAAGTGTCCGACCACTTCGAAGACATGTTCGTGGACTACGTGGAGAAGAAGGGCATCCCGCTAACGCGGCCGCTGGTCAGCCTCGACTTCAGCGACTTCTAGGGACTAGCGGAGCCTCTCGCGGAGGATATCCCGCCGCCAGCGACGCCGAACGCGCCGACGACGAGTTGGCCCCGTTCCTTGTACCTCGCCGCGTCCGGCTACAGGACGGAACCTGCTATCGACCGACTCGACCTTCGTTTCCGTGCCGAACTGCTTGAACATGGCGCGCATCTCCGCTTGGGTCTCCAGCATCCGGATGAGCAGGTCGCGGCCGGGCGTGGTCGTCATCGGGATCCGGCTGCGGCCCGGGAGGGGGCCGCTGGGAGACGGTCTGGTTGCGGAACGACTAGCCGGAAAGCTGCCGTTTGCCGACATAGGCTGGCTGATGGCGCAGCTCTGCCCGGCAGCGTGTTTGTTGCTGCAGGAAGCGTGTTCTAAAACCAGCGGACGAGCCTGCGCCTGACAACACGCTGCGACAGCGCAACAAGTCCAAAGCTGTAAGGATCAGCCGTCGTCGTCGGCTTCGGGATTGCGTGCTAAGATCGGCCACGGCTTACCGGATGGCAAATCGGGATGGCGGGGCTCGTCTTCAGGTGCACCGTTATCGTCGCGAACGCGGTCTATTTCACGGAGTGCGCGCGCTGCGAAATCGTGAGGCCCGCCATCGGTTGTCATAGCCAAGAGCTTCCGCCGTAGCTCAGTTGCTGCGACAGGAAGCACATCGAACGCGCCGCTCCAGTGTTCAGAGGCGACGTGTTCGGTGACCGCTCTCTCAATGGTTCGCCATGAGATCAACGAGCGCCGAAGTCGGTTTTCCAGCCCCACAAGAAACAGTAAACCGTCAGGGGCATTAACCTCGGCCACGGCACTCGCCAGTAGGTCGAGCTTTGGCGAGACGCCGTGTTCCAACAGACCATATGCGTAGTTGCGCAGTTCTGAATGCGCACTCAGCAAACCAGCGATTTCCTGACTGCTGTAGCGGCCGTCGATTTTGCCCTCAATGACCAGGTCTAGATAGCGGCGCGCCGATGTGGACGTGTTGCGACGCCTCACTGCATCGCGCCATGCGTGATTGGTGTAGAAGGTGCCATCATTCTCAGCGAGCTTGAACAGGGCTTCCTCGATCTCTGGTGTCTGCACCCACTCGGTGGCACGGATCATCTCGTCGAGGAATTGCGGCTCCCGCTGCCGTGGCGGCAATGCCGCAATCGTGTCGGCAAGCTGCGCTGGATGGTCGGTAAATGGCAGTAGAAGGAGCCACGCCTTCAACTGCCAACCTTCGTTCAGAATCCAAGTCTGCTTTTTGGCATCTTCCAAGACGTCATCGATCCCGGCTTGCACGACGCCGAACGGGATTGTTTCGCCAGAGAGAATCAGGTTCAGGACAAAATTTGATCGCGCCCCTTGTGGAGCGATCGACAAGAGCGCGCTGATTGTGTCGGAGCGCTCGCCGTGCGGCAGACGCGCGGCTTGAATAGCCAGCTTGATCGCGTGCTTCTTCTGCTCCTCGGTGACGCCATCGGCGATAAGCGGCACAATCGTCTCGAATATTGCTTCCGCTTCGTTGCAGGTTAGCGTGGCGCGATGGGCGCGCAGCGTTCGCATCTCCTCTACGCGGGTCAAGTCCACGTTTCCACGAAAGCCGCGATCGCTCTTGGGTTCGTTCGCGAGAATCCACTGCACCTTGAGCACGAGGGCAGCAGTTTCGCCAAAATGCTCATCGGCCAAATAGCTGACCATCAGTTCCGTCGTCTCTGGCGCGCTGATCGCTGTGAACGCTTTCTGATATCTGTTCAGATAATTCGTGCGCGCTTCGTTCGTCGCCTTGCCTTGCCAGTGTTCAGCCTCGGCCTGATCGAGGAAGGCCCGGTAGCGGCACAATTCGCTGTCGAGCAGCCGCTTGAGCAACGGTAGCAGCGCGACTGAAGGGAAATGACCGATGAGGTCCGCCATCACGGACAGTTGGTTTCGCGTGGCGTTGTCGCCGCTCGCGAGCAACCGTTCAACCCATTGCTCTACCAAGTGCACAACAGCTGTGCTCGCTTCCTTCGGAAACGGGCGCCCTCTCTCGCCTTCCTCATCACGGCGACACAAGAGTTCCGCAAGGGCACAGATTTCTTCATTGCTGGTTGCCGCAGCACGCTCCTGGACGGCGGCGACAAGGCTGGCGCCGGGCGTCTGCGCAATTCGATTGCGAAGACTGTAGTAATGGTCGCTCAAGCTTTTATCATATTTACCAAGCTGCCCAATCTCGGCGAAAATGCCGAGCGCAGCATCGATGAGTTTACCGACGCTAACAGGACCGAGGATGGACGCTGCGGCAGCGGCACGGCTATCTCTCCAATCTTGTGCGGATATCGCGATATCTAGAAGGATTTCGTCTTCGATCACCATTCCGGAAGCGGCCAAAATGTCGCCAGCGCCGTAAAACAGTTCGCGTCCTTCGCGTAGGCGCCTCAGCAATCCAAGAGCGACCGCTCGCTCGTATTGCTTTCGGGCCTCGTAGATCAACCCGGCTTCAACGCCTCGCGTGAGTTCAATTTCAATGGTCGCGACGAGCACAGTCAGCTCCGCGCTATGATCTTTGCCATCGCGTGCGTACACGATCGCGCGCAGCCGCTCGTAATCGGAAATCTCATTCTCGGCACGCGCACGTGCCGCCGCGATACGGTCTTGTACAGCCTTCTCTCCAATCTCTTCGAGATGGCCCTTTCGGTAGATGACGTCCAAGGTGTCGTCGTCGGTGGTGCTCAATACGTCCGCAACATGGCGATCGGCGCGGCGGAAGGACATTGCACCGACCGCTTCGGCCTTCAGTTCGGGGTCAGGATCCCTCTTCGCGATTTGTGCCGCAAGGTCGAGACCGTCCATTCCGCTTCTATAAGCTATCTCGGAAACAACTGTCGCCCGCACTTTTGGAGGCAGGGCGAGGATGTCTTCCATGGCATTCGGTCCGAGCACCGACGGGCGAAACCGGGGCGCCGCGCGCAAGGCAGGAAGTCTTTTCTGGTCATCTTGGTTCGTGATAAGTGGCCATACTAGAGCTCGGAATTCGGAGCGGCCGGATGTGACCATGAATCGCACGGCACGATCGATTTTCCCAGGGGTGTGCCACCGCCGCACAAGGTTCTGGATTTCGTTTGAAATTTGCGCCCATACCGCTTCCGTCGAACGAAAAATCATATCGGCTGCCAACATCGGATCGACGTCGAAGGCGGCGAGGATCGCGGCGCTGCATGCCCTCTGGTGTTGCTCGTCGCCGTGCGCCATGCGCTCCACGGCGAAAAGGATCGGTTCCTCCCACGGTGTCGAGTTCAGAACATCGGCTTTCAACTCTTGACGCGCGTTCTCGTCGACCACGCTTTCGAGCATCGCGCGCTCGACATCCCTTGACGCGTACCATTCCTGAAACTGCTGGTGCTGGAACCGATAGTGAACAGGTCCTCCGGTTCGCACTAGCAGATGGTGGCTCACAAGTGCGTCAAGCACATCACCCGGCTGCGGTTTGATGGTGAGTTGACCGTCGGCGACTAAGAACTCATCCGTCTGCGAAATCGAACGACGCGCGTTGGTATCCGTGATCGATGTGTTGGCAGCGCGTGTCGCGATGACAGCCAAGTCGCTCAAATAAACGCGCTGCAGACCATGCGTAACCGCCTTCAACTGCTCCGTATGCTGAGCTTGCCGCTCATGCGCGGCGATGAAGCGGCCCAGCACTTCCTCCTTGGTGCGCGGGAACGGCTGCTCGTCAGGTAAGGAGAGCAGTGCTGTAAGGTAGAGCGGCGTTGTTACGAGTTCGCGCACGCCAGGGGTCCGCCACGCTTCATCGACTAGACGAACGCCGTGCTTGCCCTTGATCTCGCGTGCTATGTCCATTTGCTGCTGTTCGCTGAGCTCAAGGACTGTCAGCAGTTGGCCGTCAAACGGCACGTCAGAGATTTCCGGACGAGTTGTGACGATAAAGGTCGCCGCGGGCAATTCCGCGCGAAGGCTCTCAATTTCGGCGCGAGCTCTGCGACGCCCCTCACCACCAAGTTCATTCCAGCTATCGAACATGAACACGACACCCGGCTGCTCGGCAACAGTGCGGAGGTCGGTCTCCGTGAACCCGCTAAACGCGGGCCTGCGCAGGATCGCCTCAATGAGTGTAAGACGGCCGGTCGACCAGTCCGAAAGGGAAACTACAAGGGGCGTGCCGCTTGCCGAGCTGACAGAGGCCTCCGCCAACTGAAACAGCGCCGATGTCTTGCCTGTGCCTGGAGCCGCAACGATCACTAGATCGTCCATAGCACCCAGCGTTTGACCGAGTGCCCTCGCAAGAACAGGCTCCGGTTGGCCTTTTACCTCGAGCATTAGGCTGACGTTCGTCGGCGGCCATTTGTGCGAACGCCTGAAAACTTCAAGGTCGGTCGCCGCCGCCTTCTGCAAACGCGCACCAATCTCTCCAACGGTCGGCGGCATGGTGGGTCCGAAGGAGACTTTGTGGACAATGCTACGCCACATATCCACAGCATGCTTGCTCTTCCAGCCGTGCAAAACGGTCTCGGAGAATGCGGGATCATCCGTATCGATGGCTTTGGCGCAGTCCTGGCAGAGCCAAATACCGTTCTCATGCGATTTCCGCTGTTCGGTCGTCATGTCAGCGCGATAGCGACGCGCGCCGGGTCCGGAAGCTGCCGCGCAGATATGAGCGGCGACGCCAATGTCCATGTCTTTTGCGCCATCACTCGTTGGCGCTGACGTCAGGCGTCTGCAACTTGGATTGCTACAATGATACCGCGCTTGTCTTGCAAGCCGGCTCCTTGTCGCGCGCGAGAAGTCATCTCTGTTGCCGTTCTTTGCCATCTGCCACGATGCACTTGGATTTTTCAGACTCGGAACCAATAACAGATTGCATCAAGTCCTCGAACAGCCGTCGCGACGCTTGGCTCTTAAGTATGCGGTTGCGTCGATGTTGAGCGCACGCAAAATTCGGAATCTACCCTATCTGCTTTTGCATGGACCAACGGCTGCTTCTGGGATTCCTCTTAGCCTCACTCAACGTCCGACGTGCTGAAGGCGCAAAGCTGCCGTCGAATCGGACCCGCGTACGCCGCGATCCATTGTCCGGCGGGTTGTCCAGACTGAACATTGTGGCTGATCAAACGGCTCGCCACGATCGCAGCTCGCTCGCATCCTCAGGGATGCTCACGCCGCTTCCGTAGCCCAACGAGAAGCAAAACACCTGTTGGCAGGGGCCAAGGCGATCTTGAAGGCCAACTCGATTCCTGCGAGCTTCTCACTGTCAACGGAGGGCACACCCATGGCACATAAGTTCGAAATCTATAAGGACAAAGCTGGCGAATATCGCGTTCGCTTCAAGTACAACAGCGAGGTGATATTCTCGACCGAGGGGTATTCAAGCAAATCCAGCGCTCAGAACGCCATCGACTCGATTAAGAAAAATGGCCCGAGTGCACCGGTCGAAGACAATAGCTGATCGCCTTCGAGGCCATGCCACGCTGCGACAATTCCGAAGCTAAGCATATTGGCTTCGGAACGAGCTTCGGATCGGCACTAGCACTTGTTGCGCTAGGGCAAGTGAGGCCATCAGCTCCTAAGGCAATCTTCGGCAAATAGACTTCACTAGACCTCTGCTACATTTAGGAGCATTCTCTCCGCTGGGGAGTGGGGTGTGGATAGGTCTCGTTACGACAATCGTTCTTATCGCTGGCGCAAGCGCACCGGAGCAAAACACTCCCGTGCACTGCGGTGGGCAAGTGTGCCGCGACGGTTGATCTTCGTCACCGCTGCCGCAGTCGGAGCCTTCGCTACTGAGAGGGTCATTCTGCATAGTCATCGCTTGCCCGACCTCACCCTTTCGAACTGGATCGAGCCAAAGCCTGCCCCCATGACTGGCGTGGCGTCCGTCATTGACGGTGACACAATCGAGATCCACGGCCAGCGCATTCGGTTCAACGGGATCGACGCGCCAGAGAGCAAGCAATATTGCGACGACGCCAAGGGCTTCGAGTATCCGTGCGGCCGACGATCGGCCGAAGCGCTGGATAGTTTCCTGGCAGCCTCGCGGCCGGTGCAGTGCACTTTCGTGACTTGGGATCGCTATTACCGCTACGTCGGCGACTGCCGGCGCGCCGACGGCACCAGCGTAGCGGGGTGGATGGTCGAACATGGCCAGGCGCTCGATTGGCCGCGCTACAGCAACGGCGCCTATGCGCCGCAGCAGGCCAAGGCCAAGGCGGCGAGGCTTGGACTATGGGTTGGCAAGTTCGACGCGCCTTGGGACTGGCGCGCATCGCATGACGACGGGGCTGCGCCGTCGAGCCAGCCGCTCGGCATCATCAGTCGCAAGCTGGTCGCGCAAAGCGGCGGCCTTTCGTGCGAGCCCCGGCGGTACTGCTCGCAAATCAGTTCCTGCGAAGACGCCCAATGGTACCTGCACAACTGTGCGTGGGGCCGCAAGCTGGATAGGGATGGTGACGGGGTAGCGTGCGAGACGCTTTGCTAGGGAGGGGTTCATGGATGACAAGTTTTACAATCGCGTCGGCGGCGATCGTATTTCTTCGCGGCAGATCGATGAGTTGATTGGGTTAGCGCGCGGCCTCGCTGCAGACGGAAGTATCAACAAGGCGGAAGTCGAGTTCCTGCAAAAGTGGCTGGCCGCCAATGTCGAGATTAGCGATCAGCCGATCGTCCGGACCTTGTACAGACGGGTCAATGAAATCCTTGCGGACGGCGTGCTCGATGCCGATGAACACACCGAACTTCTCGATACGTTGAACAGCTTCTCGAACCGAGATTTCGAACTCGGGGAAGTGTTGAAGCCGACCACCCTGCCCCTTTGCAATCCGCCTCCGCATTTGACCTTTGAAGGTCGGTCGTACTGTTTCACCGGGACGTTCAATTATGGCCAGCGAAAATACTGCGAGCAGGCCATAGCGGATCGTGGCGGCCGCGCCGGCAGTTTGACGCAAAAGACCGACGTGCTCGTGATCGGTGCCTACGCCACGGAGTCTTGGAAGCACTCATCGTTTGGCGACAAGATTTTCAAAGCGACCGCCTGGCGCGACGAGGCGTTGCCAATCTCGATTGTGGCCGAGAGCCATTGGGTCGGTTTTCTCTGAATTCGTCCGTTCGTTTGGCAGCGTCTAATACCATCAGCACCCTATTCGACCGAGCTGGAACGATGCGACACAATGCGTTCAGCGATCAGATCCGCCTGTCTCGGCGATTTGCAGGTCGCTTCATTGCGAGCGTGATCGCGCTCGCAGTTGAAACAGCAGCTGGGTGCAGCTCCATAGACCAGAAGCTTACCACCGGTGAGATATCCGGCAGCTTGCTCGTGATGTGGGTCGGTGAGGGCAACAGTTCCGGTGACGGGAGTTTCCTGTTCGTGCCCGACCCTCATGATCCCTTGATCTTCCATCGGGCAGATCCGGCAGCACCAGGAAGCACGATCAAGCCGGGCCTCATGTACACGGACGGCGGCTCAATCCCGAAGATCGCGCAGGTCTTCAAAGGGCTGTCGCCTTGGTGCTACGCCCCAGCCTACATGATCCACGACTGGATCTTCATTGCGCATCACTGCATCGTTGACGGAAGCACGGAGAAGAGGTTCGATCAGGTCCGTGGCGTCGAGTTCGACGACTCCGCAGCGATCCTGGGCGAGGCAATCAAGGCGTTGATCGCCGCGCGCCAGGTCGCACCGAACGATGTTGCACCCAGCGCCATCACTGCAGCCGTGGGAAGCGCAATCGCCAAGAACCTTTGGGACGAGAAGGGAGCCTGTAAGCCGTTACAGGTAAGCGCGAAAGATATTGCTTCAGCAGAGGCGGCGATACCGGGCTCGACATCCAAAGCGCAAAATCTGAGGACCTTCCAAATACCAGAAACCGTAGCACCGGCGGTCCGAGCAGTGAGGCCGGCGAGGATCATAGCACGCCTGTCCTTCTGACATAGGTCGAGCCAACCCATGGCGGACCGGCGTGCGGCGACCGACCGTCGAAACGGCCATCATGGGTGATCGTCATGGACCTAGCGCGAATGGCGGCCCTTATCGGACAAGTCCGCTTTCAGCAGACGTCATAAACTAATTGAACTGGAGGTTTCGTGGTCTCGATCAATCGCGCCTGGTGGGAGCATCTCGCGCCAAAACCCATGCATCGCCGGTTTCACGAGGTCGAAACCTCGCTGCGCCAATGGTGTCGATCGGAGTATGGCGCACTCTGGCTGGGAATGGCCAAGCGCAAGGGCGGGGTGATACGGGTGAAACCGGGTCAGCTCATTCCGGTCGTCCACTTTGTTGCGCTCGGCGACAGGCCGATATTCATCGCACTCCCGATGAAGGTCAGGGTGGGACATCGGATGGTGGGTTCCGATCAGTTTCTGTCGGGTCACGCTCTTGCGGAGAAAGAACTTGCCCTTAGCCCGACAATTCGTCTCGATGTCGTTGAGGATCAGGCACTGCTGGCAGCTGCGGCGCGCCGGGATTTCTCCGCCCATATCCCCGGCGTGAAGAATCCAAGTCAGGTCTTCTCGGCGCCAGCGCATCTCCTTCTGGCTCCGGAATCGTTTCCGAGAAAGAGCTTCGTTCTCTATCAGCACATCTTCGGTTCAGGATCGTCTTATCCCGACGATGGGTTCTTCTATGTCGGCGTCACGACCCGTAGTTGGCAGAAGCGCTGGGCGGAACATCGACGAGCGATGGAGACCGGTAGCCCCTTGCTGTTTCACCGAAAGCTTCGCGAAGAGACAGAGGCTGGCCGTGTGACCTACATCCACCACAAGGTCATGGCGATCACCGATGATATCGAACGGCTCTATGCCACGGAGGAATGGCTGGTGGACGGACATTGGCACGACCAACGGCGCCTCAATATGATCCCGGGAGGCAAGTCGGGTCTGCGATATCTTCGTGAAAATGGCATGCTGGGTGATCGTGTCGTGCCGCTGCCCGACGAGCGCGACAGTATTCTCGAAAACTGGTTACGTGACCATCCCCGCAAGGGACTTCCTGCCCCTTGGGTCTCGGAAAAATGGAAGGACGACGCCTGGGCCGTCGCCCAGATTTGCGGCCGAGATGACCGCCTCTCAGTTGAGCAGGTCCGGGCTATTCGGGAGCTTGCGAAGGTCCATCCAGCTGAGACTATCGCCGAACGGATAGGCGCACGGAACCGTGAGCAAGTGCAACGGGTGATCGACGGAGAGACATATACCCGAGTGATTTAGACAACGTCGAGCATGTTGAACGTCAGGCTGAAGGTCGGCCGCCAGGATGGGGGCACAGCTCGGATGAGGAGCTGGTCGACTACGCCGATTTACTCGGGATTCAATCCTGCTGACTTCGCTGGTAAAGCTCGAAGACCCATGGTGAGTGGTGGTGTTCCTGATAGACCAGGCTGAGGTGTTTTTTCGGGCGCGTCACCCCGACGTAAAACAAGCGCCTGGCCTCACGAAGGCTCGCGGGAGTCTGCTTGTCGCGCGTGCTCGGAATGTCGGAAGCGTTTACTCCATATATGATGGCCGCATCGAACTCCCTGCCTTTGGCGCTGTGCAGGGTGCTCAGGTTGACGCGACCGGATCCCTCGACCCGCCCGGCGAAGTGCGCAAGGGGAAGATCGAGGTCTCGGACCGGATCGGTGTTGGCGATCATTTCCGCACAGACGTCCCATTCCTGTTCGGAGTTGCGCGCAATTTTGCGCCACGGCGTAACAAGTTCACGAGAAAAGCGCTGGAGCCAGACGTGGGTCGTCTCGGCGGTTGCGAGCGAGGCGTTGAGGAACCCCATGAGTTGCGCGGACAGCTCCTGCTCCTCGCGTTCGCTGGCGTGGCGCCCGTAGACCAGCGTCAGCGCCTGTGAAAGCAGCCGTGCGCATGGCGGTTCGGCATTGCGCCAGCCGCCGGTGATCCAGCGGGCGCATTCCTCGACGAACCGCGCCAGCCGGGAGCTTCTCTTGACCAGCGCATTCGTGTCGGTCCGGACAAAAGGGATCCCCGCCTCTTTCAAGGCGGCCGCCACCTTGTCGCCGAGCCAGGCGGCCCGATAAAGAACCGCGATTGTTCCAAGCTCGAACCCTTGTTCCAACAGCTTGGGAATGATTGTGCCGGCGATCGTGTCAGCCTGGTTGTCGTGTCCGTAGGGAACCGGCCAGAAGCTCAGATCGCCGTCGGGCGCGCCGTCGATGCCGCGATAGTCGCGTTCCTCGCCAAGCGCGCCGAGCGACGCCCGAATGATTTTCGCGCCCGACCGGTAATTGAAGCGAAGCCTGATCGTCCGCACATCGGGCCGGCGCGTCAGGCTTTCCAGCAGTTCGGGATTGGCGCCGGCGAAGGCATAGATCGACTGGTCGGTGTCGCCGACCGCGAAGAGCCGAATCCCTCCCTCGAAGCAGAGCAGCAGGACGAGCTCATGCAGCGCGTGACCGAGATCCTGGTATTCGTCGACAAACAACACAGGAAAGCGAGCGCGAAGCGCGTCGCGGATCCAGCCATTCTCCCTGATCATGCGATAGGCGATCAGCGGCATGTCGTCGAAATCGATCAGGCCTTGCCGGCGCAGCTCAGCCTCGTAGGCTTCGATGAAATCCGCCAATTCCGGATTGTGTCCCCGCCATTCGGGTCGCGTGCGGTCGACGTCGCGAAGGCGCTTTTCCGAAGCGAACTTCCATCGGTCGTGTGGGTTGCCGTAACCGCCGATCGAGTTTTGGTACGCCGTTTCGACGGCGGCTTTCATTTGCGATTTGCTTGCGACCTTGAAGTCTGGTGGAAGCCCAATAGGCACGCAACGCGCATAGGGACCGATGACCTGGCTCAGCGCGAAACTATGCACGGTGCCGATGAAAGCCCGGTCGCCCGGGATGATCCCGAGGCGCGCGAGCCGCGTTTCCAGTTCGATCGCGCAGTCGTTGTTGTAGGTGATGCAGGCAACGCCGCGAGGATCGGCCACGTCCTGGATCAGCGCGCGCGCCATCGCTGTCGTCAGCGTCTTGGTCTTGCCGCTTCCCGGACCGGCCAGCACCACGCAATGGCCCTTCTCCACGACCGCGGCCGCCTGCTCCGGGTTGCCCTTGAGTTCAGCCAAGGCCTGAAGAAGGGCCCGGTCGCTAAGCATTGGAGACCAAGGTTACGAGGGCGGCGAGGGCGGCAGCGATGTAGGGAGGCGGTGGGAGTCCGACGGCCTTTTTCGCAAGCCGGGCGCCGAGCCGCCCCTTGCCGACACTCGCGACCATGGCCAGCAGTTGTTCAGCATCGACTGGCGTGCCGGCCCCCCAGGCAGCAATTCGCTTGGTCCGCACAGATCCGAAATCCTGGTCGCTGAGAATATCGAGGAGCGGATTCAAGAGGGTGGGCGTGTCGGCAATGGAGACTTCGAAGGTCTGATCGTTCAGGAAAATGTTGGACTTCGTCGCCTCCAAACTGAAGGCGGTATAATCCACTGCCTGCCATGCCGCCAATTCGGCCGGCGTTAAGACAGGAATTCCTCGAAGAATGCGCATGTCTTGGCACAGATCGAGAGTGCGCTTATTGCCCAGAGGCGGCTTGCTGCCGTCAAGTGGATCCCAGTCGGTGATGACGCAATAGGGCAGCGCCAGCGCCTCGGCGAGCTTGACATAAGGGCGAAAGTTCGTGCCGGCGACATTGCAGACGGTGATGCCGAGATCGTCGAGCGAATGGCCGAGGGACGAAGCGAAGACGGGCATGAGCGCCTCTTCCGCATCGCCTTCGACGAAGATCGCGCCGCGCGCGAACAGCAGCTCGGCGCGCGTCGCATCAAGATAGTTTTCCAGATCGTCGAGCTCGTCGGATGTCACCGGCAGGTTCGCGAGCGAGAACGCCTGCGTCGCGCCCCCTCTCCTCTTCAGCTGGACGATCGATCGCAACGGCGCTACCGCAGCCAGGGTTGGCGAGTGGCTGGTGACGATCATGGCCTGGGAAGCTTCGGCCTTACCAAGCAGCTTGGAAAAAACCGATCGCTGGAGGTGCGGGTGAAGATGCGCTTCCGGCTCCTCGATGCAAAGCAGCGAAAAGTTTCGTTCGTTCTTCTTCCGACGCCAGGCGAATTCCGCAAGCTTCAGCGCCAGCAACGCAACGTTCGCCGATCCGAGGCTGGCCTCGGCGATGCCACGTTTGCCGCCGTCGATGAACATCGCAATCGCCCGGAAGAGACGCAGCGGGTCGGCGGGCGCGAATCTCAAACGGGCGTCGATGTCATGCGCCTTTCCGGACAGGTGGGCAATGCCGGCGCGCAGTTCATCTTCAAGCGTCTTGATGGTCGGAAAAGCCTCAAGCGCCTTGCTCGCCTTGTCGAGTTCGGCCGCCACGGTGTCGAGATCCGGACGGCTGATGCCCGAGACGGCCTCTTCGAGGAGATGACGCAGTGGGGAAGCCCGCCAACTGCCGAGTTGGCCTTCGGCGTCCCGCAAGGCGTCGAGCAGATCGATCGCAATGCGCCGACGCAGCTTGCTCGGCAGCGAACGCGTTTCGTCGCCACCGCCGAAGACCAGAAATTCGCAGTCGGCGCCGGACTGCGGCGGGCCCGCGACGTCCGCCTTCTTGCGGAAGACGTAGCTCAGGCGAGCGATGTTTGGATCATGGGGCGCCCGGAAATCGGTCAAAAGCGCCGTCAGCGCCATGTCCGTCGTGAAATCGGAGATTTCCAGGTGCACCTCAATGGGCGCGCTATAGTCAGGTGGCCCGCCATCCCAGAAATCGGTGAGCTTCAGCTGTCGTGCCGAATCGGGCATGGTCGGATCGAGGATGAGCTGGATCGCGAAGAGCAGATTGCTCTTGCCGACCCGGTTCTCGCCGAGCAGCACGACATTGCCGGCCAGAGCGACGTCGATCGACTGAAAATTCCTGAAATTCCTAATGCTCAGCTTGCTCAGCTGCATTTCCGTCCCCAAAGTCCGAAGTTTTTCTTTGCCTGATCTTCAATAGCCGGTGATCTTGGGCGATCACAGTGCCCCGTTGAGAGAACACACGAAAACCCGATGCCCATTCGCTCCACCCACGTCGTCGATGGCATGCTGGCGCTGCGCAGCGCCCGCGGCGCCGCGGCACGAGAGGGAGCAATCGGCCGCGAGATCGTCACCCTGCCCCTGCTGGCGGCACGCCTGGTTGGCGGCTTTGCCACACCGGCTGGCACGGACGTGCTCTATCCGGCGATCCAGGCCGCGCTCGCGTCCGAGAGTTTTGGCGACATCGCAACCGTAGCCGGCTTGCCGGGAATGCCACGCGCCGTTCTCCATGCGCTCGATTGCGCCTGGCGGGCGGATCTCGATCTGTCGTCACTGGCAGGCGAAGCGCCGCGGTTTGACGACCTTTATCGCATCGAGACCTACGTTCGCGATCACATCCCACCCGCGCACATGCTGCCGCGCGATCTACGCGACGCCGCCGGCAGGCGGATCGATCTTGCGCGCAGACTGTTGGGTTCGGTGACGCTGTCGAGACTGGTGGACGTCGATCCGCTTTGGCGGCCGCTTGTCAACGAGCTCGCGCGCGTCACCGATCTCATCTGGGAGTTGCCGGAACCTGTCGAGCAACCATGGTTCAGAGGGTCGATCCGGAAGAAGCCGGCGACTACTCCGGTCCGAACAACGGTCGAAGCGAGCGCGGACCCCAAGTCGGAGGTCATCGAGGCCCTACGCTGGACACGCCAGCTGCTCGGCTCAGGCAAGGTTCAAGCAAAGGACATCGCCATTGCCGCGACGTCGACGCAGGACTGGGACGATCATTTCCTGGCCTACGCACGAAGCGCCGGGTTGCCGTTGTATTTCTCTCATGGCGTGCCTGCCTTGAGCACGCAAGAGGGCCAGGCCGGTGCCGCACTGGCCGACATTCTCGCAAACGGGCTCAACCAGGAGCGGGTATGGCGCCTGATCCGGCGCTTGCCCGCGCACCCGTTCGCGGGCCGGCTTCCCTCGGACTGGTTCGTCGCGATCCCGCGCAGCGCCGGCTTGCGCAGCCTCGACCAGTGGCGCGAAGTCCTGTCGGCGGCGAGACCGCACCGCGCCGACGGCCTGCTTAGCGAGCAGATCCTGCTTCCTGTTCTCGAACTGCTCGCGCGCGGCGCCGACATGGCGGCAGAGGCGGGTGCGCGGTTGCTGAGCGGCGCCGGCCTGGCGATGTGGGAGGAGGGTCTGCGAAGCGCGCCGGCACAAGCCATCGCCCTGTCCTTGCAGGCGTTGCGCGTCGCCGATCAGCGTGACCCGGCCAACAGCGTCGTTTGGTGCCCCGCCTCGCAACTGGCGGCCTGTCCGCGACCGTATACCCGCCTGCTCGGCCTCACCACCCGGTCCTGGCCGCGGTCGGAAAACGACGACCCGCTGCTGCCGCACCATTTGCTCGATCGCCGCAGGCTTCATCCTGTGGGGGTCGCCGACCGCGACCGGCAGCATTTCAAGATTATCGAGGCGCACACCCGCGAACAACTCGTCCTGTCGCGCTCGCTGCGCAACGCCAAGGGCAGCGTTCTGTCGCCAAGCTCGCTCTGGCCATCGGGGGAGATTGTGCACAAGCGCGATCGCATCCCGGGGCATGCCTTCAGTGAGGCGGACAGGGTATTGGCGAGACCGCGCGATGCCGGCCAACTCGCCCATGTTCGCCAGAGCCAGCTTTGCTGGCGCAATTGGCAACGGCCGTCGACATTGACGCCACATGACGGCCTATCAGGCGCCAATCATCCAGCGATCGACAGAGCCTTGTCGCGGGTCCAGTCGACGACGTCGCTCCAGAGGCTGCTGCGCGATCCGCTCGGATTTGTCTGGCGTTACGCCTTGGGCTGGCGCTCTATCCAGTTCCAATCCGACCCGCTGCAGCTCGGTGCGGCCTCATTCGGCGAGCTGGTGCATGAGCTGATCAGCGGCGCCATCGCAGCGCTCGAGCCGACGCCGGGGTTCGCGCGCGCCAGCGCTGACGAGATCGAAGCTGCGATCATGGACGCTTCGAGCGCGATCCTGCACGCCTGGCCACTGCAGCGTTCCGTTCCGCCACCGATCCTTTGGCGCCATACGGTGAGCGAGGCCGCGCGTCGCACGGCCCGTGGCCTTGCCGCCGACGATCAGGTCAGACCCGATACGCGCAGCTGGACGGAGGTGCTGTTCGGTCAGCAGGATGGCACGGAGGAAGAGGCGCCGTGGGACACGACGGTCGTGGTGCCGATCGAGCAGACCGGGCTGGTGTTCGGCGGCCGCATGGATCGGCTCGACATCCGTGCCACGGGCGATGGCGCACGCATCACCGACTACAAGAGCGCCAAACCGCCGCCAAAGCATCAGCGCATCGCGCTGGGCCAGGGACGGGAACTGCAGCGCGTGCTGTACGCGATCGCGGCCCGGGCGCTGCTGCCCGAAGTCAGGACGGTCGTGGCGCGCCTCGTCTATCTCGCCGACGATCCCATAACTTTCGAACTCAAGGGTGACGAGCTCGATGGTGCGGTGGGCGAGGCGGTGGGCTATCTGTCGGCGGCCATGACGATCCTGCGCAGCGGCCGGATCGCGCCGCGTTGGGAGCAGGACATCGATTATGACGATATGCGCCTTGCTCTTCCCGCCGATCGTGAAAGCTATCTGCGCCGCAAGGCCTCCGAGTTCCGGACGGCGAACCAGCCCCTCAACCGGCTGTGGAGCGCCTCGACATGATGCTTGTCGACCAAGAGGCCCGTTGCCGGGCCATGACCGATTTCTTGTCGATCCTGCTGGTGGAAGCGGCCGCGGGAACCGGCAAGACCTCGCTGATGGCCGGTCGTGTGGCGATGATGCTCGCAGCCGGCCATCAACCGGGTGACATCGCGGCAATCACCTTCACGGAACTCGCGGCGAGCGAGCTCGCGCGCCGGATCAGGAAGACGATCGACGCGCTGCTGGCGGGCAATGTTCCTGCTTTCCTTCAAGCGGTTCTTCCGCAGGGCCTTTCGGAGCGGCAACGCGAAGCGCTTGTTGCTGCCTCTCCTCGCCTAGATCAACTGACGGCGACGACCATTCATGGATTTTGCCAGGCGATCATCCGCAGCCATGGATTGCGGGCAGGCCTCGACCCCGGCGCCCGTGTGGTCGATGCGACGGTGGCCGACAATCTGTTCATGGCCGAGCTCTCGGCCTGGTTCTCGCGACGGCTTGCGACAGACGCGGCGGAAGGCGATCCGATCGTCGTGCTGGCCGAGGAAATCCCCCTTCAGGTCGTCGACCTCATTCGCGAACTCGCGAACCTTCGGCGCAAGCACCCCGATGCCCAACCGATCCCTACGTCGCTCGACGCGCGGCCCGACATCGATTTCGTCCAGGCGGTGGATGATTTCGACCGATGGCAGGCGAGCGTCGAACCCGACAGATGGCTCTCCGAGATCGCGCACGAATTGCGCCGGCTCGCAGAGCGCTATCAGAATTGCCTCGCAAGCAAAGCGGATTTCGGAACCCTGTGGCGGCTTTGCGATCCGGGAACCGGCCGTCTCTTCGAGCGCCAGGGCCTGCAACTCAAAGGCTACGAAGATGCGGCCCGAGGCTTCGGCGCTCACCGCAACGACACAGGTTCAGTTGACGGCCGGGCGCTTTATGAAACGGTTGTCATCGCATGGAGCGAGCTCGTCGGCCAGATCGCCAGCACGCTTGTGTGCTCGTTGTCGGCCTCACTCGACCAGCTGCTCGAAAGCTATCAGGCGCGCAAGCGCGCGGCCGCCGTCCTGGACTTCGACGACTTGCTGATCCATGTTCGCTCGCTGGTCCGCGACCATGAAGAGGTGCGTCAGGCCATCGGCCAGCGCTATCGCTACATCCTGGTCGATGAGTTCCAGGACACCGACGGCATCCAGAACGAGATTTTGTTCTCGATCGCCGCGACCCAAGCGCGGCCAGAACGATGGGAGAAGTCGGAGCTGCGGCCCGGTTCGCTGTTCCTCGTCGGCGATCCGAAACAGGCGATCTACCGTTTCCGCGGCGCGGACATCGAAGCCTACGAACTCTGCCGCCAGTTGATCGATGGCCAGGATCATGGCGCGGTGCTCGAGATCACCGCCAATTTCCGATCGCTGAGCCCGATCATTGACCATGTGAATGCCTGCTTCGAGCCGGTCTTTGCCAAGCCGTCGCAGCCCCGATATGTCGCGCTCGCGCCCACGCTGTTCGAAGCGTCGCACCCGCTTCCTTGCGTGGCGCGCTTCACCGTCGAGGTCGCGACCGAGGGACGCATCTACGCAGAGATGTTTCGCGAGGCCGAGGCGGAGCGGGTTGCCGACATCTGCGCCGCCTTGATCGGCAATGTGTCGATACAACGCGCCGACAAGACATGCACACTGCTGCAGGCCGGCGACATCGCGCTGCTTTCGCCGGGACACACGGAGCTGTGGCGCTACGAGCGGGCGCTCGAGCAGCGTGGCCTTGCGGTCTCCTCGCAAGCCGGTCAGACGCTGATGCGGCGGCAGGAGACACAGGACATCCTGGCGCTCTTGCGGGTCCTGGCCGATTCCTCCGACACGCTGGCTTTTGGCGCGCTGATGCGTGGGCCGCTGGTGGGTTTGAGCGAACAGGAGCTCCTCGACATCACCGCGGCGGTTGCCGAAAAGGAAGAAGGCCAGAGCTTTTTCACTGTCCAAACGGATCCGGAATTGGTTCAGCATCAAGTGGCAAGGCATATTCTCGTCGAGCTGCAACAACTTCGCCGACGGGCGTCGATCGTGACCCCGAGCCTGATCCTTGCGGATGTCATCGAGCGCTTGAACGTTCGCGTGATCATAGCGGCGCGGCATGGCAACCGAAATGCGCGCGCTCTCGCCAATCTCGACGCCCTGATCGAAAGAGCGCGCGGCTATTCGGTCGCTGGCCTGCGGGCCTTCATTCGAGATCTTCAGTCGGATTGGGAGCGCAGGGCGCGGGCGCAGGAGGGACGCATCGACGCTGCTGCGGACGCCGTCGAGGTCGTGACCATTCACAGCGCCAAGGGGTTGGAATGGCCGGTGGTCATTCCGGTCAATTCCACAACCGAACTCTACCGGCCGGACCAGTTCGTGCATCGGCAATCCGATAACAGCCTGCATTGGATGCTCGGCGGCGTCGCACCGCCGGAGCTGGCTGCAGCGCGTGCCGCGGAAAGCCTGGAAGACGGCAATCAACGCGAGCGGATTTGGTATGTGGCCTGCACACGGGCACGGGATCTCCTGATCCTCCCTCACATCCCCCAGGCGTCGAAAGATTCCTGGTTCAGCTCAATAGACCTGCGTCAGTGCGACATTCCTGAGCTGGACCTTACGTCCTTTGCCCGGCGCAAAATGCCGGCACCGGCGTCTCTGCCCAACGAGCAGTCTTCCGACATTTTTGCCGCCGAGCAGCGATGCGTCGAGGAAAGCGCGCCGCCGATCGTGTGGCGCCGACCCAGCGAACACGATGCCGATCGACTCGGCGACCCTCTCGAGGGCGTCGTAACTTCGGAGAGCCACATTGAGCATTTCGAGGTGGTCGGTGCCGGAGCCCGCCGCGGCGTCATCCTTCACAAGCTGATGGAAGAGCTTCTGACCGGCGAGCTTGCGGGAGAACTCGACGCAAGCGTTAACCGCGCTCGCGAACTGCTCAATCAATTGGTGACCGACGTAAATGACGATGGACCTCGGCCCGATCCCAATGAGATGGGAGCAGCGGCCCTCCGCGGGCTCGCTTTGCCACAGATCGCCGAACTGCGGCCTCACCTTGTGCCCGAGATGGCAATCTGGGGGCGCGATGAGGTGAGCCTTGTTGCCGGGCGGGCCGACGCTTTGGCGATCATCGAAGACCGTGTCGACGCCGCCATCGATTGGAAATCCGATGTCCATCCCACACCTGCGGTGCGTGAATCACATGTGCAGCAGCTGCGTGACTACCTGTCGGCGACCGGCGCCATGCGCGGCGCAATTGTCTATCTGACAAGCGGCGAGATCGCGTGGATTGTCCCTCCGTGATGGGGATCATCTATCCGTCGAGCGCAGCGCTGGGACCATCAACGTCGATGTCTGCAAACCCTGGCAAGATGTCACCCGCGAGCAGCTTCTCCTTCGACAGCAGCCTAGCGTCCTCGAGCGCCTCGAAATCCGGCAGCTGGCGCAGCGTGTCGAACCCGAACTGCGACAGGAAATTTTTGGTCGTCACATAGGTGTAAGGCGCGCCCGGCTGCGGGCTGCGCGGCCCCGGGACGATGAGATCCTGCGCGCGCAGCGCCGATCAGATCGCGCGACACCTCCTTGCCGAAAAAGCTCGACAGTTCGCCGCGCGTGATCGGCTGAAAATAAGCAATGCACATCAAAACGAGCGACTCAGACTGCGACAATTCTTTCGCCCCTTGCCCCGCAGGTGTGCCGAAGGCGGCGTGGATGACGTCGCCAAAGGCTTTCTTGGTCCGGTGCTGCCAGCCGCCGGCGACCGCGACCAGCTCATAAGGGCGGCCGGCGAGCTCGGCGCGAATGTCGTCGATAACCAGGTCGATGTTGCAGTTTCTTCCCACCACCCGCGCGAGGACACTACGTGTCACCGGTTCATTTGCCGCAAAGATCACCGCTTCGACGCGGCCCATCCATTCGCGCCAGCGCAGTTCTGGCGGCAGGTGCGCGAGCTCGGTGTCGACCAGCATTCGCTGGACACCACCCTTGTCTCGCGGGCGTTCGGCTCGGGCTGCCTCGCTCATCGCTACAGCCCAAACAGCCGGAAGGTCGGACGGCCGGAGAGCTCTCGCACGGCATCCAGTTGCAGCAGCCGCTCGAACAGCCGCCGCGCCGCAAAGCGCGACAGGTTCTTCGTCGTCAGCGATCCGGAGACGACGTCTTCATTCAGGAGCAAAAAAATCACGTCGCCGGCGCCCCTGGCGCGCAGTTTCGGCACCACCGCGAGAAGTTTTTCGGCGCGACGCGACAACTCGACCGCCAGCCGGCAGGCATCGGCCACAGCTTGAACCAACGCCACGCAAACCGCCCGCTCAAAATTTTTGTCCCCGGGTCGGACCCGCCTGGCACCGCCCGCCTCGGCGCGGGAGGGCGGAGCAAAGGCCTGCACCATCAGGAGCGGCAGCGGCCGCGGCCAGCGCAGGCCTTGCGCCAGCGCCAGGTCGGCCAGCCACCAGGCCAAAAGCTCGGAGTCGGGCCGCACCGAGACAATGTGAGCGGCGATCGCCGCGGCGGCGAACGGCGCCGGCCGCTGCGCCGCCGCGAGATCTTCGATGTGTGTACAGAGGTCGGCGACCGCCTCGTCGTCCCAGGCGAGCCCGAGCATCTCGGCCACTTTTGCCAGCCGATCGGGGCTGACCACCGGCGGCTGCACGGCCAACTGCCGCCAGGCGCTATAGATGGCGCCGGCGGGGCCGGGATCGGCGCCGGCCGGGCGCAAATGCCAGACATCGCGCAAGGCGGACGCGTCCTCGCCGCGGCCGCCCAGCCGCATGCTGGCGGCGGCGCATTTGAGCGCCAGCCGCTGGCGCCAGGCGCCGGACCAGCTGGGCTGCGCGCGGGCCAGCGTGTCGAGCGTCACCAGCGCGGCGCCGGCCTTGAAGACAGCGTCGGCGTCGCTGGTGTCGCGGCCGGTCGCGAGCGCCCAGGCCGGAACGGTGGGCGGCGCGGCGGAGTTGGCGGTCGCGGGATCGAGGCGAATCATGACTTCGAGGGTAAATCGCCCGTGCGCTTTTCGCCATTATTTTCAGCCCAAACGCACAGCCTGTCGGCGCACAAGAACGAATGATAATCTTGCATCGTCGCTCGTTTCGCCCCCGCACAAGAAAGGACGGCTGCAGAAAACCAGCACGTATGACCGACCACCCACATGTTTAAAAGCAGGGAGAGCGACGAGGCTTAGTAGTAGATGAGGGTAATATCGACGTCGCACACAATCTGGCAAATTCTGCGTCTTGATTAGGATTTACGCGGTTACACCAATGGCCAAGTGGCAGCAATCTTCTCGACGAGATGGGCGAGAGCTGGTCGAGACCGAGACTTCGAGCCCTCTACCGGTTCTGCCGCACATTTCTTCGCGTCAAGTGGTGCGAACTGTCCGCCGACCCCAGCTGCGTGAAATCATTCCGCTGTCCGACACGACGATCTATGAGATGGAACAACGTGGCGAATTTCCGCGACGATTCAATCTCACGCCCCGCTGCGTCGTCTGGGACCTGGCAGAAATCGAGGCTTGGGTCGAGGAGCGACGGAACATGTCATCCGCCGGAAGGATCGAGCCTGTTGCCCCCCCCAATGTAAGGCTGCGGAAATCGAGACCAGTCAAGTCGGATCAAGGGTAATCGCCGCTTCTACCGTCGGCTGAAGTGCCGGGGTGTGCTTCTTGCCTGCCGCCCACGCGTCAATCATATCGGCCCATTCCTGCAGCATGTGGCGACGCTGCGGCTCATACTCAGCTCTGTTGTAGACCCCGCGTGATGAGCGGCTGTCTTCGTGAGCGAGGCATTTTTCAATCCAGTCCCGATTGAATCCGATTTCGTTTAGCAGCGTTGAGCCCGTGCGACGTAGGTCGTGCACCGTGAAGGGCGCCAGCGGGAGGTTTTGCTTCTTTGCGCGGGCGACGATCGCCATGGTGACCCGGTTAAAGGTGGCGCGCGACATTGGCTCGTCGGCATCGTAGCGGGAGGGCAGTACATATTGCGAGTTCGCCGCACATGTCTTGAGCGCTATCATAATGTCCAGGGACTGGCGCGACAGGTAGACGTTATGGGCCTTCTTTCGCTTCATCCGCTCTTTTGGAATGCGCCACACGGCGTTCTCAAAATCGACCTCGTCCCACGTTGCATCTAGCAGCTCGCTCTTTCGCACCACCGTGAGCAATATCAGCTTGAGGCCTAGACGAATGGTCGGCAGTGTAGGCACATTTTCCAACTCTTTGAGCATGATGCGGATTTCCGAAGGAGACAAGGCCCGGTCCTTCGGCTCAAAGGTGGCTATCGAAGAGGGCCCCACCTCGTCCGCGGGATTGGAGATCTTCTCGCCGTTCAGCATGACATAGCCATAGATCTGCTTCACGATATCCCGGACGTGGATCGCAGTTGCCGGGGCACCGCGGTTCTTCACCTTGATGCAGAGTTCCCGCAAATCGTCAGGTGTGATTTCGGTTAGGAGCCGCTTCTCCCAGATCGGCAAAATGTCTCGATCGAAAATGACCTTGCGCATAGATCGCGTGCTGTCCGCCATCGCAGCGTTCTTGAACCAGTCCTTACCGGCATCGCCAAAAGTTCCAACGGTTAGCCGACGCCGCTTAGCGCGCTGCTTTTCCTGTGCCGGCGACTTCCCCTCGGCAACCAGCCTGCGAGCGTCTAGGCAGCGGTCCCTCGCTTCTGACAGGGTGATGCCTCCCGCACCGTAACGGCCCAGGGTCACAGTCTCTCGTCGGCCGTTTATCCGATAGTCGTATCGGAATGCGATTTGCCCGGCCGGAGAGACGGTCGCATACATACCGTCACGATCGGCGACCTTATAGATTTTATCTTTTGGTTTCAGTCGCTTAATGGCGATGTCGGTCAGCATGGGGAGTAACCAAGGACAATTTAGGGAATCTTCGCCCCCAATTTTACCGTCAACGATTTTACCGTCAACCCCCGAATAAAACACTTAATTTTCAATAAGCTAGATGAAATCTTCAGCGTTAGCTGCTGATCAACGCTCTGACGGTATAGAGCATTCGTGTAGAGGGAGCAGAGATCTATACCGTCCGGCTTACCGTCAGATGTTCTCGCTTGGAGGCGATCGATACCGATAGTCCTCAAGAGAAAAGATTTGAAATTTCAGTGATTTACGTTGCCCGACCGATAGTTGCCGAAAGGTAGAAAAGGATGCAGCTTCATTCCCACTCGATCGTCCCTGGCGGTTTCGAGGTCACGTCGTAAACAACACGGTTGATGCCCTTGACCTCGTTGATGATGCGGGTGGCGGCGGCGCCGAGGAAAGCCATGTCGTAGTGGTAGAAATCCGCCGTCATGCCGTCGACCGAGGTGACGGCGCGTAGCGCGCAGACGAATTCGTAGGTGCGGCCGTCGCCCATCACGCCGACGGTCTGCACCGGCAAAAGCACGGCGAAAGCCTGCCAGATGGCGTCGTAGAGGCCGGCTTTGCGGATCTCGTCGAGATAGATGGCGTCGGCCTCGCGCAGGATTTCGAGCTTTTCGCGGGTGATGCCGCCTGGGCAGCGGATGGCGAGGCCGGGCCCCGGGAACGGATGGCGGCCGATAAAACTTTCGGGCAGGCCGAGTTCCTTGCCGAGCGCCCTCACCTCATCCTTGAACAGTTCGCGCAGCGGCTCGACCAGCTGCATGTTCATACGCGCGGGCAGGCCGCCGACATTGTGGTGCGACTTGATGGTCACCGACGGGCCGCCGGTGAAGGAGACGCTTTCGATGACGTCGGGATAGAGTGTGCCTTGCGCCAGGAAATCCGCACCGCCTAATTTCTTGGCCTCTTCCTCGAACACTTCGATGAAGAGCCGGCCGATGGTCTTGCGCTTCTTCTCGGGGTCGGACTCGCCTTCCAGCGCCGAGATGAATTTTTCCGAAGCGTCGACCAGGATCAGCGGCAAATTGTAGTGCTGGCGGAACATCGCCACCACGCCCGCGGCCTCGTCCTTGCGCATCAGGCCATGGTCGACGAGGATGCAGGTGAGCTGGTCGCCGACCGCCTCATGGATCAACAGCGCGGCGACGGAAGAATCCACACCGCCCGACAGCGCGCAGATCACCTTGCCCTTGCCGACCTGCTTGCGGATGGTCTCGACGGCATGCTCGCGATAGGCGCGCATCGTCCAGTCGCCTTCGATGCCGGCAATGTTGTGGACGAAGTTCCTGAGCAGCCTGGCGCCATCGGGCGTATGCACCACTTCGGGGTGGAACATGATGCCGTACATCTTGCGCGCGACATTGCCGAAGATGGCGAAGGGCGAGCCTTCCGACTTGCCGAAGACTTCGAACCCCTTCGGCAGCGAGATGACGCGGTCGCCATGGCTCATCCACACCTGGTGGCGCTGGCCGGGCGCCCACAGGCCCTCGAACAGCGGGCTGTCCTTCTCGATCTCGACGAAGGCGCGGCCGAATTCGCGATGGTTTGAGCTTTCGGCAACGCCGCCCATCTGCACGCACAGCGCCATCTGGCCGTAACAGATGCCGAGCACCGGCACGCCGGCATCGAAGACGATCTGCGGCGCGCGCGGGCTGCCTATGTCCGATGTCGAGGCGGGACCGCCAGACAGGATCACGGCTTTGGGATTTATGCGCTTGAAGGCAGCTTCGGCCGATTGGAACGGCACGATCTCGGAAAACACGCCGGCCTCGCGGATGCGGCGGGCGATGAGCTGCGTAAACTGGCTGCCGAAATCGACAATCAGGACTGTATCGGGATGATTGGCTGTCGTCATGGCGAGCCTTTAGAGAAAGAAACGAGTCGGCGCAATGGGTTGTGAGGCCGCACTGTTACTGAACTTCGGTGTCTTTATCGGCGGCAGCCGCCGGTCCCGCATCCAGGGTCCGTAAAGCATCCATCAGCGCTGCGAAGCGCTGCAGGCCGATGCGCTCGACATAGCGTCGTTCGATCTGCAGTTTGATGCGGTCACCGTCGCGCAAAGCGTCCAGACCCTTGCGCGTATAGCCAACAAGCTTGCCGCGTCCATCCTGCGGATCGGGCAGGCGCTGCACCACGCCTTCCGCCTCCAGCCCGTCGAGCAATTGCTGGACCGCCTGCTTGGAAATCGCCGAGCGATCGATCAGAGCAGCCTGGCGAATCCCGTCGCGGGCAATGTGCCCCAGCAGCCCAGCGCGCGCTTCCGTAAACCAGCCGTGACCGGCAGCGCGCATTGCGGCGGCGAATTCGGCCTGCCAGGCGCGACTCGCCTGCCACAGGCGCCAACCGATGTGATCAGGAAGTGCTTCGGTTTTTTCGTCAAGCTCCTTGACCACTTTGTCTTCACTCCATATAGTCAAGATACTTGACGATTTTCATTGCGTCGAGCGCTTTTGGACTCAAACCTCGGACTGGGACAATGACCATTCTAAACAAGGACACGCTGGCCATTATCATGATCGGCACAACGCATGTCATCGACATGGGCGGCAAGAGCGCGTTCATCCACTACGAAACCGCAAACAAGGCGCACATGCTCCTGCCGGACGGCACCCGCTTCCATGGGCGATGGGACCTGCTGGACGACGGCTACAAAGTCGAATGGACGGATGGCCCGGTCGGTTCCTGGAAACTCGACCATACACCGGGAGCAATCGACTATGTCGATGCTACCGGAACCGTGCGCGGGCGCATCGCGCGCATCGATTTCGGCGACCCCGCCAGCCTGGCGGCCTGATCAGTAGAGTCAGGCGCCGAGCAAACCGTCGTCGATCGCTTGGTCGAGCAGCCCGACCGCATCCGCCAGCTTCTCGTCGATGACATGCAGATATTCAGTCCAGCCACCGACATGCCGCAGGTCAGCCGCGCCGTCGGAAATGCCGCGCAGGCCGATCAGCGGGATATCGAACAGCTGGCAGGCGCGCAGGCAAGCGAAGGTCTCCATGTCGACCATATCGGCGGCGATTGCGTCATAAGCGCCGCCGGTGATGATGGCGCCGCCGGTCGACAGGCTGGCCTCCTTGATGTCGGGAATCCGGAACGGCAGCGGCATGGCCACCGGCAGGTCGAGAAACGGCGTTGCGCCCTTCTCGAACCCTAAGGGGGAGGCGTCGATGTCGCGATAGCTGACCGAGACGGCCTGGTAAATTTCCGTCTGCTCCAGCGTGCGGCTGCCGGCGGAGCCGAGCGAGACGACGAGATCGGGCAGCGTCTTCTCGGATTTCAGCCAGGACAGTTCGGCGCCGAGGCGCACGCCTGCCTCGACCGGGCCAACGCCTGTCATCAGCGGCGTGAACAGTTTCTGCAGATGCGGACCGTACTCGGCCTGCGCGGCCATGACGAAGAGGACATTTTTGCCGCCAATGCGCGACACTTTACCGGTCATGAATTCGTCTCCCTTGGCTGCGGAAGAAAGAGGGCAGCTTGCCGTCATCGCCTCCCGGCCCTTCGCTATAGCTCCGGGCGTTCGTCGCTCGAAAAGCCCATTTGGGGGCTTTTAGTCCGCTTCGCGGACCGCTCCTCACCCTGCAATCCCGTCACGCCCGACCACCGTCATCATCGTTCCGGTCATCGTCGCAATGAGCTTGGCCTCGCCGTCAACGGCGAAGGCGTAGGCCTGGCCGTCGGCGACGATGATGGTGCGGCCGGGCTTGGTCACCGAGCCGCGAAACAGGAAACGCTCGCCCCTGCCCGGCGCCAGGAGATTGACCTTGAACTCGATGGTCAGCACACCGGAATTTTCTGGCATCAGCGAAAACGCGGCATAGCCACAGGCCGAGTCCAACGCCGTCGAAATCACGCCGGCGTGCAGGAAACCATGCTGCTGGGTGAGTGCCGCCGAATAGGGCATCTCGATCTCGATGATGCCTGGCGTCACCAGCGTCAGCTCGGCGCCGATCGTCGCCATCGCCTGCTGGCGCGCGAAGGACGCCCTGACGCGATCCTCATAGTCGGGAGCCGGTACGATCTTTGCTGCCATGGCTGTCGCCCTGATTGATCTGCAAAGCTTATTGCAGAGGCTTGAACGCCGCGCAAATGCTTTTGCTGCACTGCAGCAAAGCGCCGCCTGCCATCAAGGGACGAGAGCCGGCTGAAGACTGCCGATTTGCGGCAAGGCTCAAGCCGCCCGGCGCAGCGCGCAGAAATAGAACCCGTCAGTGCCGCTCAGCGCCGGCGACAGGGAGATGTCGCTTGTCTTGCCGATCCGCGCGGCCGCCGCATGACCGGGGAAGCTGATGTCCCAGAGCGCGCGATGATCTACCGGGGCAAAGCCCTTGTGCCGCTCGCGGAAGGCCGCGATCTGCTCGCCATTCTCGTCGTCGAACACCGAACAGGTGATGTAGACCAAGAGGCCACCAGGTTTGACATAGGTTTTAGCGGCATCGAGGATCGCCGACTGTTCGTTCTTGCGGGCATCGAGCTGTCTCTGTGTCAGCCGCCATTTGGCATCGGGACGGCGCCGCCAGGTGCCGCTGCCGGTGCAGGGCGCATCGACGAGCACGATGTCCATATGGCCCGCGAGCGGGGACAGTTCGGCCGGCTTGGTGACGATCTGCACATTTCGGTTTTCCGATCGGCGGATGCGGTCGAAGATCGGCGCCAGCCGCGCCTTTTCGGCGTCGTGGGCGAAAACCTGGCCTTTGTTGGCCATCGCCGCCGACAGGGCCAGCGTCTTGCCGCCGGCGCCGGCGCAGAAGTCGAGCACCTGCATACCGGCTTGCGCCCCGGCCAGCGCCGCAACGATCTGCGAACCCTCGTCCTGGACCTCGAACCAGCCTTTCTGGAAGGCGGGCTCAGCCTGCACATTGGGATGCCGGCCGTCGCCGTCGATCGGCGGGATGCGAATGCCTTGCGGCGCAATAGCGGCCGGTTTGGCGCCGGTATCGGCGAGTTCCGCCAGCACCTTGGCACGGTCGGACTGCAGCGTGTTTACCCTTATATCGAGCGGCGGGCGAGTGGCCAGAGCTGCGCCCTCCTCGACCCAGCCTGCGCCAAAGGCTCGCTCGAACAGCGGCGCACACCAGTCGGGCACGTCCGCCCGCACCGCCTCCGGCGCGTCTTCAGGCCGGCGTTCGGCCAGCGCCTGCAACTCGGCGGCGCTGAGCAGCGGCGGCGCGAACTTGTCGCAGTCAAGCGCATCGTTGAGCGATAGCGCCGTCTGGCCCCATTCGATGAGCAGCGCGCCGAAGCCGATGGCGCGCGGCGTGTCTTCACCGAGCAGCCAGCCGGCCGAACGCTTGTGGCGCAGCGCGTCGTAAACGATGTTGCCGATCGCCGCGCGGTCGCCACCGCCGGCAAAGCGATGCGACAGGCCCCAATCCTTCAGCGCATCGGCCACCGGCCGGTGGCGCCGGCCAATGTCTTCCAGCACTTCAATGGCTGCCGCCAGCCGTCCACCCAGTCGCATCCATCATTCCATTCAATCAAGCTTCCCGGCTTGCTCTTAGAGCCTTTCACGTCGAGATTGAACCCCGCTCGCATTCGCGGCAACGAGACTACCCCGATCGCGGTCGGCGAATTTCCCGGCCGGCAAATGTGCGCCCGCCGGCGACAACAAATCCCAAATAGATGCAGGGTCTCTAATGTTGGAAACCGGCCGCCGCAAGCATGACCTGTGGCGCAACTGCTCTGCTTTCCAAGCTTTTGCGTTGGGAATACTCTCTGCACCATGATTCGCGGCGCAGAAAACGCGGACCCGCGGATCGATACGAGGAGAGGGCAATGAAAACGTATCTTGCGGAAGTTCTAGGAACATTTTTGTTGGTGTTCATCGGCACGGCGTCGGTGGCGACGGGCGGCTTCCTGGCCGACCTGCCGCTCGGCCAGGAAGCCATCGGCCTGGCGTTCGGCATCGGTCTGATTGCAGCTGCCTATGCGGTCGGACCGATTTCCGGCGCGCATCTCAATCCTGCTGTCACGCTCGGCGTCTTCCTTGCCGGCCGGCTGCCGGCCAAGGATGTGATCCCCTATTGGATCGCGCAGGTCATCGGCGCCATCCTGGCCTCGCTGGCGCTGTGGATCATCGTTTCCGGCCAGACCGGCGGACACACCACCGGCTTCGGCGCCAATGGCTGGGACGTGGCGAAATGGGGGATGAGCTCCGCCTTCCTGTGGGAGCTGATCGGCACCTTCACCTTTGTCACCGTCATCCTCGGCGTCACCGCGGAAAAGCACTCGACGGCGTTCGCCGGGCTGGTCATTGGCCTGACCTTGGCAGGGCTGCACTTCGCCATGATCCCGGTGACCGGCACCTCGGTCAATCCGGCACGTTCGATCGGCCCGGCGCTGTTTACCGGCGGCGCCGCACTCAGCCAGCTCTGGCTGTTCATCGTCGCGCCGCTGATCGGCGGCGCCATTGCCGGCGTCGTCGCCAAGGCGCGCATCTTCGAAAAGGACTGATTTTCGAAAGCATAAACAAAAAGGCGCGGGCCTCGGCCCGCGCCTTTTTGTTGGGAGGGCTGCGATCAGCCGACGATGTCGAAGCGGTCGGCGTTCATCACCTTGGTCCAAGCCTTGACGAAATCGCCGACGAATTTCGGCCCGGCATCCGCCGACCCGTAGACCTCGGCCAGCGCGCGTAACTGCGCATGCGAGCCGAAGATCAGGTCGGCGCGGGTAGCCGTCCATTTGACCGCCTTGGTCTTGCGATCGCGCGCTTCGTAGACCTCATGCGAGCCCGGTTCGGAGGCTGGATCCCAAACGGTGCTCATCGACAGCAGGTTGACGAAGAAGTCGTTCGTCAGCGTGCCCGGCCTGTCGGTGAGCACGCCATGCTTTGAGCCACCGGCATTGGCGCCAAGCACACGCAGGCCGGCGACCAGCACCGTCATCTCCGGCGCCGTCAGGTTGAGCAGTTGCGCCCGGTCGACCAGCAACGCTTCGACCGACATCAGCAACTTACCGCTGACATAATTGCGGAAGCCATCGACCTTCGGCTCAAGCGCGGCGAAGGAATGAACGTCGGTCTGCGCCTGCGAGGCGTCGGTGCGGCCCGGCGTGAACGGCACCTTCACCGCGTTGCCGCCATCCGTCGCGGCCTTCTCGACCGCGGCGACACCACCGAGCACAATGAGGTCGGCCAGCGACACCTTCTGGCCGCCAACGTTGAACTCCTTCTGGATGGCCTCGAGCTTCGCCAGCACCTTGGCCAGTTCAGCCGGCTGGTTGACCTCCCAGTCTTTCTGCGGTGCCAAACGAATGCGCGCGCCATTGGCGCCGCCGCGCTTGTCGGAGTTGCGGAAGGTAGAGGCCGAGGCCCAGGCGGTCGAAACCAGCTGCGAAACGGTGAGGCTCGAAGCCAGGATCTTGGCCTTCAGGGAAGCGATATCCTGGTCGCTGACCGGTTCATGGTCGACTGCCGGCACCGGATCCTGCCAGATCAGCTCTTCCTTCGGCACCAACGGGCCGAGATAGCGCACGACCGGACCCATGTCGCGATGGGTGAGCTTGAACCAAGCGCGGGCGAAGGCGTCGGCGAACTGCTCGGGATGCTCATGGAAACGCCGCGAGATCTTCTCATAGGCCGGGTCGGCACGCAGTGCGAGGTCGGTGGTGAGCATCGCCGGTGCATGGCGCTTTCCCGGATTGTGCGCGTCCGGCACCGTAACCGCGCTGGAGCCGCCTTTCGGCGTCCACTGATGGGCGCCGGCGGGGCTCTTGGTCAGTTCCCATTCGAAGTTGAACAGATTGTCGAAGAAGTTGTTGCTCCACTTGGTCGGCGTCGTCGTCCAGGTGACTTCGAGCCCTGACGTGATCGCATCGCCGGCAATGCCTGACGCATGCTTGCTCGACCAGCCGAGTCCTTGCGCCTCGATGCCGGCGCCTTCCGGCTCGGCGCCAACAAGGGCTGCATCACCGGCGCCGTGGGTCTTGCCGAAGGTGTGCCCGCCGGCGATCAGCGCCACGGTTTCCTCGTCGTTCATCGCCATGCGCCCGAAGGTCTCGCGGATATCGCGCGCCGAGGCCAGCGGATCGGGCTTGCCGTTCGGGCCTTCCGGATTGACGTAGATCAAGCCCATCTGCACGGCGCCGAGATGGCCGTGCAGTTCGCGGTCACCGGAATAGCGCTTGTCGTCGAGCCACTTGGTTTCCGAACCCCAGTTGACGTCCTGCTCGGGCTCCCAGACATCGGCGCGGCCGCCGGCAAAACCAAAAGTCTTGAAGCCCATCGATTCCAGCGCGACGTTGCCGGTGAGGATCAACAGGTCGGCCCAGGAAATCTTGCGGCCGTATTTCTGCTTGATCGGCCACAGCAGCCGGCGCGCCTTGTCGAGATTGGCGTTGTCCGGCCAACTGTTCAATGGCGCGAAACGCTGTTGGCCGGCGCCGGCGCCACCGCGACCATCGCCGATGCGATAGGTGCCGGCGCTGTGCCAGGCCATGCGAATGAACAGCGGCCCGTAATGGCCGAAGTCGGCCGGCCACCAATCCTGCGAATCCGTCATCACCTTGTGCAGGTCCTTGATCACCGCATCGAGGTCGAGGCTCTTGAACTCCTCGGCGTAATCGAACGCCTCGCCCATCGGGTCCGAAAGGTTCGACTGCTGGTGGAGAACGCTGATGTCGAGCTGGTTCGGCCACCAGTCACGGTTGGTCCTACCGGAGGTTCCATGCGCGACCGGGCATTTGCCGGCGCTGTTGTCGTCGGTATTCGCGTCCATCTTAGCCTCCGAATTGCTGATTTTCTGTGTTGGTTTTCCGGGCCGGCCGGGAGCCGTGCCACTCTGGAATGGTTCCAGAGTAGGCCGTCTCCTCGATAAAAACAAATTGCCTTTCCTGTTTGTTGCGATAGGTTTTCCTTATGATTGGTCTCACCGTCCGGCAGATGCAATATTTCGAGGCTTTGGCGCAAACGCTGCATTTCGGCCGCGCCGCAAAGCTCGCCGGCGTCAGCCAGCCGGCGCTGTCCGCACAGATCGCCGAGATGGAGCAAAGGCTGAACTGCCGGCTGTTCGAACGCGGCGGCAAGACGGTGCGGATAACCGAGGAGGCGCAGGCTCTGCTGCCGCGCATCGAGCGCATCCTGCGCGATATCAGCGAGGTCGAGACGACGGCGCGGCGCGGCCGCCCGGCCATGGAAGGGCGCTTCCGGCTGGGCATCATCCCGACGGTGGCGCCCTATCTGCTGCCGCATGTTCTGCCGGAGCTGAAGCGGCATTTTCCGTCCCTGCAGCTCGAGCTGCGCGAAGCGGTGACGGCGTCGCTGGTCGAGGACACAGCGACGGGACGGCTCGACGCCTTCATCGCCGCGCTGCCGCTCGACCAGCCCGGCCTGGTTACCGAGGCGCTGTTCGCCGACCGCTTCTTCCTCGCCGTGCCGTCAGGCGACCCGGCCTTTGCCTCGCCGCCGGTGCCGCCGGAAAGCCCGGCGCTGGAGCGGCTGATGCTTCTCGAGGAAGGCCACTGCCTGCGCGAACAGGCGCTGGCGCTGTGCGGCAGCGTGCGCCCGGTGGCGATGGCAAGCTACGGCGCCACCAGCCTGACGACACTTCTGCAAATGGTGGCGCATGGGCTCGGCGTCACGCTCATTCCGGAAATGGCGGCAAGACCGGCCAGCGCCATGACGGACCTGAAGATCGTGCCGTTCCAGGAGCCGATGCCACAACGGACGATCTGCCTGGCATGGCGCCGCAACAAGGTGCGGCATGACGAGTGCGTGGAACTGGCGAAGATCATTCGTGGGCTGGATCAGGCGGTGCTGGCGGCGTAAAAGGCCAGCCAAGCGTCACAGAACCCGGGACAGACAGGTCCGCGGCGATTTCAGGCTGGCGATCATCGCATGCTCCCAGATGATGACTTAGGAAGCCGCATCATTGTCTGCGATGGCGCGAGTCGCCTTCTGGTGCGGACGGAATAGAAAATAGAAAGCGACGATGTGCGTGATCATCAGCAGCGGCACGTAGAGGATCGGGACCGCATAGGTAGCCCCCAACAGGCCCGCATGGGCAGGCAGGTCGACCTGGATAGCCTGGTAATAGTCGACGACGAGGTCGACCGTTCCGACGACATTGAAGGCGACGACGAATAGCCAGTAGAGCTGGCGTATCCTCACGGTGAGCAGCGCTAGCATGGCCAGCAGCCCGGTTGCGAAGTCGCCATAGGCGGCAAAGATGGCGAAGCTGGCGGGCAGATCGGGGCTGACGACGCCTGGAAGGATGAAGACGAGGCCGAAGAAGCGGAAGCTGTGGAGCGTGGCGATAGCACGTTGCGCCGCGATCCGGTCCATAGATCCGAGCCAAGGCCAGATGTACGCACCAAAGCACAGTAGCCACGCGACATAGCCGAGAACGAGATGGGTCTGAAAGACGATCTCCGTCGACATTCTGATCTCCTGTCAGCTGTTGATCGACGCGGCCTCGAACACCGCGGTCAGGATGCCGAGCCGGCCTTCCATGAGATTTCGACCCAAATTGGCTGCAAGCTCTGCAAAGTCCGATCCCATCACCACGCCGAGATTGGGCGAAGGCGGAGGACCCGACACACGCAACTGCGCGAACCAGGCCTTGGCGATCTCGGTGTCGTCTTGCCATGCCAGCATGCGGAAGCCGGCCGGTTCGATCGCCTCGCGCGTCGCGTCGATTGTCAGGAGGAAGCTTGTCGCCGGCGTTCGCGCCCAGGGAAGCGGATAGTGCGGCTCGCCGCCGCCCAACACGACGTCGAAGGTGGCAAACCTGCCACTTGGCTTCAGCACGCGCCGAATCTCGTGGTAGAGCCGTGCCCGGTCGGAAATGTTCATCGCCACATGTTGCAGCAGCACGATGTCGAAACGGCCGTCATCGAATGGAAGCTCCAGGGCGCTGGCGGTCTTGAACAACAATTGCCCGCTTTGTCCCGTGCGCTCGGTCAGATAGCGCGCGGCATCCACGAAAGCCTCGCTGAGGTCCACGCCGGTAACCCGGCAGCCATAGGTCGCAGCCAGAAAGCGCGCCGGCCCGCCGACGCCCGAGCCGACATCCAAAACCGACATACCGGTGGCAATCCTCGCCAATTGGGCAAGCTCTGCGGTGGCAGCAAGCCCACGGGTATGAAACTGGTCGAGGGTACCCAATTGCTGCGGCGTGAGAAGCTGATCCTCCGGGCCGAGAGCAGCCAGTACCGTCTTCAGCCGCTCAGTCAGGCCGGTCGCGCGATAGTGGTCGCGCACCCCATCAAGTTCATCGGTCATGGCAAAATGTCTCCGAGGTTCAGCTCTTACTTAAATCCGCTTCCATAGTTCGACTAGCCGATGTAATCAGAACAACCCATGAAGCAGAACTACACAATCCGGCACGGTGCGCTGGAGGGCGTCGAGGTGTTCCTGGCTGTCGCCAGGCACAGCAACTTCCGCCGCGCCGCCGCCGATCTCGGCGTGACGCCGTCCGCCGTGAGCCAGGCGGTGCGCTCACTAGAGGCGCGCATGGGCGCGGCGCTGTTTGTCCGCACGACACGCAGCGTCGGTCTGACCGAGGCCGGTCAGCGCTTCCTCGATCGTGCCGGCCCTGCCTTCGAGGAGATCGTCGCTGCCGGCGAGGCCGCGCGTGATGTCGGCCAGCGGCCGACCGGCCTGCTGCGCCTGTCAGTGCCGCGCGCCGTCGTGCCGTTGATCCTGGAGCCGGTGATCGCGTCATTCTGCCAGGCTTATCCCGAGATCGAACTGGAGATCGCCGCGAGCGACGAGATGGTCGATCTGGCGACCGGCGGGTTCGATGCCGGCATTCGCCTCGGCCAGTTCATTGCCACCGACATGGTGGCGGTGCGGCTGACCCCTTCCTTCTCGTTCGTCGTCGTCGGCAGCCCTGACTATCTCGCGCGCCACGGCCGCCCCGAGCGTATCGACGCCTTGCGCCACCACGCCTGCCTGCGCTTGCGCCGCTCGAACGGCGCCATCGCACCCTGGACATTCGTCGACGGCAACGAGGCGATCGAGGCCATGGTCTCCGGCCCGCTGATCGCCCACGACTACCCGACATTGCTCGGAGCCGCGATGCGTGGGATTGGGCTGGCGCAGATCCCTCAACCCGTCGTCCAAGGTCCGATTGCCCAGGGAAAACTTGAGTCGGTGCTGGACGACATCGCGGCGACGACGCCGGGCGTCTTCCTCTATCATCCCGGCAAGCGCCAGATCCTCCCGAAGCTGCGCGCCTTCATCGACCACCTCAAATCCGCGGTCTGAAATAAAGCATGATGGCGGAAATCTTGGCGCTTCCCTCCTCTCCAGATCGTGCCGTTCCAGGAGCCAATGCCGCAATGCACGATCTGCCTGGCGTGGCGCCGCAACAAGGTGCGGCATGACGAGTGCGTGGAACTGGCGAAGATCATTCGTGGGCTGGATCAGGCGGTGCTGGGGGTTTGATGCGCGTTGGGGGCGACTATATTCCTCACTGATAGGCCGGCCACATATTGTCCTTGACGACCTTCTGACATTGCGGCGTCTGGTCGTTCAGATGAGCGTTCAGGCACTTGATCAGACGCCCGCCGCCTTGTTCCATGGCTTTGCAGAATTCTCGTAGTCAGCCTGGCAGGCCTCGTAGGGCCGTAACAGGCTTTATGCCTCACACTATACTGTCCCGGCTATTTGATGTAGACGAGCACGTACCTGTTTTTGTAGGGCTGGTAGTATTTCGTGCCGCACTTCCAGACCACGATCCCACCGCTATAGGTGGTCTTCACGCAGCCCGTTGGAAGTGTCGTAATGTAGATGGTGGTCTTCTGGATGAAGACCGTCTTTGCTTCCGCTGATGCGATTAAACCGAATCCAGAGGCGCCTGCCATCGACGAAATCGTGAGCAAAGCTCCAATGGCAAATATGCGCGCAAACAAACCGCGTCTGACCATAGGTTTCCCCTCTCCTTAACCTGCAGCCTCTCTAATATAGCATCAGCAAGCGAAAGCCTCAACAGATCGATTGATTCTGTTCCATTGAGGCGCGGCCAGATCATCGATGCATCCCCGGCATAGCACGATCCTGCATCAGTGGCCGGCAACAATTTCACGGCACAAAGATCAGAAACACATACGTAAAAAACACCACGATATGGACCATGCCGGTCAGGAACGTGGTTCTTTCGGTACTGAAGCTTACGGCGCATGTGAAAAGCGCCAGGACCAAGAGGACCGCGTCAGCCGCCGGCAGCCCCAGGGTCAAACCCCTCCCCGTTAGCAGGCTGGCGGCTGCTACTCCCGGTATCGTCAGGCCGATCGTGGCGCAGGCTGAACCCATCGCGACATTCAAGCCGCGCTGCAACTCATTGTTGAGCGAAGCGCGAATTGCCGAAATGGCCTCCGGCATCAACACCAGCCCTGCGATCATTGCTCCGACAATGCTGTCGGCCTGGGCCACCTGGTAGGCAACGAGCGTATCTTCAACGCTTGCGGCGACCTGCTCGGCAAGCATAACAATTCCGATCAGCCCGGCCACCAGCAGCACAGCGCTGACAAAGATGTTCTCGTCAGAGGCCATTCGCACCGAAACGTGGTGCTCTTGTCCCTCGACAAAGTCTTCCCGGTGCCGGACAGTTTGCGCGAACACGAAGCTTGCATAGAGCAGTACTGAAAGGGCACTGACGAAACCAAGTTGAGCTGCCGAAAACGTGCCGGGACCCGTGGTCTGGGTGTAGGTCGGCAGAATAAGCGTCATGACGGTCAGCGCGATCAGAACCGCCAGATAGGCACTGGTTCCTTGCCGGACGATAGCCTGCTTGCGATGGCGCCAGCCGCCAAGCGCGAGACAGATGCCGACGACGCCGGTTGAAGTGATCATCACTGTCGAGAAAACGGACTCGCGCGCAAGCGTCGGATTGTTTTCTCCGTGCAACATCATAGAAACGATGATCGACACTTCGATCGCCGTCACCGCAAAAGTCAGCACCAAGGTTCCAAAGGGCTCCCCCACGCGCCGGGCGACTGCCTCGGCATGCTCGAGCACCACGAAAATGGTGGTGAACATGATCGCGCTCGACAGCGCGCCAACGAGGATCCTGAGGTTCAGCGATCCTTGGTCGACCGAAAGGCCGCTGGCCCTCACCGCGAGAGCCATGGCCAAGGCACCCAAAGGCATCACCCAAGACACCACCGATCGCCCGAAACCGCCCGATGCGGCCTTGGATGTTGCAACCTTGGGCGTTTGCGTAGGCCTGTCTTCAAGCATCCAGCCAACATTCCACGAGATCAGCGGGCCTTGCCGGCCAGCGTTCGCTGATCCCGCTCAGTCGTCGGATAGGCCGAGCCCTAGAGCACCCTATCCCAATTCCGGAGGCAAATCACCGCGCACTTTTGCTGGAATTGCGGTGGCCCTATTGGGGCGTATTCTCCTTGACGACCTTCTGGCATTGCGGCGTCAGGTCACTCAGATGATCGTTCAGGCACTTGATGATGCGGCCTCCGCCCTGCTCCACCCCCTTGCAGAATTTCTCGTAGTCAGACTGGCAGGCTTCTCGCTCGGCCGCGGTCTGCGCAAATGCGGCATTGGCCGTCACCTGAGTTGCCAGAAAAAGAACGCCTAACGCAATCCGCATGACAAACTCCCCAAAAAAAGCTAGGTTCACGCAATTTCACAGCAATACGATATATATACCGAAGTATTCAGAGGGGCAAAATGGTTTTCTCATGGAGGAGATCCGCGCCGACGGCTGGTTCATTCGCATTTGCAGCAATTTTATTGTGCGCCTGCAGCAATGAAAACAGTTACGCGCCGCCCCCGCCACCCAAGATAGATGTAGCACTTCCGGTCAAGCAGACTGTAACCCCCTATCTCGAGGCCACAGGCAGCGCCGCGGCGGTGAATACGACGCCGCTGGTTGCGCGTGTCTCCGGCTTCATCCAGGAAATCGACTATAAGGACGGGGATGAGGTCAAGGCTGGTACCCGGCTGTTCCTGATCGAACAGGATACCTATAAATTGGCACTCGAACAGGCCCAGGCCGGGCAGGGTTCGGCCGATGCCTCCGCCAAGCAGTCCGGAGCCGACCTCAAGCGGCAGCAGGAGCTGCTATCACAGAAGATCATCTCGCAATCGACCCTCGATCAGTCCGCCGCCGCGGCGGATGTCGACGCCGCCAAGCAGAAGCAGAGCGCCGTCGACGTCGAGCAAGCCCAGCTCAATTTGAGCTACACCGAGGTCAAGGCGCCGTTTGCCGGCATCGTCGGCGCCCGCCAGGTGTCGATCGGGCAACTGGTTGGCGCCGGCAGCGCGACGACGCTGGCGACCATCGTTCAGCTCGCGCCCATTTATGTCAACTTCAACATCTCGGAGCAGGACGTGCTGCGCATTCGCGCCGCCATGGCCAAACGGGGCCTGACTAGCCAGGACCTCAAGAAGATACCGGCCGAAGTCGGCCTGCAGAACGAGACAGGCTATCCGCACAAGGGAATGCTGGACTACGCCTCCCCTGAGGTTACGGCCACCACCGGCACGCTCGCGGTGCGCGCCGTGCTGCCCAACGACGATCGGGCATTGCTTCCGGGTTACTTCGTGCGCGTGCGCGTGCCGCTGGGAGAAGAACCGGACATGCTGCTGGTTCCCGACCGAGCGATCGGAAGCGACCAGAGGGGTCGCTACCTGCTCGTTGTGGGAAAGGACGACGTCGTCGAGGAGCGCCCGGTCGAGATCGGCCAGCTTGTCGGTGCCTTGCGCGTGATCAGCAAGGGGATCACCGCAGAAGACCGCGTCCTGGTCTCCGGCTTGCTGACGGCCGTGCCCGGCCAGAAGATCGAGCCGCAGGTGAAAACGGTGGAAGCGGCTGCGGCCGACGGCGCTGCCCAATGATCTCCAAATTCTTCATCGAGCGGCCGGTCCTGGCCAATGCAATCGCCGTCCTCATGGTCGTCATCGGCCTGGTCTCGCTCTTCGGCCTGCCGGTGGCGCAATATCCCGACGTGGTGCCGCCGACCGTTTCGGTGACCACCCGCTATCCTGGCGCCAGCGCGCGCTCGGTAATCGACACGGTGGCGCTGCCGATCGAGCAGCAGGTCAACGGCGTCGAGGGCATGCTCTACATGCAGTCCTTCTCCGCGTCGGATGGCAGCTACAATCTGACCGTCACTTTCCAGATCGGCACGGACCTCGACCAGGCGCAGGTGCGTGTCCAGAACCGGGTGTCCACTGCGCTCGCATCGCTGCCGCAGGCAGTGCAGGTGCAGGGCGTCAACGTCCAGAAGAAATCGACCTCTATCCTCGAGATCGTCACGCTGACGTCGCCGGACAACCAATACGACAGCCTTTATCTCGCCAACTACGCAACCATCCGGCTGAAGGACGAGCTCTCCCGGATACCAGGTGTCGGCAACGTGAACGTGTTCGGCGCCGGGCAGTATTCGATGCGCGTCTGGCTCGACCCGCAGAAGATGCAGGTGCGCGGCCTTACCACCCAGGACGTCGTCCAGGCGCTGCAGCAGCAAAGCGAGCAGGTGACCGCGGGCCAGGTTGGCGCGCCGCCGGCGCCCGACGGACAGTCCTTCCAATATACGATCGAAGTGTCCAGCCGCCTTGACGACCCCGATCAGTTCGGCGCGGTGATCGTCAAGACCGGCGCCAACGGCGACCTGACCCGCGTGCGCGACGTCGGCCGGGTCGAGCTCGGTGCCCAGACCTATGGGCAATTCTTCAATCTCGATGGCCAGCAGGCGGCTGGCCTGGCCATCTTCTTGTCGCCCGGCGCCAACGCACTCGACGTGGCCGGCAAAGTCGAGGCCAGGATGAAGGAACTGTCTGGCGAGTTCCCGCAAGGCCTTGCTTACTCGATCCCGTTCAACACCACGATCTTCGTCAGCCAAGCGATCGACGAGGTCTATAAGACGCTGCTTGAGGCCGCGGTGCTGGTGCTGATCGTCATCCTACTTTTCCTGCAGGACTGGCGGGCGATGCTGGTGCCGGCAACGACCGTGCCGGTGACCATCATCGGGGCCTTCGCGGCGATGCTCGCGCTTGGCTTTACCGTCAACCTGTCGACCCTGTTCGCCATCGTGCTTGCCATCGGTATCGTCGTCGACGACGCCATCGTTGTGGTCGAGGGGGCCGCGCACAACATGGAGCGCGGCATGTCCGGCCACGATGCGGCGGTCGCGGCCATGAATGCGCTGTTCGGGCCGATCATCGGCATCACGCTTGTGTTGATGGCGGTGTTCCTGCCTGCCGCCTTCCTGCCAGGCCTTACCGGCCAGATGTATGCGCAATTCGCCCTGGTGATTGCGGCAACGGCCTTGATCAGCGCCGTCAACGCGGCAACGCTGAAGCCCACGCAGTGCGCGACCTGGTTGAGGCAGCCGGTGCCGCTGGACAAGCGAAACGCCTTCTTCCGCGGCTTCAACGCCGTCTATCAGCGGGCGGAAAACGGCTACGCCCGCCTGATCGGATCCATGGTGCGTCACAGCACGGTGATGGGCACAATCGCGTTGCTCATCATTGGCGCCGCGGGCTACGGCATGTCGCGCGTGGCCACCGGTTTCATTCCGATCGAGGACCAAGGCTATCTGCTCGCTTCGGTGCAACTGCCTGACGGCGCGTCCCTCGGCCGTACGCAGGAGACACTGCAGCAGATTTCGACAATCGCCAAGACAACGCCGGGCGTAGACCAGGTGGTGACGATCGCCGGGTTATCGGCCCTCGACAACAACTCGACTTTAGCAAATGCCGGCGTTGCCTACATCATCCTCAAGGACTGGAGCGTGCGGGGCAAGGGTGAGGATCTCGCCTCGCTTTATGCGACACTGAACAAGAACCTGTCAGACATGGCGGACGGCAATGTCCTGGTGCTGCCACCGCCGCCGATCCAGGGCATCGGCAACGCCGCCGGCTTCACCATGCAGGTCGAGTTGCGTGACGGCAGTTTCGACCTTGCGAAATTGCAGGGCGCGACCAGCGCGCTGACCAGGGCAGCAGCGACGCAGTCCGGCATCCAGCGCGTATCGGCAACGTTCCGATCCAACGTCCCGCAATACCAGGTCGAATTCGACCGCGAAAAGGTACAGATGCTCGGGCTGACCACCGACCAGGTGTTTCAGACGCTCGCCGGCTATCTAGGCTCCACCTATGTCAGCCAATTCAACAAGTTCGGGCGGGTCTTCCAGATCTATGTGCAGGGCGATTCTCAGTTCCGACTGTCGCCCGAGGACATCGGCCGCCTGACGGTGCGCAACCAGAACGGCGATATGATCCCGCTTGGCACGGTGCTGACGGTCACGCCAAGCGTCGGCCCCTCGCTGATCAGCCTCTATAACCTCTATCCCTCCGCATCGATCCTTGGCGTGCAGGCGCAGGGTTTCTCATCAGGTGATGCGATCAAGCTGATGGAAGCGGCCGCGGCCGACACGCTGCCGCCCGGGACCGGCTACGAGTGGACTGCACTCTCCTTCCAGGAAAAGCTCGTCGGCAGCCAGATCTACCTGGTGTTCGGCATGGCACTGCTGTTGGTCTATCTGGTGCTGGCGGGCCAGTATGAGAGCTGGCTGGCGCCGATCTCGATATTGCTCGCTGCGCCGCTTTCGCTGGTCGGCCCGGTGCTGGTCCTCACCGGGCTCGGTATCGATAACAACCTCTATGTCCAGATCGGCCTGATCCTGCTGATTGCGCTGTCGGCCAAGAACGCCATTCTGATCGTCGAGGTCGCGCGCGAATTGCGCGCCGCCGGCAAACCGATCGTCGAGGCGGCGATCGAGGCCGCGCGCGCCCGCTTCCGCCCCATCTTGATGACGTCCTTCGCCTTTATCCTCGGCGTCGCGCCACTGGTGCTTGCGACGGGCGCCGGAGCCAGTGCGCGCAAATCGATCGGCATCACGGTCTTCTCCGGCATGATCGCCTCCACCTGCCTTGCCGTTCTCTTCGTGCCTGCCTTCTTCGTGATCTTGCAGCGGTTTGAGGAATGGCGCGCCGAGCGCAAAGGGAAGCGGGAGGTCACGTCCACGCTTCCCGGCTAGGCACGGCAAGAGAGCCGCGTCCAACGACTACCAAGGAGATTTGCCTGCTATCGGACGCATCGCAACTTAGCCAAGGAAAATCTGACATGCTTTTCCACTCCCTCATCCGCCTCTTCGCTCTTGCGGGCGCTTCATTTCTGCTTGTCCCGACGGCGCCAGCCTGGGCGGTGAACGCACAGGTCGGTATCCTGATCTGCGACACCTCGACTGGCATCGGCGAAATCATAACGCGCAAACAGACAATGATCTGCGTATTCACCAAGAATGACGGCACGAAGGAAAATTACACCGGCTCCATCAACGAATTCGGCATTGAACTTGGCGACGTGAAGGAGGGCCGTCGTGAGCGGCTCGGCTGCAAAGGACAATGGCTTGCTGACCGGAAAATATGATGGCGTCGATGCGGAAGCGGCCGCGGGCCTTGGAGTTGGCGCCGATGTCCTGCTTGGTGGAACTGAGAAAGCCTTTGCCCTTCAACCGCTGGCAGTCGAGGGCGAAACTGGCATCAACATCGCGGCGGGGGTCGAGCAGATCGAACTCACTGCCGCAAATTAGTGGCCGCGTCCACACGGGACTATCCGGCCAAGCCTGTACGGCAAGGCAAGATGCCTACCGGCGCGAACTGCGGCTAAGTAGCCGCTTTACGCCGTCTTCTGAACCACCAACCCCAGTTCCTCCACCATCGCCTCCCTCATCAAAAACTTCTGCGGCTTGCCGGTCACCGTCATCGGCAATTCGGTGCGGAAGCGGATGTAACGGGGGATTTTGTAGTGGGCGATCTGGCCGGCGCAGAAGTTCCTGATCTCCTGCTCGGTCGCGATCTGGTTGGGTTTCAGCACGATCCAGGCGCACAACTCCTCGCCATATTTGCTGTCGGGAATGCCGAACACCTGCACTTCCTTGACCTTGGGATGGCGGTAGAGGAACTCCTCGACCTCGCGCGGATAGACGTTCTCGCCGCCCCGGATGACCATGTCCTTGACCCGGCCGACGATGTTGCAATAGCCCTCGGCATCTATTGTTGCAAGGTCGCCGGTGTGCATCCAGCCATCGCTGTCGATCGCCTCGGCGGTCTTTTCCACGTCGTCCCAATAGCCTTTCATCACGGAATAGCCGCGCGTGCACAGCTCGCCCGGCGCGCCGACGGCGACGGTGGCGCCCTCGGCGTCGATGGCCTTGACCTCGACATGCGGATGGATGCGGCCGACGGTGGAGACGCGCTTTTCCAGCGGGTCGTCGACGCTGCTCTGGAACGAGACCGGACTGGTCTCTGTCATGCCGTAGGCGATGGTCACCTCTTCCATATGCATCAGCGAGACCACCTTCTTCATCACCTCGATCGGGCATGGTGAACCCGCCATGATGCCGGTGCGCAAGCTGGAGAGGTCGAAGCTGGCAAAGTCGGCGTGGTCGAGCATGGCGACGAACATGGTCGGCACGCCGTAGAGGCCGGTGCAGCGTTCCTGCGCCACCGCCTTGAGCGTCGCGCCGGCATCGAACCCCTCGCCCGGGAAAACCATCGTGGCGCCCTTGGTGACACAGCCCATCGTGCCCATCGACATGCCGAAGCAGTGGTAGAGCGGCACCGGAATGCAGAGCCGGTCGTCAACAGTGAGCTTGATGGCCGCGGTAACGAAATTGCCGTTGTTGACGATGTTGGTGTGGGTCAGCGTGGCGCCCTTGGGCGCGCCTGTCGTGCCCGAGGTGAACTGGATGTTGATGGCTTCACCCGGCTTCAACCCCTCGGAGATGCGGTCGAGGCTGTCATGCTCGTCGCGGCCGGCCATCGACAGCACATCGGCGAAATTGAACATGCCGGGCGAATTGTCGTCGCCCATGCGGATGACGATCTTCAGCGTCGGCAGTTTCTGCGCCTTGAGCTTGCCGGGAATGGCCTTGGCGAGCTCCGGCGCCAGCGTCTCAATCATGCCGAGATAGTCGGAGGTCTTGAAACTGGCCGCCGTCACCAGCGCCTTGCAGCCGACCTTGTTGAGGGCATATTCGAGTTCGGTCAGCCGGTAGGCCGGGTTGATGTTGACCAGGATCAGGCCGATGCGGGCGGTGGCGAACTGCGTCACCAGCCATTCCCAGCGGTTGGGCGACCAGATGCCGACGCGGTCGCCCTTTTCGAGGCCAAGCGCCAGGAACCCGGCGGCCAGCGTGTCGACCGTGTCCGAAAGCTCGCTCCAGGTGAAGCGCTTGTCCTGGCTGAGGAAGACGGCGGCATCCTGCGTGGCGTATTTGCTGACCGTGTCGGAAAACAGCGTGGGAATCGTCTGTTTCAGCAGCGGCGCCGAGCGATCGCCCGAGACATGCGCCCTGCCGTCGATCGGGGCGATGAAGGTGCCGCCTTTGGCCGGGCCGCGCAAATGTGTGGCGTTCTGGAGTTCGTCGAGTTTGATCGCCATCGCCGTTTCCTCCCGGGATATGGCGAGCCTATCAGCCTGATGGGGCTGTGGAAATCCCGTCGATGGTACCCCTCCCCTCGAGGGGAGGGTGCCGAGCGAAGCGAGGCGGATGGGGTCCTCGGCGAAGTGCTCGACTCTTTTGGTCACTGTCGACGCGGCTTCGGTCGTCTCGCGTCGAGCACTGCCGCAGCGACCCCACCCGTCCATCCGCCTTCGGCGGCTGTCCACCCTCCCCTCAAGGAGGAGGGAGGGCGCTCATCTTCGCGGCGATATCGCGCAACAGCGCCTCATCGGCCGCAGCACGCACCTTTTTCGAGGCCACGAGGCAGGCCTGCGACTTCAGCACAACACCATCCGCCAGCACCTTGAGATGGTTGGCGCGCAAGGTCGAGCCGGTGGTGGTGATGTCGACGATGACGTCGGCCAATCCCGCCGCCGGCGCGCCTTCGGTGGCGCCCAGGCTCTCGACGATGCGATAGACCTGGATGCCGTGCTTTTGCGAGAAGAATTGTTGCGTCAGCCGCCAGTATTTGGTGGCGATCCTCAGCCGCCGGCCATGGCGCTGGCGAAAATCGGCGGCGACATCGTCGAGATCGGCCATGGTGTCGACGTCGAGCCAGATGCCGGGCACGGCCACGACGACATCCGCATGGCCGAAACCGAGGCGAGCGACGATCTCGGCGCGCGCTTCCCAATCTGCCAGGTTTTCGCGCAGCAGATCTTCGCCGGTGATGCCGAGATCGACCGAGCCTTGGCCGATCTCGCCGGCAATTTCGGACGCCGACAGGAACGCCACCTCGATGCCTTCGGCGCCGTCGATGCGGGCGCGGTATTTGCGGTCGTCGCCGGGCAGGCTGACGGCAAGCCCGGCTTTGGCCAACACCTCCAGCGCCTGCTCCTTGAGCCGGCCTTTCGACGGGATTGCCAGCGTGATCATTGCGGTTCTCCCCGCAGCGCTTCGATGCGGTCGAGCCAGACGGAGAAGCCGACGCCGGGGATCGGCGTTCTCGCGCCAAGCAGTGTCAGCAGCCGGTCGTAACGGCCGCCGCCGGCCAGCGGTCGCTCACCACCTTGCGCCGCGATCTCGAAGACGATGCCGGTGTAATAATCCAACGGACGGCCGAAAGCGGCGTCATAGCGAATTGTCTTTGCCGGCAGGCCATGCGCCTCGATCGCCTTGGCGCGGGCGGCGAACTTTTCGAGTGCCGCGCCGAGCGAAAGCCCGGCAGAGGCGGCGAAGCTTTCGAGCGCAGCACTCGCGCCGTCGAGCGGCACGTCGATGGCGAGAAAATCCTTGAGTGCCGCGAAGGCTTCGTTCGACAGCCGTACGCTGCGCAGTTCGGCCTTCTCGATCAGCCGCCGGGCAATATCGGCGGGCGCGCGTCCGCCTGACGCCAAAAGGCCCGCCTCTTCCATGCCACCAGCAATGTGAGCGGACAGCGCTTCGAGATCGCCGTCGAGCACAAGGGCGGCGACATCCCCGTCGAGCTGGCCGTTGCGCGGCGGGTTGGCGAGGTCGGCGAGCGCTGCCTGCAGCATCGGCGCCGAGCCGAAGGCCCGGGCCAGTCGCATGCGCCAGCCGCGCGGCAGGCCGAGCGCCGCCAGCACCGCCTCGAAGATGGTCTGGTCGCCGAGCATGATCGCCAGGGGTTGGCCCGGCAGCACCAGCTGCAGCAGCGCATGCGCATCGGCCAGCGAACGCGCGTCGGCCTCAGCCGTATCGCGGTCGCCGAGATCCTCGATGCCGGCCTGGAAAAACTCGTTGCCGCCCTCGCGGCGCTGGCGAAACACTTCGCCGAGGTAGGAATAGCGGCGCGGCGTGCCGGCCTGGCTGGCTATGTGGTCGAGGCAGACGGGAATGGTGAATTCAGGCCGCAGGCATAGCGTCTTGCCGGTCTCGCTTTCGGTGAGAAAGATGCGGCGGCGCAAATCCTCGCCGGCCATGTCGAGGAACGGATCGGCCGGCTGCAACACGGCCACTTCCACCGCATGGGTGTTGCGGGTGGCGAAGAGGCGGGTGATTTCGGTTGCGATGGTGGGGCGGGAGGTCATGGGCAGCGCCCTTCCCTTCTCCCCTTGTCGGAGAAGATGGCCGAGCGAAGCTCGGTCGGATGAGGGATGCGTGACGGAATGCGGCGTTGGCGTTCCCTGGAACACCCCTCATCCGTCTCGGCGCTCCGCGCCGATCCACCTTCTCCCACAAGGGGAGAAGGGAAGAACAGCGCGGCGCTCATCATTTCGCTCGTTCCTCGGCCTGCGCCGCGAGTATCTTCTTCACCTCGGCGACCAGCTCGCCCTCCGCCACCGTCACCTGCGCCGGACGCGCGGCGCGCCATTCGGCGTTGTCGGTGATCTCGGCCGACATGCGGGCGCCTTCGATCAGGTCTTTGATCTGCAGCTCGCCTTTGGCGCGCTCGTCGCCGCCCTGGATGATTGCGACCGGACTGCCACGGCGGTCGGCGTATTTCAGCTGCGCCTTCATGCCGGCGCCGCCGAGATACATTTCGGAGCGGATGCCGGCAGCGCGCAGTTGCGCAACCATCTTCTGGTAGCGGCCGAGGCTTTCGGTATCCTTGTCCATCACCAGCACGACGACCGGCGCGATGACATCGGTGGTGTCCAGCTTGCCGAGGTTCTTCAGCGCCGTCATCAGGCGGGAGACGCCGATGGAAAAACCGGTCGCCGGCACTGGCTCGCCACGGAAGCGCGAGACAAGGCCATCGTAGCGCCCACCGCCGCCGACCGAGCCGAAGCGCACGATCTGGCCGTCCTCATTGGGGATCTCGGCCAGAAGCTCGGCCTCGAAGACGGGGCCCGTGTAGTATTCGAGCCCGCGAACGACGGAGCGGTCCATGGCGATACGATCTTCGCCGTATCCGGCCGCCCTGACCAAGGCTTCAATGGTCGAGAGCTCGCCAACGCCTTCCTGATAGATCGCGTTCGCACCCACATTAGAATCCTGGCGCGCCTGTTCCCTCGCTGTCGCGAGAAGGACGGCCTCGGCTTGCACCTCATTCAGTCCAGCGCCCTTGGCAAAGTCACCCTCGCCTTCCTTGCCACCGTCCCAGCGACCCGGACCAAGCAGAAGCTTCACGCCTTCCGGCCCGAGCTTGTCCAGCTTGTCGATAGCCCGCAGCACGGTCAGGCGGCGCCCTGCGTTCTCCTCACCACCGAGGCCAATCGCCTCCAGCACACCATCCAGCACCTTGCGGTTGTTGACGCGAATGACGTAGTCGCCGCGTTTGATGCCGAGCGCCTCCATGACGTCGGCCATCATCATCGCCATTTCGGCGTCGGCGGCGACACCCGGCGTGCCGATGGTGTCGGCGTCGAACTGCATGAACTGGCGGAAGCGGCCGGGACCGGGCTTTTCGTTGCGAAACACCCAGCCGGAGCGGTAGCTGCGATACGGCTTCGGCAGCCGCTCAAAATTCTCGGCGACGTAACGCGCCGTCGGCGCAGTCAGGTCGTAGCGCAGCGACAGCCACTGTTCGTCATCGTCCTGGAACGAGAACACGCCTTCATTCGGCCGGTCCTGATCGGGCAGGAATTTGCCGAGCGCATCGGTGTATTCGATCAGCGGCTGGTCGGCCGGCTCGAAACCATACAGCTCATAGACCGAGCGGATCGTCGCCATCATCTTCTCGACGGCACGGATATCGTCAGCGCTGCGGTCGGCAAAGCCGCGCGGCAGTCGCGCTTTCGTCTTTTCCGATTTGTCGGCCATGGGATGGGTACTCGGCGTTTCGTGGCGTTGCGTGGATCGGTCAAATTACCGCTTTCCACGGCGCGCGTGTCCTAACCGATGCAGCAGGGAGCGGCAAGGGTTTGCAACCCCGCCCGCGAAGTCGCTTGGAATGGTTCGATATTTTGCCAACGCTGCGCCGCCCCTCATCCGCCTGCCGGCACCTTCTCCCCGTATAGGGACGGGGAGAAGGGGACGACCGCAACCCGGCGCGCCTCCTGCTGCGCTGGTGATTGGCGAAACCTTGCGCGCAAGCAATCTTTCTCCCCGTCACTATACGGGGAGAAATGCCCGGCAGGGCAATGAGGGGCAGCGCAAACGGCCAAAGCCGTCTGCGAATCCGACTCCGAAACAAAACGCACCAACAAGGAAACAATTCCGCCACCGGTGCGGCATCGTGCCGACACAATCGGAGCCGATAAGCGCGCCGAAACAAGGGGTTGGGGCCATGACTGCGGCACAGAAATTCGATATCAGAGACGACGGCTTGCATGAAGTCCGGCTGCGGCCAGCCGAGAGCCGTGCGCCGGTGACGGCGAGCCTCGGTCCGTTTGAGGCCACTGCCGACGAGCGCAAGCGCTCGACGATGCGCGAGGCGCTGATGACCGGGCTGCTGGTGATCTATCCGGCATTTGCAGCGCTAGCGGCGATTGTCGCGGGGTTGTTTTTGACGGGCGCCAGTGGGGTGTGAGCTTACCCTCCCCCTTGTGGAGTCGACGCGTAGCGGTGGGGGGCAGCGCCAAGGGACCCCCACCCGCGCCTTCGGCGCGACCTCCCCACAAGGGGGAGGTAGGGGACAGCGCTACTTCGGCCGTTTGAACGCCTTCCTGTCCTTCTCGACCTCCTTGCGGCAAACACAGCCTTCGAGGTGGTCGTTGACCAGGCCCATCGCCTGCATGAAGGCGTAGACCGTCGTCGGGCCGACAAAACTCCAGCCGCGCTTCTTCAGTTCCTTCGAAATCCTGACCGAGACCGCCGTCGTCGGATTGGCGCGCAGATGGGCGAGGTCGACGATTTCGGGTCGCTCCTCCTTGCCCGGCTCGAATTTCCAGAACCATGCGGCCAGCGAGCCGAACTCATCGACCATTTCCCGCGCGCGCTTGGCGTTGTTGATGGTCGAGACGATCTTGCCCCGGTGGCGGATGATGCCGGCATTGCCAAGCAGGCGCTCGACATCCGTGTCGGTGAAGGCGGCGACCTTGTCGAAGTCGAAGCCGGCGAAAGCCTCGCGGAAATTCTCGCGCTTGCGCAGGATGGTCAGCCAGGACAGGCCGGACTGAAAGCCTTCGAGGCAGATCTTTTCGAACAGCCGGCGGTCGTCGGCCACCGGCCGGCCCCATTCATGGTCGTGGTAGTGCAGATAGTCAGGCAGGTTGCCGTGCCAGAAGCAGCGCATGATGCCGTCGGGGCCGATCAGCAGACCGGTGTTGTCTTGTGCCATGGCCAATCCATTCGTTAACGCGCTGTCGCGCATTTACCGCGGCTTTACCAGATTCCTGAACGCGGCGGTAACCACACCAAAAGGTTTACTGACAAAGCGGCATTTTACGCATTCCGATTCATGTTTCGGTTGCGGCTTCACGCCAAGGATCGCGCAACCGGGGGCAAGTTCCGCCTCCGTCCGTTCGACGATCAAGGTGCGTTCCGATGAAGATCTTTTTGCGTTCCGTGCTCGGCGCCGCGGCCATTCTGGCCGCCGGCGCTACCTCGTCTGCCGCCAACGACCGCTATGCCGACAGGCCGCCGGTGATGGTGAGCCCCGACCTTTCGGCACCCTGGGTGCTGCAGCTTGGCCGCGCGCCCGGCATCGTGCGCCAGAGCCGCCAGGTGATCCAGCAGCCGCGCATTCGCTATGCACAGCCGGCGCAGCCCGACCGGGTGCGTACCGCTTCGGTGCAGGCTCCGGCCAAGCGCATGGTGATGCGGCCGCAGATCAACCCGCTCTATCTGCCGCAGGAAGTCGCCTATGACGGGCCGCAGAAGCCGGGCACGATCGTCATCGATACGACGCAGAATTTCCTGTTCCTGGTCGAGAAGAATGGCAAGGCACGGCGCTACGGTGTCGGCACCGGCAAGCCGGGCTTCGAATGGTCCGGCACGCACAAGATCACCAACAAGCGCGTCTGGCCGGACTGGCGTCCGCCGGCGGAGATGATCAAGCGCGAGGCCGCCAAGGGCCGCTACCTGCCGACTTATCTGGCCGGCGGCGAAGAGAACCCGCTCGGCGCCCGCGCGCTCTATCTCGGCACGACGGAATACCGTATTCACGGCACCAACCAGCCGTGGACGATCGGCGGCGCGGTGTCGTCCGGCTGCATCCGCATGCGCAACGAGGACGTGGTTGACCTTTACGAGAGGGTCAATGTTGGAACGACCGTGGTCGTGATATAGTCGGCTACCGAATCATCTGGTCCAGACCTTCAGGGATCGGCAAGGGTTTACGGGGGACGGGCCGTGTGGGGATGCGGCCAGTCAGGAAAGGGCAGCACGGGAAACCGCGCTGCCCTTTCTCTTTGTCGTGACACCGCCCGCGTCTAAGCAAGATGCGCCAGAACGTCGCGGCAGGGGGATGACGGTTCGCTTTCACGCTGCCCTTGCCACATTTCCCCTGCTATAGGGGCGGCCAAATTCGCTACGAAGGTCCAGCCATGTCTCAGCCAGACGACAGCCGCTATCTCCGGGGCGGCCCGGTCGCCCAGCGCATCATCGCCGCCGTGCGCGAGGATGCTGCCATTGCTACCGCCGAGGGTTTTCCGCCCAAGCTGGTGTCGATCACCGTCGGCGATACCGATGCGGTCGATGTCTATGTGCGCAACCAGCGCGCCAAGGCCGGGCTCGCCGGCATCTCCTTCGAGGAGCGGCGCTTTGCCGCCGACATAACTGCCGGCGAACTCGAAGCGGCGATCCATGGCCTCAACGCCGATCCGCGCGTCACCGGCATCATCATCCAGCGGCCGGTGCCTGCACACATCCCGATCAAGACACTGCAGGCGGCGGTGCATCCGCTGAAGGATGTCGAGGGCATGCACCCGGCCTCGATCGGCAACATCGTCTACAACCAGCTCGATCTCGCGCCTTGCACGGCGGCGGCCTCTGTCGAGCTGCTGAAGGAAACCGGCCTCGATCTCAAGGGGCTCGAAGTGGTCGTCGTCGGCCATTCCGAAATCGTCGGCAAGCCGATCGCCTTCCTGCTGATGAGCGAAGGCGCGACGGTGACGGTGTGCCATCACATGACACGCTCGGTGGCCGCCCATGCGCGCCGCGCCGACGCGCTGTTCGTCGCCGTCGGCAAGCCGAGGCTGATCAAGGCCGATATGGTAAAGCCCGGTGCGGCGGTCATCGACATCGGCATCAATTCCGAGATCGGGCCGGACGGGCAGAGCCGCATCGTCGGCGACGTCGACACCGAGAGCGTCAAGCACGTCGCGTCCTGGATCACACCCGTGCCGGGCGGCGTCGGCCCGATCACCGTGGCGATCCTGCTGCGCAACACCATGGTCGCGCTCAGCCGCCAGCGGGCACGCTACCAGGCGACGTATGGCGTGGTGGACAGGCTGGCGGCGGAGTAAGATACGGCGGCGCCAAGCCCCCTCACCCAGCCTCCGCTTCGCTCGGCTGACCTCTCCCCTTGGGGAGAGGAGACTTTCGGCGCCAGCGCCAACCTCTTCTGCCCGACGGGGAGAAGGTGGCCGCGAAGCGGCCGGATGAGGGGGCTGGCGCCTACGATCGTCTTCTTACTCCGCGGCGACCAGCCTTCCCTCGGAGACGCCGTCCGGCTTCGGGCCGCCATAGGCCCAGTCCAGCAGCTTGATCGTGTGCACTACCGGCAGCTTGGCGGCCGAGGCGATCTGGGTGATGCAGCCGATATTGCCGGTGGCGACGATTTCGGCGCCGGTCGCCTCGATGTTTTTCACCTTGCGGTCGCGCAGTTTTGCGGAAATCTCAGGCTGCAGGATGTTATAGGTGCCGGCGGAGCCGCAGCACAGATGGCCCTCGCGCGGCTCGCGGACGACGAAGCCGGCCTTGGCCAGCAGCTCCTTCGGCTGGCGGGTGATCTTCTGGCCGTGCTGCATCGAGCAGGCCGAGTGGTAGGCGACGACGGTGCCCGGCTTGCGCACCGGCTCCGGCAGGTCGAGGGACGAGAGATATTCGGCGATGTCCTTGGCCAGCGACGACACGCGTGCAGCCTTGTCGGCATAGGCCGGGTCGAGGCGCAGCATGAAGCCGTAATCCTTGATGGTGGTGCCGCAGCCCGATGCGGTGATGACAATCGCATCGAGCCCGCCCTGGTCGATGGCACGCGTCCAGGCATCGACATTCTGCTTCGCCGAAGCGAGCGCTGCTTCCTCGCGGCCCATATGATGGACCAGCGCGCCGCAGCAGGCCTCGCCCTGTGGCACCACGACCTCGACGCCAAGCCTGGTCAGCAGCGCGATCGTCGTCTCGTTGATGGCGGGATCGAGCACCGACTGGGCGCAACCGGTGAGGATGGCGACGCGGCCTTTTTTCGCCCCCTTGCCGGCATGGACGCCGGGAGAAGCCATAGGCGAGGCCGCCGGGATCGAGGCCGGCGCCAGCTTCAGCATCGCGCCGAGCGGCTTCAGGGCCGGCAGTTTTTCGAACAGGCCAATGAACGGCTTGCCCAGTCTCGCCAGTTTCAGCGCGGTGCGAAAGCGCACGGGATAGGGCAGCACGAAGGCCAGCATGGCGCGGATCAGCCGGTCGAGCAGCGGCCGCTTGTAGGTCTCCTCGATATGGGCGCGGGCATGGTCGACCAGATGCATGTAATTGACGCCCGACGGGCAGGTCGTCATGCAGGCCAGGCAGGACAGGCAGCGGTCGATATGGGTGACGATCTCCTTGTCGGCCGGACGGCCGTTCTCCAGCATGTCCTTGATCAGGTAAATGCGACCGCGCGGCGAATCGAGCTCGTTGCCGAGCGTCACATAGGTCGGGCAGGTGGCGGTGCAGAAGCCGCAATGCACGCATTTGCGCAGGATCTTCTCCGATTCCGCGACGTGGGGATCAGCTAGCTGGGCAAGGGAGAAATTGGTTTGCATCTCGTTCTGGTCCTAAGCCATGCGGCCGGGATTGAGGATGGCCTTGGGATCGAACTCGGCCTTGAGCCTCGCCGACAGCGCCGCCAGATGCGGCGCCTGCGGCTCGAACACCGGCACGGCGGCGCGATGCGCGGGCGCAGCGCGCACCAGCGTCGCGTGGCCGCCGCCATGCTTTCTTATCAGCCCGCGCAGCAGGCCGGCCTCGGGATCGCCCTCCTCCATGCGCAGCCAGACCAGCCCGCCCTGCCAGTCGTAGAAGGCGCTGACGCCAATCTGCATGCGCAGTGTCAGCACCATCTGATGGGCCTGCGACGGCGCCATGGAGACGCGCCATACCGGCTTTTCAGTGCCATCGGCGAATGGCGCGCAATCCCTGACGTCGCGCCAGACTGCATATGAGGCTTCGCCCGCAATCTCCTGCAACGGGCCGGCATTTCTGAGCAGGGTTTTCAGCGCCTCGATGCGGTAGGCGACCGACGGACCGAACCCTTCGACGCGCAGCACTGTCGCGGCGTCTACACCGAGCGCGCCGCCGGCAACGCGCGCGGCGATGCGTTCGGGCAGATGCGCGGCGCTCGACACTTCGGCGCTGGAGCCAAGCGCAAGCGCCATGGCGGGGACCGCCGCATCGTCGAGCAGGCTGCGGATGGCGAGCGTGACCTCGGTCTCGGCCGCCGGCAGCACCTTGAAGGTGACGTCGGTGAGCACGGCCAGTGTGCCCCAGCTGTTGGCCATCAGCTTCGACAAATCGTAGCCGGTGACATTCTTGACAACGCGGCCGCCGGATTTGAAGGCTTCGCCGCGCCCGGCAACGGCATTGATACCCAGGATGTGGTCACGCGCGGCACCCGCCTTCAGCCGGCGCGGGCCGGACAGATTCGCGGCAAGCACCCCGCCGATCGTGCCTTTGCCCGGCGCGCCGCCGAGCAGCGGACCGTAATCCATCGGCTCGAAGGCAAGCTGCTGGCCGTTTTGCGCGAGCAGGCTTTCGATCTCGGAGCGCGGCGTGCCGGCTTTCGCCGACAGCACCAGCTCAGCCGGCTCATAAAGCGTGACGCCGGTGAGCTTCGACAGGTCGAGCGTGTGTTCGCTCTGCTGCGGCCGGCCAATGCCGCGCTTGGAACCGTGGCCGACGGTTTCCAACGGCGTCTCCTCTGCCGCGGCCCATTGTACGATGGAGAGGGCTTCGGTGGACGAGGTGGGAGTGAAGGTGGTCATGGGTGCGACGCGCCACTTGCGAGTGCAGAGACGTCGCGTTCCTTCGCGCCCCCCTCTGTCCTGCCGGACATCTCCCCCACTTGGGGGGAGATTGGCAGCTTCTCCGACCGCGCCTCTCTTGCGTCGAAGATTTGCGAAGGCCGAGATGACAGCTGATCTCCCCCCTTGTGGGGGAGATGTCCGGCAGGACAGAGGGGGGCGTGAACGATCGCCGACATGCGAAATTCAGCCCCCATCAAAACCTCGGAATATCCGGAAATGCCACCTGCCCGCGATGCACATGCATGCGCCCCAATTCCGCGCATCTGCGCAGCTGTGGAAACACTTTTCCCGGGTTGAGCAGATGATTGGGATCGAAGGCGCATTTGACGCGCATTTGCTGGTCGAGGTCGATCTGGTTGAACATCTCCGGCATCAGGTCGCGCTTCTCGACGCCGACGCCGTGCTCGCCGGTCAAGACGCCGCCGACCTTGACGCAAAGCCGCAATATGTCGGCGCCAAAGCTTTCCGCCTTGTCGAGTTCGCCCGGCACGTTAGCGTCGTAGAGGATCAGCGGGTGCAGATTGCCGTCGCCGGCATGGAAGACATTGGCGACGCCGAGCCCGTATTTCTCCGACAGTTCACGCATGCCGGCGAGCACCTTCGGCAGCTCCTTGCGCGGGATGGTGCCATCCATGCAGTAATAGTCGGGCGAGATACGGCCGACAGCGGGGAAGGCCGCCTTGCGGCCGGCCCAGAAACTCAGCCGCTCCTGTTCGGACTGCGAGATGCGGCAGGTGGTGGAGCCGTTCTTGTAGGCGATCGCCTCGACGAGACCGATCAGGTGATCGACCTCTACGCCCGGCCCGTCGAGTTCGACGATGAGCAGCGCCTCGACATCAAGGGGATAGCCGGCATGGACAAAATCCTCCGCCGCATGGATTGCCGGGCGGTCCATCATCTCCATGCCGCCGGGAATGATGCCGGCGCCGATAATGTCAGCGACGCATTGGCCGCCCTGCTCGCTGGTCGGAAAACCGATCAGCAGCGCGCGGGCCGTCTCCGGCTTTTTCAGGATGCGCACGGTGACTTCGGTGACGACGCCGAGCAAGCCTTCGGAGCCGGTCATGACGCCCAGCAGGTCGTAGCCTTCCGAGTCCAGATGATTGCCGCCGAGGCGCACCACCTCGCCGTTCATCAGCACCATCTCGATGCCGAGCACATTGTTGGCGGTCAGGCCGTATTTCAGGCAGTGCACGCCGCCGGAATTCTCCGCAACATTGCCGCCGATCGAGCAGGCGATCTGGGAGGATGGATCGGGCGCGTAGTAAAACCCCTCCTGCTCGACGGCGGTGGTGATGCCGAGATTGGTGACGCCGGGTTGAGCGACGACAACGCGGTCGGGATAGTCGATGGCAAGGATGCGGTTGAAGCGGCTCATGACCAGCAGCACCGCATCTTCGAGCGGCAGCGCGCCGCCGGACAGTGAGGTGCCGGAGCCTCGCGGCACGACGCGAATGTTGCGGTCGTTGCAGTATTTCAGCACCCGCGACACCTGCGCCACCGTTTCCGGCAGCACCACGACCAGCGGCAATTGCCGGTAGGCGGTGAGGCCGTCGCTTTCGAAGGCACGCATTTCGTTGGTGGCGTCGACGACGCCCTCGCCCGGCACGATGATGCGCATGTCGGCAACGATCTCTGCCCGCCTTCGCATCGTGGCGTCATCTGGCTTGGGCATGACAAGGCCGGACATCGGCAACGTCCTCCGCGTGACTGGTAAAAATCTTTTACCAGCCGTCGGCGCTTGTTGCAAACACCGTGTTGGACAAAGAGCGTACTGCCAACCTTCCGCAGCGGCAATCTGCCGCTGGCGTACCCTCCCCCCTTGAGGGGGAGGTGGCCGCGAAGCGGCTGGAGGGGGTCCTTGCGCGTTAAGCGCCTACATCGTCTTCCGTCTCGAAAAAAGGCTGGCGCTTCACGCGAGACGACCCCCTCTGTCGCCTTCGGCGACATCTCCCCCTCAAGGGGGGAGATTATTCCCCCGGATGTTTCGCGGGCTCGGAATGCATGCGCCTCACCCGCCGCACGCCCCACCAGACCAGCAGGATGGCAACCGGCACCGCGGCGGCAGTGACGACTTCAGGCGCAAAGGCATGGCCGAAGATCGAGGCGCCCTTGGCGAGATAGGAGATCAGGCCGACGACATAGTAGGAGACGGCGGCAACGGAGAGGCCTTCCACCGTCTGCTGCAGGCGCAGTTGCAGCCGGGCGCGGTTGTTCATCGACGCCAGCAAATCGCGGTTCTGCTTCTCCACCTCGACATCGACCCAGGTGCGCAGCAGCGTCGTGGCGCGGGTGAGTTTTCGCGACAGGTTGGCCTGGCGCTCCTCGACCGAACGGCAGGTGCGCATGGCGGGTGCTACGCGGCGCTGCAGGAAGCCGCCCCATGTGTCGTAGCCGGGCACCGCCTCTTCCTCCAGCGCTTCCAGCCGCTCGACAACGATGCCGTCATAGGCGCGGCTGGCGCCGAAGCGATAAAGGCTGGAGGCGGCATCGGCTTCCAGTTCGGCGGCAAGCTCGGTCAAATCGGCGAGCAGTGTCTGGCTGTCGCGGGTTTCAGTGACCTTCATCTCCAGCGTGGTCTGTGCCAGCCTGTCCTCAATGCGGCGGGCGCGGCTCGACAGCGTCAGCGCCAGCGGCAGGCCGAGCATGGCAAGCGTACGGTAAGTCTCAATGTCGATCAGGCGCTGCGATAGCGCGCCGGTGCGGGCCGGCGTCAGGCCGCGGTCCAGAACCAGGATGCGGGTCATGCCGTCGCCGTCCTGGCGAAAATCAGTGACGATGGCCGCGTTGCCGCGCTCGACCAGCGAATAGCACAGGCTCGTCGGGTCGAAGCCGGCGATCAGCTTCTCGCTCGCCTGCGTCCATTTGCGGATGTCGAGGCGGATGCCGGAAATGACCGTTCCAGGCGGCGAAAATCCATTGCCGAAGGGAGAATCCTCCTGCGCCCTACCGTTTTCGGCAAGCGGCCCTTCCCACAGATAGGTCGAGAATTCCGTATGCCGCTCCCAGCGCAGCGTGCCCTTGCCCCATTTCATGGCGTGGTGGCGGGCATGACGGTCGGGAGCGGCGATGCCGAGCCGCCGCGACAGTTCGGAGAGCACGGCCATGTCGACGCCGGAGCCGCCTTCGGTCATGAAGGCAAGCTGCACCAGCACGCGCGGCTTCTCGATCAGCGGATGCGGCCGGGCATGAACCTCGCCAAGCGCGCCGGGCCGTCCCTCATGCGCGGGAAAGCCCATCACGCTGCCTTGGGCGCGCGGCTGGAATTCGAGATTGGACGTCTCGTCCGACACGGCTGGTCCCCCTGTTCTCGACCCTTCGTGTTGTCGCGTCCTCTTGAGACAATCGATGAGGCGCGTAAACAGCAAAGTTTAGCCGAAGCGGTTTCGCCGGCACCGCACGGAAAGCGACTGTGTGGGGCGAATTGGATAAATAATTTGACCAGTTGGCGACACCGGCTTTAATCTGCACGACAAGAAGCAGAGCATGATGTCGTCCCGAAAACCGCTTCACACTTTTCGGCACCATGCTCCCAGGCAAGATTTCCCAGGCGCCCCTTTGAGCGATATTTTCTCCAGGATCGAGCATTCGCGCACCGCCGACGAGGTGGTGCAGCAGATCGAAAGCCTGATCCTGGAAGGTGTGCTGCGCACCGGCGACCGGCTGCCGGGCGAACGCGAACTGGCGCGCCAGTTCGACGTGTCGCGGCCGATCCTGCGCGACGCGCTGAAGGCGCTGGAGGGGCGTGGACTGTTGACGACCAAGGCCGGCGGCGGCACCCATGTCGCCGATGTCATCGGCCAGCTGTTCACCAAGCCGGTGACCGACCTGATCTCCATGCACCGCAAGGCGGTGACGGACTATCTGGAATATCGCCGCGAGATCGAAGGCGTCGCCGCTGAATATGCGGCGCGGCGCGCCACAGCAGACGACATCGCGTTGCTCGACCGCATCATGGCGCGCATGGACGAGGCGCACCGCACCGGCGATTTTGACGACGAGGCGGAGATCGACGTCGAGTTCCATCACGCGGTCTGCGAGTGCGCGCACAACATCATCCTGTTGCACACGCTGCGCTCCTGCTACCGGCTGTTGTCGGAAGGCGTGTTCCAAAACCGGCTGCTGGTGTTCACCGTGCCCGGCGCGCGCGAGGCGCTGCTGGCCCAGCACCGCGCGATCTACAAAGCGGTGAAGGCCGGCGATCCCTCAGCCGCCCGGCAGGCGGCGATGGACCACATCTCCTATGTCGAGCGCTCGATGCTCGAGGCCGAGCGCAGCGGCGACTGGCAGCGCGTGTCGCGGCTCAGGCTCAAACAGCGCTCCGACGCCGGCGACGGCACGAAAACAACCGGCTAGCGAGAGACCACCATGGGCGACATCCTCACCATTGCCGACCTCAAGGACCTGGCGCGCCGGCGGGTGCCGAAGATGTTCTTCGACTATGCCGATTCCGGCGCCTGGACTGAGAGCACCTACCGCGCCAATGAGGAGGACTTCGGCAAGATCAAATTCCGCCAGCGCGTGCTGGTCGACATGAGCAACCGCTCGCTGGAATCGACCATGATCGGCGAAAAGGTGGCGATGCCGGTGGCGTTGGCGCCAACCGGGCTGACCGGCATGCAGCATGCGGATGGCGAAATGCTGGCGGCGCAGGCGGCGGAAGAATTCGGCGTGCCGTTCACGCTGTCGACGATGAGCATCTGCTCGATCGAGGATGTGGCATCGGTCACCAAGAAGCCTTTCTGGTTCCAGCTCTACGTGTTGCGCGACAAGGACTTCGTGCTCAATTTGATCGACCGGGCGAAGGCGGCGAAATGCTCCGCGCTGGTGCTGACTCTCGACCTGCAGATCCTGGGGCAGCGCCACAAGGATATCCGCAACGGCCTGTCGGCGCCGCCCAAGATGACGCTGGCTAACATTGTAGACATCGCCATGCGGCCGCGCTGGCTGATGGGCATTGCGGCTACCCCGCGCCGCACCTTCCGCAACATTGTCGGCCATGCCAAGGGTGTCGGCGACGTCTCCTCGCTGGGGTCGTGGACAAACGAGCAGTTCGATCCGCAGCTGTCGTGGAAGGACGTCGCCTGGATCAAGGAACGCTGGGGCGGCAAGCTGATCCTGAAAGGTATTCTCGACAAGGAGGACGCGCTGATGGCGGTCGAGACAGGCGCGGACGCCATCGTCGTTTCCAACCATGGTGGGCGCCAGCTCGACGGCGCCTCATCATCGATCATGGTGCTGGAAGAAATCGCCGATGCGGTCGGCGACAAAATAGAAGTCCATATGGATGGCGGCATCCGATCCGGCCAGGACGTGCTGAAGGCGCTCTGCCTCGGCGCCAAGGGCACCTATATCGGCCGGCCCTTCCTGTACGGCCTCGGCGCCATGGGCAAGGAAGGGGTGACCCTGGCGCTGGAGATCATCCGCAAGGAGATGGACATTACGCTGGCTCTGTGCGGCAAGCGCCTGGTGACCGACATGGGCAAGGACCAGTTGCGGCGCTAGAGTTTGTTCACCGATTGGCCCTAGCCTCGCTGGGATCACGGAGACGACGCCAGCCTTGACCGAGACCGGCATCCATTACCTCGACGCGCGCGCGCCGGACGGCATGCGCCTTTATGCGATCGGCGACGTGCATGGCCGGCTCGACCTGCTCGTAGCCATGCACCGCCGGATCGAGAGCGAGCTCGAATACAAGCCGACCGCCGACTGGGGGATCATCCACCTCGGCGACTATGTCGACCGCGGGCCAGACTCCAAGGGCGTCATCGATTTCCTGGTCGAGGCGCAAAAGCGCGATCCGCGCAACCTGATGCTGGCCGGCAACCACGATGTCGGCTTCCTCGATTTTCTCGAAGTGCCCGACCCGGAAGGGCTGTTCATGCGCTATGGTGGTGTGCAGACGGCACAATCCTATGGCGTTGACTTGATTGGAGACGCACGCTGGTTCGGCAAGGCACAGGCCGTGCAGCGGGGGCACGCCGAGCTGGTCAAGGCCGTGCCGCAAGCCCATGTCGACTTCCTGCGGTCGCTGACGTTTTCAACAAGCTTCGGTGATTTCTTCTTCTGCCATGCCGGCATCAGGCCAGATGTGCCACTGGAGAGCCAGAACCCGCAGGATCTGGTCTGGATTCGCGACATCTTCCACAACCATCCAGGGCTTTACCCGAAAGTGGTCGTGCACGGCCACACGCCGGTGCCGGAGGCCGAGGTGATGCCCAACCGCGTCAATGTCGACACGCTCGCCTGGCAGTCAGGCATGCTCACCGCGCTCGCCGTAGACGGCGCAGACAAGCGTATCCTGACTGTGCAGGGAAAAGCGTTTTAACGGAGCGCGGCGGTGACGCCGTAGCCGTCGACGGCTTGATGGTTGTTGGCTGCATCGGCGGAATAAATGCCGAGACCGCACAGCACGATGGCAGACAGCATGACAAAGGACAGAAGCGCTGCTTTCACGGACGTCATCTCTAGTTGAGCTTCCTGCATCTGGGCACGAGGCGGTTACCAATGCGTTGAAACGGAGAATTCGTCTCAAAGTTTCGACGATTTCGCGCTTGTAGGTCGATTCTGTATCGGCGGTGTGTCGCGCGGAGCACACAGAAGGTTCATCGCGGTTGCATTGCCGATGCAGAGCGCGCCTTGTAGGATAGCGTTCGGCCACAAACCAAGGATGAAAGAGGTTGTCCCCGGCGGATTCCCCGCCGCGTGCCAATTATGCAACGGCCGCGCCCGCTGGGCTCAGATCGTCGCCACCCAGGCGCGGGCAATGGCGAGGCCGGCAGCGTCGGCGTCGGGGCCGTTGCGGGCCATTTCGCCATCGAGCCGGTCATGCCAGTCGGGATGGCGCTCGGCGATGAGCGGTGCGAAGGATGTGCTCCAGTCCTTCACCATCGGCCGGTCGGCTTCGAAATGGAACTGGAAGCCGTAGACGGCGCGGCCGATGCGGAATGCCTGGTTCTCGGCAATATCGCTGCCGGCTAGCCGCACCGCATTTTCGGGCAGTGCGAAGGTGTCGTCGTGCCATTCGAAGATGGGGAAATCCTGGGGCAGTGCGCCAAGCACCGGATCGGTCTTGGCGTCCGGTGTCAGCGACACCTTGTGCCAGCCGAATTCCGAGGCGCCGCCGATCTTGTTCTCGCCACCGAAAGTGCGGGCGACCAGCTGGCTGCCCAGGCAGATACCGAGCACAGAGCGATCCTTGGCGGCGAAATCGCGGGTCAGTTCGAGCAGCGCCGGGAAATAGGGGTAATCATCGTCGGCCAGCGCGTTCTGACCGCCGCCCAGCATCACCATGGCATCGTGCCCGGTCGCGTCGTCGGGCAGCGGATCGCCCTTGTAGGGTCGGCGCAGGTCGAGATCGGCGCCGGCTTCGGCAAGTGCCGCGCCGACCTGGCCGAGACCGGTGTTGTCGTAGTTCTGGACCACCAGCACCCGCATACGGAAATCCACCTGACATGAAATGACGCGACGAGCGATATCATGTCGCCAGCATTGCAGCCAAGATGCGCGTTCCAGGAGAGAGCTATGCCACTGCAAAACCGGGTCGATCCGTTCGGCGCCATTCATGCCGTGCCGGAACGCGGCCTGTTCACCGGCAATCGCGGCATCATCCACGACCCGCAGACCAAGGCGCTGCTGAAAAAGCGCTGGGCGCTTCAGGCGTGGATCATCTGCGTATGCAAGTTTGGCAATGTGCGGCGCGAGCCGATGGGCCGTAATCGGCCGGGTGGCAAGGCCGGCTGGACCGAGCTGTTCTTCCTCGACGAGGTGACGGCGCTGGCCGCCGGGCACCGGCCCTGTTTCTACTGCCGGCGTGAGCGAGCCACGGATTTTGTCGGCCGTTTCGGCAAAGCTTTCGGTGTGACCGAGCCGCGCGCGCCAATGGTCGACAAGCGTCTGCACAAGGAGCGGCTGGCTTCGGGCGGCAAGCCACCGGCGATCAAGGCGGAAGATTTGGCCGGATTGCCGGACGGAGCGATGATCGCGGATGCCGGCACCGCCTATGCGTTGCGCGGCGGCAAGACACTGCGTTGGTCGTTCGCGGGTTACGGTGGTGCGGTAGGGTTTGCGAGCTTTGCCGGTCGACAGGTTCACCTGCTGACACCGGCGACAACCGTTTCGGTGTTGCGGCAGGGCTTTGAACCTGTGTGGCATCCTTCCGCCGAGGCTTGACGCCGGGAACCGCCTCGCCCATTCCTCGGCGATGCGCGCCAACTATAAGATGCAGCGGCTGTTCGTGCCGGACGATCTCGCGGTAGGTATCGAATTCGATGCCGGCCAGCAGCAGAGCCATTATTTGATGCATGTGCTGCGACTTGGCGAAGGCGCCGAAATCCTTGTCTTCAACGGCCGCGATGGCGAATGGTCGGCGGCGATCGCCTCCAAGTCGAAGAAAGCGGTGCGGCTGAAAGTTCTGGTCCTGCAGCGGCCGCAACCGCCGCTGCCCGACCTCGTCTACTGCTTCGCCCCGCTGAAGCAGGGGCGGCTCGACTATCTCGTGCAAAAGGCGGTGGAGATGGGCGCCGGCATCCTGCAGCCGGTGATCACCCAGCACACGCAAGTGGCAAAACCCTCCATCGATCGCCTGCGCGCCAATGTCGTCGAGGCGGCCGAACAATGCGGCATACTGGCCGTGCCTGAGGTGCGCGATGCGGAAAAATTCGAGCGCCTGCTCTCCGGCTGGGACAAGGAACGGCGGCTGATCTTCTGCGACGAGGACGCCTCGACCAACAATCCGCTGCCGGCATTGCAGGCGATCAGGGAAAGGAAGCTTGGGCTGCTGGTCGGACCGGAAGGCGGCTTTTCCGATGACGAGCGCAAGATGCTGCGGGCCCTCCCCTTCGTCACCGCCATCCCGCTCGGCCCACGCATCCTGCGTGCCGACACGGCGGCGGTAGCCGCCCTTGCCGTGATGCAGGCGACGGTCGGGGACTGGTGAGACTTCGCCTATTGCAAGGGACGGGCGAGGCAGTCACATTCAATTCCTGTTGACCTGTGGCTCAGGATTTTTCGCTTGATCGGCTACTGACATTTCGTCCATCTAGCGCCGGCGGTCTTTCGAGAGCCGCAAAGGGGGTTCCTATGGCGCGCGACACAACCGATTTTCGGCCCATCGAAGGCGTAGACGAACTGGTCGAACACCTGGCCGAAGGCAACAAGCCTCGTGACAAATGGCGCATCGGCACCGAGCACGAGAAGTTCCCCTTCTATGTCGACGGCAACGCGCCGGTGCCCTATGGCGGCGAGCGCGGCATCCGCGCCATCCTTGAAGGCATGCAGCACAAGCTCGGCTGGGATCCGATCATAGATGACGGCCGCATCATCGGCCTGGTCGAGCCGACCGGCCAGGGTGCGATCTCGCTGGAGCCCGGCGGCCAGTTCGAACTGTCCGGCGCACCGCTGGAATCGATCCACCAGACCTGCCGCGAGGGCAATGCGCATCTGGCGCAGGTGCGCGAGATTGCCGAGCCTATGGGCATCCGCTTCCTCGGCCTCGGCGGCAGCCCGAAATGGTCGCTGGCCGAGACGCCGAAAATGCCGAAATCACGCTACGAGATCATGACCCGCTACATGCCCAAGGTCGGTAGCAAGGGTCTCGACATGATGTACCGCACCTGCACCATCCAAGTGAACCTCGACTTCGAGAGCGAAGCCGACATGCGCCGCAAGATGCAGGTGTCGCTGAAGCTGCAGCCGCTGTCGACGGCGCTGTTTGCCAATTCGCCCTTCACCGACAGCCGGCCGAACGGGCTGCAGAGCTGGCGCGGCGATATCTGGCGCGACACCGACAACCGGCGTTCGGGCCTGCTCGAATTCTGCTTCTCGCCCGAGTTCGGCTTTGCCGACTATGTCGAATGGGCGCTCGACGTGCCGATGTATTTCGTCATTCGCGACGGCCACTATCACGACATGACGCACGTCACCTTCCGCCAGTTCATGGCGGGTGCTGCGCGCAATGAAGTGCCCGACGGACTGCCGACGATGGGCGACTGGGCGAACCATCTGTCGACCTTGTTTCCCGATGTGCGGCTGAAGCGCTTCCTTGAAATGCGCGGGGCCGATGGCGGGCCGTGGCGGCGCATCTGCGCGCTGCCGGCCTTCTGGGTCGGCCTCCTCTATGACGAGGCAGCGCTTGACGCCGCCGAGGCGTTGACCTCGAGCTGGACCTATGAAGAAACGCTGGCGATGCGCAATGCGGTGCCGGAACAAGGTATTTCTGCGCCGTTCCGCAACACGACGCTGCGCGACATCGCCCGCGACGTGCTGGTCATTTCGCGCATGGGCCTGAAGAACCGCGGCAAGAAAAACCGCGACGGCTATGACGAGACCTCGTTCCTCAACACACTGGACGAAGTGGTGGCGCGCGGCACCACCAGTGCTGAGGAAATGCTGTCGGCCTACCACACGCGTTGGGGCGGTTCGATCGAGCCGGTGTTCATGGAATATGCCTATTAACGGCGCGGCTCGAGCTGCGGCAAAAGCCGCTTCAATCGAGCATTGAAACCAACTAGGCTCTCCTCGAGGATTTCCCGGAGGAGAAACCGATGCCCACCTTGTTCGACATATTGGCGCAGGCCCAGAACGGCAATGGCATGCAGGCGCTTGCCCAGCAGTACGGGCTTTCGATGCAGCAGACACAGGCTGCGGTCGCCGCATTGCTGCCGGCTTTCTCGCAAGGGCTGCAGCGCAACACCGCCGACCCTTACGGGCTCGGCGCTTTCATGACGGCGATGGCAAGCGGCCAGCACGCCAAATATTTCGAGGACGCGACCAGGGCTTTCTCGCCGCAAGGCGTCAATGAGGGTAATGGCATTCTGGGTCATCTGTTCGGCTCCAAAGAGCTGTCGCGCGCCGTGGCCAGCCAGGCCGCGCAGGCGACCGGCGTCAGTCAGCAGATCCTGCAGCAGATGCTGCCGGCCATCGCGTCGATGGTGATGGGCGGACTGTTCAAGCAGACGACGGACCAGTTGATGGGGGGCCAGATGCAGGCCGCCGGCGGCTTCGGCGGTGGCAGCAATCCGCTCGGCGAGATCATCGAGCAGATGATGCGGCAGGCCGGCGGCGGCGCACAGCAGGCGCCGCAGCCGGCACCCAATCCTTACGGCGAGAACCCGTTGGGCAAAGTGCTGCAGGACATGTTCGGCGGTGGCGCGCAACAGCCGCAAACCCAGCCGCAACAAGCGCCCAACCCCTATGGCGACAATCCACTCGGCAAGGTGCTTCAGGATATGTTCGGTGGCGGCGCGGCACAACAGCCGCAGGGCCGCGCGCAGCCAACGCAACCGCAACAGACTCAGAGCCCTTACGGCGACAATCCGCTGGGAAAGATTTTTGAAGAGATGCTGCGGCAAGGCGGTGGCGGCGGCTTGGGCCTGCCCGGTGGCCAGCCAAGCGGGCAGCCGGCGCCACAGCAGCCCCAGGCGAAGCAGCGCCAAGCGCCACAACCGCAGGCCAATCCGAGCGGCAGGCCAAGAAATCCGTTCGACGATATTTTCGGCAAGATGTTCGAGACCGGCGCCCAGCAGCGCGACGAGTATCAGAAGGGCGTGGAAACGATCTTCGACCAGTTCAAGCGGGACATGGACCGGCGGTAGTCAGAGGCTAAGCAAAAAAGAAAAGCCCGGTCCTGGAGGAGGACCGGGCCAATGTGCAGGCTGGCCGGCGGGGATCCGGCAGGGAGTGGGGACGCCTGCGATACTTCTTGGTCGCCGCGAGCCGCAGAAGGGTTCACGGCGACCGAAACAAAGTGCTGCCGATCAGGCTACCTTGCGGGCAAGATTTTCGATCGTGTCGGCACGATCACTGGCGATCGCACGCAGCTTCACGGTCGGATCACCGCCGAACGGCACATCGATGGCGACATGGAGGTCGGCGCGCGTCAGGCCGATATCGGCGAGTTCGGCGTCCGACATTTCGCCAAGGCGATAGAAGGCGCGGCGATTTTTCCAGGCCTGGAAGGCGTTGAGAAGAGCATTGGCCACGCGCGTCGCAACGGCCGGACGCGAGGTGATGCGCGAGGTCTCGGTGGCGAAATCGATAGTGGTCATGTCAGTCTCCTTCGGAGTCGAGCGGACGAAGCCGGGCAAACAGTGCTTGGGAGAAGCACCGTTCCGGTCTCGATTCACATGCCTTCATGTGGATGTCAGGGAATTTGCCACGACGCGATTGATTAATCCAACGAATGTTTCTAATCTTTAGCATCAACGCCAGTGATGGATTGGACCCGATGAAAGCGCCACTCGATCTCGACCAGTTGCAGACCTTCATCTCGATTGCCGATACCGGCAGCTTCACCCGCGCGGCCGAGGAAGTGCTTCGCACCCAGTCGGCGGTGTCGATGCAGATGCGCCGGCTTGAAGAGCGGATCGGCAAGCCGCTATTCGAAAAGGACGGCCGCACCAACAGGCTGACCGAGGAAGGCGACAAGCTGCTCTCCTATGCACGGCGCCTGCTCTATCTCAACCGCGAGACGCTGGCCGCCTTCGACGACCGGCGGCTCGAAGGCACCATCCGCATCGGCACGCCCGACGACTATGCCGACCGCTTCCTGCCCGAGATCATGGCGCGCTTCACGCGCTCCAACCCGCGCGTCGAGCTGACCGTCATCTGCGAGCCGACGCCGGGGCTGGTCGAGCATATCAAGCGCGGCAATCTCGATTTGGCGCTGGTGACGCACAACGATACGCGCGGCCAGTCGGAAGTGGTGCGGCGCGAACCACTTCTGTGGGTAACCTCGGCCAACCATGCCACGCATGAACAGGAAGTGCTGCCGATGGCCTTCGGCCGGCCGAATTGCATCTGGCGGCGCGCCGCCGTCGATGTGCTCGACCGGCAGAACCGCGACTATCGCATCCTGTTCACCAGCTTCTCGGCAACCGTCATCACCGCCGCGGTGCTGTCGGGGCTCGCAATCTCGGTGCTGCCTGAATGCGCGCTACGGCCCGGCATGCGGGTGCTGGGCGAAGCCGACGGTTTCGGCGTCCTGCCCGACTGCCGCATCGGCATCATGCGCGGCCAGACCTCGCGGCCGGAGATTGTCGATGCGCTGGCCCGCCATATTTCGGAAAGCCTCGACAACATTTCCGTGCCGCTCGGCGAAGAGGCGGGAAGCTTCGATTTTGCTGCACTCGCCTTCGCCAAGATGAAGCGGAGCAAACCCAACCAGATTCTGCCGGGCTGGTAGGGCGGATCAGGCCGACGCGGCTGTGAACCTGGAACGTCAACGGGCTGCGTTGTTCGCGGCTCATGCGTCCTGCTTGGCGGCAAAATCAATCAAGCCGGGCTTAAGATCAAGTTATGGAATCTTGACGCGGAGCGACAACAGCCGCTCAATCGGCGCATGAGCGACGCAGCATCCGAATCACGCACCAACGCCACCGAATATACGGTGAGCGAGATTTCCGGCGCGCTTAAGCGCACGGTCGAGGATGTCTTCGGCCATGTGCGGGTGCGCGGCGAAATCTCCGGCTATCGCGGGCCGCACTCTTCCGGTCATGCCTATTTCACGCTCAAGGACGACCGCGCGCGGCTCGACGCCGTGGTTTGGAAAGGCACGATGAGCCGGCTGAAATTCCGCCCCGAAGAGGGGATGGAGGTGATCGCCACCGGTAAGCTCACCACCTATCCCGGCAAATCCAACTACCAGATCGTCATCGATAATCTCGAGCCGGCCGGCGCCGGTGCGCTGATGGCGCTTTTGGAAGAGCGCAAGCGACGGCTGCAGGCTGAAGGGTTGTTCGACGCCGGTCGCAAGCGGCGACTGCCGTTCATGCCATGCACCATCGGCGTCGTCACCTCCCCGACCGGATCGGTCATCCGCGACATCATTCACCGCATCAAGGACCGCTTTCCACTGCATGTGCTGGTCTGGCCGGTGAGAGTCCAGGGCGAGACGGCAGGCGCGGAAGTGACGGCCGCCGTCAACGGCTTCAACACGCTGGCCCGGGATGGCGCCATTGCCCAGCCCGACCTTCTAATCGTGGCGCGCGGCGGCGGCAGCCTGGAAGACCTCTGGGGGTTCAACGACGAAGGTCTGGCGCGTGCGGTTGCCGCCTCGCGCATTCCGGTGATTTCGGCCGTCGGCCACGAGACCGACTGGACGCTGATCGATCTCGTCGCCGATATGCGGGCGCCAACGCCGACGGGCGCAGCGGAGATCGCGGTGCCGGTGAAGGCGGATCTCGAAGCGACGCTCGCCAGTCTTGGCGCACGGCTCAAGGCGGCAGTCTTGCGCAATTTCGAACGCAAACGGCAGGCCTCGCGTGCGGCCGCCCGCGCGCTCCCCTCGCCCGACCAGTTGCTGGCGCTGCCGCGCCGGCGCCTGGACGAGGCGACCAGCCGGCTCGGCCGGGCGCTGTCGGTCAGCATCGAGCGCAAGCGGACCAAGCTTCAGGGACAGCGGCTGACGCCGGCCACCCTGTCGCGACGCATCAACGAGGCACGCACGCTGACCGGACGCGACCTGGCGCGGGCGCAAGCAGCATTTTTCGGCATCGTGCGCGAACGGCGCACCCGGTTTTCGCGCACAGCAAAGCGGCTGTCGCCGGCGCCGATCGCCAGGCGGCAGAAATTGCAGGCGGACGCGCTGGCAGCACTGACGCGCCGCCAGGATCATGCGGTTTCGCGACGGCTCGACCGGCTGCGCGGACAGTTGACCCAGGCGGACCGGCTTCTGGCGACGCTGTCGCACAAGGCGGTGCTGGCGCGTGGCTTCGCGCTGGTCAAGGACGCTGAAGGCGCAGTGATCAAGCTGGCGGCGGATGTCGCGCCGGGCGCTCCGCTGCAAATCGAGTTCGCCGACGGCACCACGAATGCGGTTGCGACCGGCGGCACGGGGCAGCCGGAGGCAGTTGCCAAACCGGCTACGCCTGCCAGCAAGCCCGCGGTCACCAAGGCTGCCCCCAGCAAACCAAAAGAACCGGGCAATCAGGGCTCGCTTTTCTAGAGCGTTTCGTCGTTTCGCGGAAACGACGAACCGCCCCTATCTCTTTGTCTTGACGCAATTCCGGACGGAAAACCGCTCACACTTTTCCTGGAATTGCTCTGGAGGACGGCATGACCGGACACGACCCGCATCTTCAAACGCCGGCCGGCACGCCACGCGCCCGTGCGTTCGGCATTGCCTTTGAAGGCACGCCAGGCCGCTTCAATGCCATCACCGACGTGCCCGGTGTGAGCGTCGGCTATGCGACGCTGATCTCAGGCGATGGTCCGCTCGATGTCGGCACAGGACCGGTGCGCACCGGCGTCACCGCCATCCTGCCGCGACCGTTAGCGGAGCTCGCCACGCCGGTGTTTGCCGGCGTGTTCAGCCAGAACGGCAATGGCGAGCTGACGGGCTCGCATATCATCGAGGAGGTCGGCGCCTTCAACCTGCCGGTCACCATCACCAACACGCATTCCTGCGGCGTCACCCGCGACGGCACGCTGCGCTGGATGCAACGCGTGCTGCCGGCGGCACTCGACAGTGGTTGGGGGCTGCCGGTCGCGGCGGAAACCTATGACGGCTTCCTCAACGACATCAACGGCCATCATGTCGGCTTCGAACATGTCGAAGCCGCGCTCGACGGTGCCACCGGCGGAACCATCGAGGAAGGCAGCGTCGGCGGCGGCACCGGCATGATCGCCTTCGGCTTCAAGGCCGGCTCGGGCACGGCGTCGCGCATCGTCGAATGGCAGGGCATCAGGCATACGGTCGGTGTGTTCGTGCAGGCGAATTTCGGCAAGCGGCACAATTTCACGCTGCGCGGCGCGCGCGTCGGACCTGATCTGGTGGAACCGGCGATGGGCGAAGGCACGCCGCGCGCCGAGAAGGGTTCGATCATCGCCATCGTCGCCACCGATGCGCCCTTCCTGCCGCATCAGATGAAGCGGTTGGCAAGGCGTGTGCCGCTCGGCATCGCCATGACCGGCGGCTTCGGCTACCACAGTTCGGGCGACATTTTCCTCGCCTTCACCACCGCCAACCCGCAAGCAGCACTTGCGCCGCCAGGACAGATGGCCAGCGCCGCTTACATTCCGGATGTCGATATCGATCCGTTCTTCGATGCGGTGGTGCAGGGTGTGGAAGAGGCGATCCTCAATGCGATGGTCGCCAATGAGGATATGAGCGGGCGCGACGGCAATTTCGTGCCGGCGCTGCCGAAGGCCTGGCTGAAAAATCGGTTTGGATAGAGGGGAGCCCGGCTCTGGCGGCCGCGCCTGACATTTATTCGGCGGGCTTGCCCGAATTTGCGTTGCTCTGGTCGGCCTCGGCCGCCTCTTCGAGCCGCGAGGCGATCAGCTCCTGGATGTCGCCGACTTCTTCCTGGATATCCTCCAGCGGGATGCCGACCTCGGCCGCCTTGGCGGCGCATTCCTTGGCCAGGGTCTCGGCCTGCTTCTCGATCTTTACCGGCGAGTGCTGGCAGTGGACCTTTTCACCAATCCACCCGCGCAAAAACTCGATCGCATGTTCACTCATACTGCTTTTCCCTGGCGGCTATGCCGGTTGGTAATCGTAAACGTCCGCACCCGGTAAAGGATGCATGCCCGCATTCGAACCGAGTCGGCTTCGCTCGGCAAGCCGATCTTGCCCGAGGTCCACAAAGCCGAAGGAAGGGAAGGGTTCAAGGAGCACGTTCTGATTGTTTGATAGAGTGGTACCGTTGGCTGGGATCGAACCAGCGACCTCCGGATCCACAATCCGGCGCTCTAACCATCTGAGCTACAACGGCACGTTCGCCTGAGCCAGATCGTGGTGAAAAATTCATTCTCCGAGATCCGCTCTGTCGTTCGGCGATGCGTCCAATACGGTCTATCAGAGTCTAATTCAAGGCCTTTGATAAGGCAAAGCCCGGTTCCTCGAGCGGGCGCCGCTTTTCAGCAGGCAAAAGAAAAGGCCGGCGGGAGGAGGTGCCGGCCTTTTCCTGTTACGAGCCAGCGGGAGGAGGTGCTGGCTGGTCACCCCGGAGAGCAGAGGGAGGAGGTTCCACTCGCCGGGTATTCACTGGACAACTCATCGCACATCTATTTGTCTGACGAAATGCGACGTTTTGATGCATCGCAGAGTTGTGCGTAATTATTAGGCGGCCTTGATGTCCTTCAGGGCCTTCTCGAAAGCGGTCTTGACCGGCTTGGAGACGTCTTCGGCAGCCTTTGAAGCAACGGCCTGGAATTCCTTGGCCTGCTCGACGGTCGACTCGACGCGCTTGCGCAGGAAGGCGGTCTGCAGCTCGACGACTTCCGACAGCGACTTGGCGCCGATCAGGGCTTCGAGATGCGAGAAGCCGGCTTCGGCATTGGCGCGCAGAGCGGCGATGGTCTTGAGCGACAGGTCGCTGGAAACGGTCTTGGCGGTCTCGAAGGTCGATTCCAGAACTTTCTGGGTCTCTTCGGCGCCGGTCTTCAGCTTGGAATAGGCTTCCTTCGACTGCTCAACGCCCTTTTCGGCGAAAGCGCGGATCTGGTCGGTCGCCTTGGAGGCGTCGAAGCTCGGGAATTCAACGTTTTCGATGGTCTCAGCGGTCTTGGCCTTGGTCATTTTCCATCCTTTCGGGAGGTAGCGGCTTTGACAGAAAGCCGTCTCGTTCATGTATGATGGCAATATAGCGGTTTTTTTGTGCGATGCAATATCTTTGTTGCAGTGCACCATAAATTTCTTCCGCGACGTTACCCCCGGGCATTACCCAAGGGTCGTTAACCAAGAGGCCAGAGATTCCGTCTGCTTTCCGCCACGGCTTGTGGACCTTCGCCGCGTGGGCTTTTATTAACAAAGCGTTAACTGCAAATTGCCCGCCTTGTAGGTTCGCCAAGAGGTTTCACCGAAAGGGTCCGCCAAGCGCATGCCGTCCGAGAACTACTCTTTCCTCGATGTCGCCGTGCTCGACGCGGTCCGCCGGCGCTTCGCCGCCGGCGACGCGATCGCGATTCTGTCGGCTGACCTCGAACAGGTGATCTGGGCCAACGGGCCGGGCGCGACGGTGTTCGGCTATCCCGATATCGAAGCCATCATCGGCGCCTCGGCACAGCTGCCGCTGATCGCCAGGCGGCAGATCATGGCGACCGCAGGCTTTCCGAAGATCGGCAGCGACCGTGCCATCACGGTGCGACTGGCGACCGGCATGACCAGCCGCGCCGTCGGCTTCCTGGCCAGTGCGGTGACCATGCCGGACGGCGAAAGCGCTATCATGCTGGCGCTGCCGGCAGCGCAGACCGGCTCGCGCAGTGCTGCAGACATTGCGGCCCGCGCCATCAGCGGCTTTAACGAAGACGGCCATTTCATCGCCTTTGTCGACGCCGCCGGCACCGTCGAGGCGGCTTCGGATGGTTTTGCCGCGCTCGCCATCCGGCCTGAAACGCTGGCGGCGCTCGTCGCCGATGTGGCGAGCCAGGACGACCGCATCGTCAAGCGGCTGGTCCCGGGCGGTACCACGTCCTATCCGGCGGGCTTTGCCCGTCTGACCGAGTCCAGGCATCTGCTGGTGGTCATCGACGAGGATCAGCTCGGGGAGGAAAACCCCGTCGGTGAGCTGGATGCCGAACCCGCCGCAGCGCAGCAGGACGCGGGCCCGACGCAAGCCGCCCCAGAGGACGCAGTAACAGCGGATGCAGTAGCCGACCAACCCGCAGCAAGCGGCAATCAGGGCGCACCGCTCGCGGTCGTGCCAGACGTCGCCGAGGCCGCTCCGACGGCGACTGAGCATGATGCTTCGGCGTCAACCGATACAAAGGCAGGCGATCGCGGGCAAACGACCGGCCGCGAGCAGGCGGCGAACGACAGCGCGCCTGTGCAACATGATCATTGGTACTTCCATGCCGGCGAAGAGCCGCAGGCGAGCGAGCCGGACAGCCCGACCGAAGCCGAGCCGGAATCGGTTGTGTCGGCGGTGAGCCCGCAGCCGGACAGTACTGTTGCCACCTCGCCCACCCTGCCCTCCAATGTAACCTCACCGGCTGCGCCACCCGCCGCCCGCGAGATCGACCGCACGGCGCCGCCGCTGCGTTTCGTCTGGCGCACCGACGCCGAGGGCAAATTCAGCGCGTTGTCGCCGGAATTCACCGACATCGTCGGCAAGCCCGCCGCCGACGTGATCGGCCGCCGCTTCAAGGATGTCGCGGCAACATTCGGCCTCGATGCCTCTGGCGAGATCGCCGGCCTGCTCGAACGGCGCGACACCTGGTCGGGCCGCTCGGTGCTGTGGCCGGTGACCGGCACGGACCTGAAGATTCCTGTCGATCTGGCGGCACTCCCCGTCTATGGCCGCAGCCGCGCCTTCGAAGGGTTCCGTGGGTTCGGCGTCGCCCGCGCCAGCGATGCGGTGGTCGATCCGGAAGCGATCGGCATGGCGCTGGTCCCCAACGGCACGCCACCGGCGGCAGCCGAGCGAGCCGCGGAACAGACCGTGGCGGAAGCTCCCAAGGCGGCCGATCCGTTCGAGGGCGAAGTGCCTGCACTGACCATCGTGCCGAAGCAGGAACGGCGTTTCGCCGACAAGGTCATTCGGCTGGCCGAGCATCGGCAGCCCGCCAATGATAAGGGCCTGTCGACGCTGGAACGCAGCGCTTTCCGAGAGATCGGCGAGCGGCTGAAGAAGGACAATCCTCCGCCGGAGCAGCCGGAAACCAGCAAGCCGGCCGAACCTGCCAAGCCAGATCAGGTGGCGCCGGCCCAGGCCGGGCCGGACCACGCCAAGGCAGATCAGCCCAAGCCGGATCATGTCGAGGTGGACCAGGCTGAAACGGCCGCGCCAGCCCAGCAACCCGCCGAAGCCACGGACAAGACCATCCCGGCAGCCGCATCCGAAACACCGGCAATTGAAAGCGAAACGGCTGAGGCCGAACCGCCCGAAGGCGACGCCGAGGACGAAAAGGATCTGGCGCGGCTCGACGGCGCCGAGCCGGACAAAGCGGCTGCAGACAAGGATGCGGGCGAGACGAAAGCGCCGATCGTGTCGCGCTCGCTGCTCGACTATGCCGATCCCGAACCAGGCTCCGTCACCGGCGAAGGCGACGCGGCGACGTCTTCCGGTAGCGAACCGGCGCCGGCTTCCGAGCCGGTAGAGACGAGCGCACAAGAGACCGTCGAAGCTTCCGAACCGCAACCGGCTGTTGCCGAGGCGCCGGCCGATGCCGGCGAAGACGACAGCATGACTGCCGCCGATTTCCGCGATGCCGAGGACAATGAGGATTGGGCCCCGGCTGGCGAGGCGACCGGTTCGGCCGTGCAAGACGGTGACAAGGCCGGCGCTGCGGACACCGCGCCGGCAGAACCGCCGCGCCTGAAAGTGCCGCCACTCAAGCTTGAAGGGTTCGTGCCCTCGGCATTTTCGGCCGGAGATGAACACAAGGCGCCGGACACCTCGTTGCTCGGCAGATTGCCGGTGCCGCTGCTGATCCATTCCGGTGACGAGCTTTACTACGCCAATGAGGAATTCCTCGGCCTCACCGGCTATGACACGCTCGAGGATTTGAGCGATGCTGGGGGCCTCGACGCGCTATTTGCCGATCCCTATTCTGAAGCGGCAGATGAAAGCGACCACGCGCTTCGGCTGAAGACGCGCGAGGGCCAAGAATTTCCGATCGAAGCCATTTTGCGATCGGTGCCATGGCGGGCCGGCAAGGCGCTGATGCTGGTGGTGCGGCGCACCGGCGACGATGAGGCGCCGGTGGCTGCGCATGTCGCAGCTGAAGAACAGACGCAGCCCGACGTTTCCGAGCTCAAATCGCGCATTGCCGAAATGCGCACCATCATCGACACCGCGACCGATGGCGTGGTGCTGATCGGCCGTGACGGCGACATCCGCTCGATCAGCAGGCCGGCCGAGGCGCTGTTCGGCTTCGACAGCGACGAGGTGACCGGCAAGCCGTTCGCCTCGCTGTTTGCCATCGAAAGCCAGCGCGCGGCGCGCGACTATCTCAACGGCCTGTCCGAGCCCGGCGTGGCGAGCGTCATGAATGATGGCCGCGAGGTGATCGGGCGGGAGGCGCAGGGGCGCTTCATTCCGCTGTTCATGACCATAGGCCGGCTGCCCAACGACAGCGGCTTCTGCGCCGTGGTGCGCGACATCACGCAGTGGAAGCGCGCCGAGGAGGACCTGACCCAGGCGCGCGCGGTGGCCGAGCGCGCCTCCTCGCAGAAGACCGATTTTCTCGCGCGCATCAGCCACGAAATCCGCACGCCGCTCAACGCCATTATCGGCTTCTCCGAGCTGATGGTGGATGAGAAGTTCGGCCCGGTCGCCAATGACCGCTACCGCGACTATCTGCGCGACATCAACCGCTCGGGCAATCATGTGCTCGACCTCGTCAACGACCTGCTCGACATCTCGAAGATCGAGGCCGGCCAGCAGGAGATGGACTACGAGGCGGTGTCGCTCAACGATACGCTGGGCGAGACGGTGGCGATGATGCAGCCGCAGGCCAATCGCGAGCGCGTCATCATTCGCTCCAGCTTTGCTTCGCGGCTGCCGGAAGTGGTCGCCGACCTCAGAAGCGTGCGCCAGATCGCGCTCAACATCCTGTCCAACGCCATCCGCTATACGCAGGCCGGCGGCCAGGTGATCGTGTCGACCGCCTATGAAACCTCCGGCGACGTCGTCATGCGGGTGCGCGACACCGGCATCGGCATGAGCCATGCCGAGATCGAGCAGGCGCTGAAGCCGTTCAAGCAGATCAATGCGCTGAAGCGCGGACGCGGTGACGGCACTGGGCTCGGCCTGCCGCTGACCAAGGCGATGGTGGAGGCCAACCGCGCCCGCTTCACCATCACCTCGACACCCGGCGAAGGCACGCTGGTCGAGGTCGCCTTCCCGTCGACGCGTGTTCTGGCGGAATAGAGCCGCTCCATCCAGAACCGGCACAAAGAAAAGGCGTCCAACAGGACGCCTTAAAGGGATTTTGCTGTCACAACGGGGGCTTGAGCGAATCTGATCCTCAGGGGACGAGGAACGGGATTTCTCCCTCAAGTTACGTGCGACTATCGACGCCGGGCCTTAACAACTTCTTACCGGCCGCCCAAAAAATTTACGAATGTGTACCACTCGTGAAATCTAGGTAAATTCGACCGATATATCTCGTTAACCATGCCGGCGCCGCTCACTCCGCCAGCTGCGGCAAGTTCCTGAACAGCTCCAGCGCCTCCGGATTGGCCAGCGCCTCCTTGTTCTTGATGGCGCGGCCGTGGACCACGTCGCGCACCGCAAGCTCGGTGATCTTGCCCGATTTGGTGCGCGGAATGTCTGAGACGGCAACGATCTTTGCCGGTACGTGGCGCGGGCTGGCGCCGGTGCGGATCTTCGCCCGGATGCGCTTTTCCAGATCCTCGTCCAGCGTCACGCCGGCGGCCAGCCGCACGAACAGCACGACGCGTACGTCATTGTCGAAATCCTGGCCGATGCACAGTGCTTCGAGGATTTCCGGCATCTGTTCGACCTGGTTGTAGATCTCCGCCGTGCCGATGCGCACCCCGCCCGGATTGAGCGTCGCGTCGGAGCGGCCATGGATGATCATGCCGCCATGCGCCGTCCATTCGGCGAAGTCGCCATGGCACCAGACGTTGTCGAAGCGCTCGAAATAGGCCGCCTGGTATTTCTTGCCGTCAGGGTCGTTCCAGAATCCGATCGGCATCGACGGAAACGCTTTTGTGCAGACCAGTTCGCCTTTCTCCTCGCGAATCGGCTGGCCGTCATCATCCCAGACATCGACGGCAAGGCCGAGGCCGGGCCCCTGGATCTCGCCGGTCCAGACAGCTTGCGTGGGGACGCCGAGAACGAAGCAGGAGACGATGTCGGTGCCGCCGGAGACCGAGGCAAGGTGGACGTCCTCCTTGATCCCGTCATAGACAAAGCGAAAGTCCTCCGGCGACAGCGGCGAGCCGGTGGAGGAGATCGCCCGCACGGTCGACAGATCATGGCTGCGGATCGGCTTGAGGCCGGCCTTGCGCACGGAATCGATGAATTTGGCCGAGGTGCCGAAGAAGGTCATCTTCTCGGCATCGGCGAAGCTGAACAGCACATTGCCGTCAGGGTAGAAGGGCGAGCCGTCATAGAGCAGCAGCGTCGCCCCTGACGCCAGGCCCGACACCAGCCAGTTCCACATCATCCAGCCGCAGGTGGTGAAGTAGAAGAAGCGGTCGCCGTCGACGAGGCCGGCATGCAGCCTATGTTCCTTGACATGCTGGATCAGCGTGCCACCGGCCGAATGAACGATGCATTTGGGAATGCCGGTCGTTCCCGACGAAAACAGGATGTAGAGCGGATGCGCAAACGGCAGGCGATCGAATGTGACGGACTTTGCCGCAAAAAGCGACAGCGCCTCTTCCAGCGCCACGGCCTTGTCGATAATCCCCGCGATATCGCGCGACGTCCCGAGATAGTCGACGATCAGCACCTTGCCGACGGTTTCGAGCTTCGTGGCAACGGCAGCGATCTTGTCGGCAACTTCGATTGCCTTGCCATTGTACCAGTAGCCGTCCGGCGCGATGAAGACGACGGGTTCGATCTGACCGAAACGGTCAAGCACGCCCTGTTCGCCGAAGTCGGGAGAGCAGGACGACCAGACCGCGCCAATCGAGGCGGCGGCCAGCATGGCGGCGACGGTTTCCGGCATGTTGGGCATCATCGCCGCGATACGGTCGCCCTTTTTCACCTTGAGCGACAGGAAAAGCTGCTGGAAGCGCGAGGTCAGCTGGTGCAGTTCGTTCCACGACAGCCGCCGCTCGATCTTGTCCTCGCCGCGAAAGACGATTGCCGCACCGGAACCGGTCTTTTTCAGCAGGTTCTCGGCGAAGTTGAGCGTCGCATCGGGGAAGAACGATGCGCCGGGCATCTTGTCGCCATCGACAAGCACGGTCTCGCCCTTGTCGCCGACAAAGCCGCAAAAGTCCCACAGCAGGCTCCAGAAGCCCTCGCGATCCTCGACCGACCAGCGGTGCAGTTCGGCGTAGGAGGCGAAGGATGTGCCGGTTTTGGCTGCCGCCGCCTTCATGAAGGCGGTCAGCGGCGCTGCATCGATCCGGTCTTGCGTCGGGGTCCAGAGCGGTGCTTCGGCAGCCATGATCGATCCTCCTTGAAGCCGGTCGCGTCGCAAGACTAATATGCTTTTGTTTCTATGTATGTCGCTGTCCCGGAACCGCTGCACACTTCCGGGCGACATGCATTAGCCCCAGCTTTACAGGCGCCGCTGTCCCAAAAACGCCGCGTCTCGTGCAGGCTGAAGCTGCATCGCTTATGCCTATCGCCATCCAGCAGAGCAAGATTTTGTTCAGCTAAACTCGGCCAGGTGTGCGCAATTGCCATCGCCGGGCCATAAAGACTTGAAATGCGTCAGCGCTGGGTTACACCCGTCGGGGCGATTTTTGTCGGAATGAAAGCATACGGGGCGATATGCCATCACCTTTGATCCGGCACGGAATATGGGCGATCGGCGTTGCCGTGCTCGTCATCGCGCTGGTCGTCGCCGCTCTGCCGCTGATTGCCTCGACCCGGATCGTGCGCGACCGCATCGCCTGGGAGATGAGCGCATGGAGCGGTTTCAGGGTCACCATTGACGGTTCGCCACGTATCGAGGTGTGGCCGAACTTCCGCGCCATATTGAGCGACGTCACGCTGTCGCAGTGGACCGAGACCGACGCGCCGCCGGTGATCGAAGCCGAGCGGGTCGAGGTCGACCTTTCAGCCATGGCGGCGCTGCAGGGCGATGTGGTGTTTTCGACGGCGCGGCTGGTGCGGCCGACGATCCGGGTCCAGCGCACCGCAAACGGCATGTTTCTACCCGCCATGCCGACCGGAGGGCGCATCACGCGCTCCATCGACACCGCGCGCGGCGTGGTCAGCGCCGATCCGGCGAAGCCTGATCTGAGCAAGCTGCCGACCGATCCGTTCGGCACCGTGGAGTTCAGGGACGGCCGCATGGTCGCCTCCATCGGCGGCAAGGACGTCGAATTGCTGACCAGCCTCAGCGGCCAGGCGAACTGGGCGGCGATGAACAGCAATGCGACCTTGTCGGCGACCGGCATCTGGCGCGGCGAAAGCGTCACCGTCGATGCGTCCTCGGCCAATCCGCTGGTTTTGTTTGCCGGCGGTGCTGCGCCAATCACCTTTTCGTTGAAGGCTGCGCCGGCCAGCTTCTCGTTCGACGGCACGGCCGGCATGTCGCAAAACGCCTATTTCGACGGCCAGGTGAAATTCGCCGCACCGTCGCTGCGGCGCGTGCTGGAATGGTCGCAGGCCGGAATTGCACCGGGCGCCGCAATCGGCTCGGTGTCGATTTCGAGCAAGATCACGGCGACGGCCGGCCGCATCAAGTTCGAAAACACGGCGGTCGCGCTGGACAACAACCCGGGAATGGGGGCGCTGGACTTCTCGTTCGGCGACGCCTTGCCGGTGATTTCCGGCACGCTCGCCTTCGACACGCTCGACCTCAGGTCGCTGTTCTCCGCCTTCACGCCGCTGGCGCCCACCGGCGAAACCGGCCCCGGGGAAATCGACACCAGCTTTGCCGACCGCGTCAATCTGGATCTGAGGCTATCGGCGGCGCATGCCTCGGCCGGCGCAATCCAGCTTGCCGACGTCGCCGCCACCGCACAGGTCAAGAACGGGCTTGCCGTCTTCGATATCTCCGATGCGTCGGCCTTTGGCGGCAACGTTCAGAGCAGCCTGCGCTTCGACCGCAAGCCGGAGGGTTCGCAGGTCGAGATCCGGCTGCTCGCCTCCGACATTGACGGCGCCGCTTTCGGCACGGCTGCCGGCATGACGCGATTGGTGCCGGCCAGCACCGGCACGGTCTCGGTTATCCTCAAAGGGCCGGGGAAATCGTGGGACTCGATCTTCGAGAACGCTGACGGCTCGGTCTCGGCGACGTTCGGGCCAGGCGCACTGAGCGGGCTCAATTTGCCGGCGTTTCTGAAGCACACCGAACAGGGCGGCTTCTTCGCGCTCGACGATGTCTCGGACGGGACGCTGCCGATCGACGGCGCCGAGCTCAAGGCCACCATCTCGAAGGGCGTGGCGCGGCTGGACAAGGCCGAGGCCAATTCGGCGAAATACAAGATCTGGTTGTCCGGCATCGCGTCCTATGGCGGACGCGGGCTGGCGCTGTCGGGCGGTATCACCCAGGCCGATCCGGCGGCAGCGCCCGCCAATGGCCAGCAGGGGCCCAACCAGTCGTCTTTCTTCGTCGGCGGCACCTGGAGCACACCGTTCATCTCGCCGATCAGCCGCGGCATCTCAGGCGAATAGGCAGCCCCTCCCCGGGGAGCTGCCGTGCTCTGTTTGTTTGACGCAATTCCGAACGGAATTGCTCGGGATCAGCCGCGCTGCGCGGCCTGTTCGTCGAGCTGACGCTGCACCTCACGCCGTTTGTTGGCGACCGAGGCGATTACAACGCCTACCGCCACGACGGCGATCAGGATGGTGCAGGCGGCATTGATCTCCGGCGTCACGCCGAGACGCACCTGGCTGTAGATCTTCATCGGCAGCGTGGTGGCGCCGGGGCCAGACGTGAAGGACGCGATCACCAGATCGTCGAGCGAGAGGGTAAAGGCCAGCATCCAGCCGGACACGATAGCCGGCATGATGACCGGCAGCGTGATCTGGAAGAAGGTCGTCACAGGTGTTGCGCCGAGATCCATCGCGGCCTCCTCCAGCGACCGGTCGAACGAGACCAGGCGCGACTGCACGACAACGGCCACGAAGCACATGGTCAAAGTGATGTGGGCAAGCGTGACGGTGAAGAAACCGCGGTCGAGACCGACGGCGACGAACAACAACAGCAGCGACAGACCGGTGATGACTTCCGGCATGACCAGCGGCGCGAACACCATGCCGGAAAACAGGATGCGGCCCCGGAAGCGGGTGTAGCGGGTCAAGGTGAGGGCCGCCAGCGTGCCGAGCACGGTTGCCACCGTGGCGGAGATGACACCGACGCGCGCCGTCACCCAGGTTGCGTCCATCAGCCCCTGATTGTGGAACAGCGAGACATACCATCTGGTCGAGAAGCCGCCCCAGACGGTGACCAGCTTCGATTCGTTGAACGAGAAGACGATGAGCAGCACGATCGGCAGATAGAGGAAGGCAAAGCCCAGCACGACCGAGGTGACGTTGAAGCGGCTCCAGGTGGCGTTCATTTGTCCTGCTCCTGGGCGCGTGCCTGGGCCTGTTGGAACAGCATGATCGGCACGATCAAGAGCAGCAGCAGGATGACGGCGACGGCCGACGACACCGGCCAGTCACGGTTGGCGAAAAACTCGTTCCACAATGTCTTGCCGATCATCAGCGTCTGCGAGCCGCCGAGCAGGTCGGGAATGACGAACTCGCCGACCGCGGGGATGAACACCAGCAGGCAACCGGCAATGACGCCGGGCAGCGACAGTGGGAAGGTGATCTTCCAGAAGGCGGCGGTCGGCGGACAGCCGAGGTCCTTGGCTGCCTCAATCAGCGAATAATCCATCTTTTCCAGCGACGAATAGAGCGGCAGCACCATGAATGGCAGGTAGGAATAGACGATGCCGATGAAGATCGCCGTGTAGGTGTTGAGGATGATCAGCGGCTGATTGATGACGTGCAGCGACAGCAGCAGCTGGTTGAGCAACCCTTCGGGCTTGAGGATGCCGATCCAGGCGTAGACGCGGATCAGGAACGAGGTCCAGAACGGCAGGATCACCAGCATCAGCAAGGTCGGGCGGATGGTCGCCGGCGCGCGCGCCATGCCATAGGCGATGGGGAAGCCGACGAGCAAGGTCAGGATTGTCGAGACTGCAGCGATGATGACGCTGGTGACATAGGCTTTGAAGTAAAGCGCGTCCTGCGTCAGCCAGACATAATTGTCGAAGTTGAGTTCGCGGAAGCCGGCGAAGAAACCGGTAATTCCGTCCGTGAAGTCGAGCACGGGCGTGTAGGGCGGCATGGCGATCGCCGATTGCGACAGCGAAATCTTGAAGACGATGATGAACGGGATGAAGAAGAAGAACAGCAGCCAGAGATAGGGGACGATGATGACGAGCCGGCTTGCAAAGCCGGCGCCGAGCCGTGTGAGCAATGGTTTGGCCGCTGTCGATGGGCCGGCGTCGGTGATGGCGATGTTGGACATGGCCGCCCCCTATCGTGTCAGCACGACGCCGGCGTCCGGCCGGAAGGAGACCCAGGCGCGGTCGTTCCAGGTCAGCGGATCCTCGGTCACACGCGCTGCGTTCAGGGCGCTTGCCCGCACCATCTGCCCGTCGTCAAGCCTGATATGATAGACGGTCATGTCGCCGAGATATGCGACGTCATAAACCTCCCCTTCGAGCACATTGGCGCCATCAGCCGGCTTTTTGGACGACACCTTGATCTTCTCCGGCCTGATGGCGAAGACGATGTTGGAACCAGCGACGGCATCGGCGCTGTTTTCGACGACGATCTGGGCTCCGGTCGCTCCGGTGATGCGCGTCGTGTTCCCCGCGCGCTCGGCGACCTTGCCTTCGAACATGTTCACATTGCCAACAAAGTGCGCGACGAAGCGCGAGCTGGGCGCCTCATAGACTTCGGCGGGCGTGGCGACCTGCATCACCTCGCCCTTTTCAAGGATGGCGATGCGGTCGGCCATGGTCATGGCCTCCTCCTGGTCGTGGGTAACGACGACAAAGGTGAGCCCCAGCGTCTGCTGCATATCCATCAGCTCGAACTGCGTTTCCTCGCGCAGCTTCTTGTCGAGTGCGCCGAGCGGCTCGTCGAGCAGCAACACTTTCGGCCGCTTCGCAACCGAGCGGGCGAGCGCGACGCGCTGGCGCTGGCCGCCCGACAATTGGTGCGGCTTACGCTTGGCGAACTGCTCGAGCTTGACCAGCTTCAGCATCTCGGCGACGCGCTTTTCGATATCCGGCGCCGGCATGCCTTCCTGCTTGAGGCCGAAGGCAATGTTCTTTTCCACGCTCATATGCGGGAACAGCGCATAGGACTGGAACATCATGTTGACCGGGCGGCGATAGGGCGGGATGCCGCGCAGGTCCTGGCCGTCGAGTAGGATGCGGCCGGCGGTCGGCTCCTCGAAGCCGGCGAGCATCCGCAGCAGCGTCGACTTTCCGCAGCCGGACGCGCCGAGCAGGGCGAAGAACTCGCGCTCGAAGATGGTCAGCGACAAATTGTTGACGGCGGTGAAGTCACCGAACTTTTTGGTGACGTTTTCGAATTGAATGTATGGCTTGGCGTTCGGGTCGTTCCATGGCGCGAAATCCCTGCGGATGCTGCCAAGCGATTTCATGTCCCACTCCGTCCTGTTTTTTTGCTTCTTGCCCCAGAGAAGAATGGCCCCGGCAGTCACCTGCCGGGGCCATGTCGCATTGCTTACTGGCCGGTGACGATCTTGGTCCAGCTGCGCGTGATCAGGCGCTGCGTCTTGGGATCGTAGGGCTGGACCGTATAGAGTTTTTTCAAGGTCTCGGCGTCCGGATAGACAGCCGGATCCTCCAGCAGCGCCTTGTCGACGAACTGCTGCGAAGCCTTGTTGCCGTTGGCGTACAGCACATAGTTGGACGACTTGGCAATCACTTCCGGCTTCATCATGTAGTTGAGGAATTCGAGTGCCTCGGCGACATGCGGCGCATCGGCAGGGATCGCCATCTGGTCGAACCACATTTGCGCGCCTTCCTTCGGCACGGAATAGCCGATCTCGACGCCTTGCTTGGCCTCCACGGCCCGGTTGCGCGCCTGGAAGACGTCACCCGACCAGCCGACCGCCAGACAGATATCGCCATTGGCGAGCGCGTTGATGTATTCCGACGAGTGGAATTTGCGGATATATGGCCGCACCTTCAGCAAGGTCTCCTCGGCCTTGGCGATGTCGTCGGGCGAGGTGCTGTTGGGGTCGAGGCCGAGATATTTCAGTGCCGCCGGGATGATGTCGGCCGGCGAGTCCAGCACATAGACGCCGCAATCCTTCAGCTTGGCCAGGCTATCGGGATTGAAGAACACATCCCAGCTGTCGATCTTGTCGGTGCCGAGTGCCGCCTGCACTTTCTTGAGGTTGTAGCCGATGCCGACCGTGCCCCACATGTAGTTGATCGAATATTCATTGCCCGGATCGTATTTGGCGGTCCGTTCCTGAACGGTGTCCCACATGTTGGAAATGTTCGGCAGCTTCGACTTGTCGAGCTTCTGGAACACACCGGCCTGGATCTGGCGCGCCAGGAAGTTGCCGCTGGGCACGACGACGTCATAGCCGCTGCCGCCGGCAAGCAGCTTGGTCTCGAGAATCTCATTGGAATCGAAGGTGTCGTAGACGACCTTGATGCCGGTTTCCTTGGTGAAGTCGTCGATGATCGAACTGTCGATATAATCCGACCAGTTGAAGACGTTGACGACGCGGTCCTCGGCATGGCCACCGACGGTAAAAAGCGTCAGAAATGCCGAGGTTGCCGAAAGCCAGAGCGCTTTGCGGATCATGCTGTTCTCCTTTGATGAGTGTTCCTTCGCCAATTCGTCGCTGTTCCAGCGCGATTGGGCATTTGCTTCAGAGTATTGAGCTTTCCGGGCAGCCACAAGCGTGAACTGCCGGCGCCGTTCGGGCGGTTCGACAAGCAGCGGATGATGGCTCTGTGTGCCCGCGTGGCGGGCGCGCCGACGCCGTCAGAGGCTTTCGCCGTGGCGCGGGCAGGGATACGACGCTGTGATCCGGTCTTGGTCCGACCGGCGGGGACACTTGGCAAGATACGCCTGTCTTGTTGTTGCCGTGTCTCCAGCCTGCCCGCGCGGTAGCAACGTTGTCAATGGCCCATCTCGCGCTTTGGACGCGCGGCGTCGTCAAATGGGCAAAGGCAGCGTCAATTCGGGGACGGCAGGCCGGTGACGCCTGGCCGCGCCGGCCGCGCCTGGCGCTTGAATTCGAGCCCGATATGGACAACCAGCGCGGCAACCACAACGGCGCCGCCGATGATGGTGCGCACCGAGGGCACCTCGGCATGGACGAGCCAGACCCAGATCGGGCCAAGGATCGGCTCGAAAGTGCCGAGCAATGCAGCGATCGCCGCCGGAACGAGGCGGGCGCCGGTGGCGAAGAAGGCAAGGCCAAGGCCGAGATTGACGACGCCGAAGGCAAACAGGAAAGCCATGTCGTGGGTGGAAACCGCGAACTGCGTGGCTTGCGACGCGGCGAACGCCGCTGCCAGCATCGTGCCAAGGCAGGTCGCCGGCGTCATGCGCACATGGGCGAAGCGCCGGGTGATGACGGTGGCAATCGAGAACATGACGGCGATCAACAGCGCCAGCCCGTCGCCGATCGGCGATACGGCGCCGTCGAGCGATTCCGACACCATGATGGCGACGCCGGCGATGACGGCGGCAATCGCCACCCAGGTCGCGACGGCGACGCGTTCGCGAAACAGCACCCAGGCAAGCAAAGCCGCCAGCAGCGGCACGCCGGCCTGCATCAACAGGATGTTGGCGACGGTGGTGTAGGCAAGCGCGACAACGAAGCAGGTCGAGGCAGTGGCGAAGCACACGGCCACGGCAAGGCCGGGCAGGCCCATGTCGCGAAACAGCCGCGGCACGCCGCGCCACCCGTCGCGCCAGGCCATGAAGCAAATCAGGAACGCAGCCGCCCACAGCGAGCGCCAGAACACCACCGTCCAGCTGTCAGCGGTGTCAATGAAGCGGGCAATCGTGCCGCCAAAGCTCCACATCAGCGCCGACAGGAACACCAGCAGGAAGCCGATGCGCTCGTCGCGCGGCGACACGGTCGGCGAAGCAGTTATCGGCATTGATGCGGTGTCGGTCATGGGCGCGACTGTCGGCTATCTCGGGACGGCATGATGCACAATGGACGACAGAAACGTGCCGCATTCGCCTAGCGCAAAGGCCACGGCCGCACGTGATCCAGCCCGGTATTCCCTTTGGCGCACCGCCTGCCAGTCGGCGGCATTCAGTCAAAAAATCGACGGCGTCTATGACTTGGTCTTGTTGCCGCGGATGAAGCGCCAGAGACCGGCCAGCGGAACCAACAAGAGAATGCCGAACTTCTTCAGCGCGATCAGCGCGACCGCAATCAGCCCTGCCTTGGCCGCCAGTTTGCCGGCGATGAGGCCGCCAATGCCGACTGCGGCGACCGTATCGGTGCCGGGCAGGAAGTCGGTGTATTTGCTGCCGGTGTTGAAGTCGGCAACGCCCAGCACTTCATCCAGGCTCTGCTTGATCTCCGGCAGTTGTTCCACCGTGGCGATGTAGCTCATCACGAAGACACCTTCCCGGCCGAGGAAACGGACATCGTAGTTGAGCGTGTGGACGGTATCGTCGCCGAACTGCAGCTCCTTTGCCCAGTGCAGCCGCTTGTGGACGAAATCATAGACCGGGGGCGAAGCCCAGCCGATCAGCTTGATCGGCTGATAGCCGTCCTTCACCCGCTGATCGTTGGCCGACAAAGTGTCCGCCTGCATGCTGCTCAGCAGCTCGGCGTAGTCGATGGCGGCGGCGTCGCTGTCATCGACATGGCCGATCTTTTCATAGCGCAGCTCGATGCCCCAACCGTTGCCGGCGATGGGTTCATACTTGGCCGGGAAAATCATGCCGATCGCTTCAGAGGCGGTGCCAGGCGGGTTGCCCCAGGCCTCGGTCAGAACGGATGTCGCATCCTTCTTGTCCAGAAAGTAGAACTTGTCCTTGAGATCGAGATGGATGCCTTCCGGAAGGTCGACCGCGCCGGTCTTCGGATCGATCTTGTCCAGGAACGCCTTGCCGTCGTCGCTATACTGTTGATAGCCCTTGAAGAATTCAGAGGATTTTTCCGCCAGAGCAGGCCCTGCCGAAAAGGCAAGCGCCACGCCAAGCCACAAAGCTTTCCTGTCCATATAAGCCACCCCCCTTGGCTGCCCTCACCTTTCGATACCGCAGCGCCGATGCTTAATCAATATTTCGATCGCCTCGGCTGGGACAGGATCTATATTTCTCGTCGCTAATGTGCAGGCGCCTCTTCGAGGACCCACAAACCTCGACAAGCATCACTGAAAGTCGAAGGCGCTCAAGCCCGTCACCATCTCGTCGAGGCCGAGCGGGCGGGTCACCGGCGGCTCGGCGCGGGCGAGACAGCCGATGCGTTCGCACAGCCGGCAAGCCGGGCCGATCGCCGTGGCGGCGCCCTGTCCGGTCTTTGCCGACGCCGGCAGCCCCGCGCCATAGACGATCTCGTCGCGAAAGCCGATGTCGCAGCCCAACAGCAGGGCGGTACGGCGCGGGCGCTCCGAGAACGAGCCTTGCGGCCCCTCGAGCGTGCGGGCGATGCAGAGGAACTCGGCGCCGTCAGGCATTTCCACAGCCTCCACCAGGATCTGGCCAGGCAGTGCAAAGGCGGCATGCACAGGCAGTTTCGGACAGCCGCCGCCAAAACGGCTCTGTGGAAAGCCTTGGCCGCCCGCCTTGCGGAAGCGGTTGCCGGCATTGTCGACCTCGAGCATGAAGAACGGCACGCCGGAGGCACCCGGACGCTGCAGCGTGGTCAGACGGTTGGCCGCCTGCTCGAAGGAAACGCCGAAGCGTGAGCGTAGTACATCAATGTCGTAGCGGGCGCGGACGGCAGCGGCATGGAAGGCCTGGTAAGGCATCATCAAGGCATGGGCGGCGTAGCGGCCGAGTTCGAAGCGGGCGAGCCGGCGGGCTTCATCGGTGCCGAGCTTCAGCGCCTGGATTTCGCCGGCGACTGCGACGGTCATGCGGATCAGGCAGGCCTCCATGGCGACCTCGCGCAACTGGTCGAAAGGCGACAACCGTTCGGACAGGAACAGGCGCTGCGAATGGCGGTCATAGCGGCGGCGCCAGTTCGGCATGGTGGCGACCGGCAACACCTTGACGACGATGCCGTATTCGCGTTTCAGCCAGGCTTTCAGCGCGCCGAACAGATCATCGCCCGGGTCGAGCACCGAGGTGAAGGCCTCGGCCTCTTCCTCGAGTGCTGCAAAATGGTTCGGCCGGCGTTCGAAAATCTCGTGCACCTCGTCGATCGGCAGCCTGGCGCCGGAGAGTGCTGTTGCCCGGCCCTCGCGCGCCAGCAGCTCGTTGAGATCGGACAGCCGCTCGGCCTGCTCGCGATAGGCGCGAAACAGCTTTATCATCGCGGCCGACGCGTTGGGCGCAGCCTCGGCGAGCTCGATCAGCTCCTGGTCGCCCGGCAATTCGCCGGCAAGCAGCGGATCGCCGAACACCTCCTTCAAAGCCGAGATCGATCCCCTCGCCTCGCCCTGCAGTTCATGCGGGTCGACCTTGTAGACCGAGGCCAGTTTCAGGATCAGCTGCACCGTCAGCGGCCGCTGATTGCGCTCGATAAGATTGAGATAGGAGGGCGAGATGCCGAGGCCCTCGGCCATCGCCGTCTGGGTCAGGCCCTTGGCGAGGCGGATGCGGCGGATGCGCGGCCCCGCAAAGATCTTCTGGTCGGCCATCGGCTGTCCTTGACAGGAATTTTACACTGCTTGCGCGCCATGAGCGCGCATCGGTTTTTACAATCGTGACAAATTTACAGCGCTCGCCCGTCAAACACAACACAGGTTTTCTCTTATTTTCTGTGAGATATGGCGGTTTCTCTGGGCTCTCTTCGCGCCGCAATGTAAATAGTGTCACACGCCGACGGCGCAGATTTCCGAGAACGCGGCGTTGCAGACACTGGCATCGATTGATCTGGAGTGAAAAATGACCGATTTTTACAATCTCGTCCCATCCGCGCCCGAAGGCCGCTTCGACGGCATCGAACGGCCTTACTCGCCGGACGATGTGAAGCGGCTGCGCGGCTCGGTCCAGATCCGCCAGAGCCTCGCCGAAATGGGCGCCAACCGGCTGTGGAAGCTCATCCATGAGGAAGACTTCGTCAACGCGCTCGGCGCCATGTCGGGCAACCAGGCGATGCAGCAGGTGCGCGCCGGGCTAAAAGCAATCTATCTCTCAGGCTGGCAGGTCGCCGCCGACGCCAACACCGCATCGGCCATGTATCCGGACCAGTCGCTTTATCCCGCCAATGCGGCGCCGGAACTGGTCAAGCGCATCAACCGCACGCTGCAGCGCGCCGACCAGATCGAGACCTCGGAAGGCAACGGCCTGTCGGTCGATACCTGGTTCGCGCCGATCGTCGCCGATGCGGAAGCCGGGTTCGGCGGACCGCTCAACGCCTTCGAGATCATGAAGGCGTTCATCGAGGCGGGCGCTGCCGGCGTCCACTATGAGGATCAGCTGGCGTCGGAAAAGAAGTGCGGCCATCTCGGCGGCAAGGTGCTGATCCCGACCGGGGCGCATATCCGCAACCTCAATGCAGCGCGCCTTGCGGCCGACGTGATGGGCACGCCGACGCTGGTCGTGGCGCGCACCGACGCGGAAGCGGCAAAACTGTTGACCTCGGACATTGACGAATGCGACCAGCCGTTCGTCGACTACGCTGCCGGCCGCACGGTCGAAGGCTTCTACCAGGTCAGGAACGGCATCGAACCATGCATCGCGCGCGCCATTGCCTATGCGCCGCATGCCGACCTGATCTGGTGCGAAACCTCCAAGCCCGATCTGGCGCAGGCCAAGAAGTTCGCCGAGGGCGTGCGCAGGCATCACCCTGGCAAGCTGCTCGCCTATAATTGCTCGCCGTCGTTCAACTGGAAGAAGAATCTCGACGACGCGACGATCGCCAAGTTCCAGCGCGAGCTAGGCGCCATGGGCTACAAGTTCCAGTTCATCACGCTGGCCGGTTTCCACCAGCTCAATTTCGGCATGTTCGAGCTGGCCCGCGGCTACAAAGCGCGGCAGATGGCGGCCTATTCCGAGCTGCAGGAAGCCGAATTCGCGGCCGAAGTCCATGGCTACACCGCGACCAAGCACCAGCGCGAGGTCGGCACCGGCTATTTCGATGCGGTGTCGATGGCGATCAGCGGCGGCCAGTCATCGACCACCGCCATGCATGAATCGACCGAGCATGCCCAGTTCAAGCCGGCAGCGGAATAACAGCAAACAACCAGAGGAAACGCCCAACAGGGCAAGGGACACAGGAGAAGAAAAATGGCATCGATAAGCCGCGTCAAGGAACGTGCAGAAGAGCAGTCCACCACCATGAGCGTCGACCAGCAGGCGACCATCCGCATGCTGGCCAACGACCTGCACAGGCTCAATCAATCGGTGATGAAGGCAGTCGAGGCGGGCGTCTCGGTGGAACTGGTGCGCTCGGCCCGGCACCATGGCGGCGACGGCAATTGGGGTGACCTGCTGATCCCGGTGATCGTCACGCAGCAGAGTCACGGATGATCTTCCCTTACGGAAGCTTTGTGCTTACGGAATCTTCTGACACGGTCATGCACTGGCTGATTTCAACGTCATCCGCGCGTTTTCAGCGCGGGTGACTTTCGCTTTTGAGCACAAACTTAACTACAGTTTGAAAACAGACCTTGGCTTCGCGGTTTAATATTTCTGGCTATATTTCCCGGCTCCGCCATTTCAGCTTGACATGGCGCGCGATCTCGCGCCAATTGGCTCTCGTATTTCAACCCTGCATTGAAGCAGCGCCGAGTGCCCGCATCGCCCATGTGCCCTGTGAATCGCGAGACCGACACCGCCAAACATCTGAAGTCGACAAGCAGGGATGCGAACTCCGAGCTATCAACGGATTTCTCCCACGTGCTGGTCGTCGGAAAATCGCCGATCAACCGGGTGGTGGTGTCGAAGATCGTCGAGAAGTCCGGGCTGAAGCCGATCTCCGAGTCACTCGAAATGGCGACCAAGACACTGCGCACCCTCATTCCGGGCGCCGTCGTTCTCGATGGCGGCGCCGACAACAAGGATTGCGACGCGCTGATGTCGGCCATCGATGCCTTGCGGCGAGCGTCGGGCCGGTCGCTTCCCTCGGTGATCCTGCTTTCAACCAAGACGGGCACGCCCGAAAGCCTCGGCCTGTCCAGCGTGATCGACGTGGTGGTGACCAAGCCGATCACCACCGAAAGACTGCAGCCGGTGATCGACCGGCTGATCGGTCTCGGGCGCGACTGATCGCACTCCGCGCCTCACTGTCTGAAACGAGGTCAGGCGGTCAGCCGTTGCTGTCGATGCTTTCGATCAAAGCCGGCAGTTCACCAAGATCGGCAATCGAGCGGAAGCGGGGAGCTTCGACCGGCGGCTCGACGTGCTCCAGCACCCAGGTCAGTTCGTGCGGCACGTGGACGCCCCAGCTGCCGGCCTCGATGGCCGGCACAACGTCGGACTTCAGCGAATTGCCGACCATCATGCTGCTCTGCGGGCTACCGCCATGGCGACTGAATATCCGGGCATAGGTGGCGGCGCTCTTGTCGCTGACGATCTCGACGGCGTCGAAAAGGTCGCCAAGGCCGGAGGCCGCCAGCTTGCGCTCCTGGTCGAACAGATCGCCCTTGGTGATCAGCACCAGATGATAGGCGCCGGCGAGCCTTTCCACGGTCTCGCGCGCATGCGGCAGCGCCTCGACAGGGTGGCCGAGCATGTCGCGGCCGGCGGCAAGGATTTCGGCGATGGTCGCGGCCGGCACACGGCCCTCGGTCACCTCGATCGCCGTCTCGATCATTGAGAGGGTGAACCCCTTGATACCGAAGCCGTAAACGGCAAGGTTGCGCTTTTCGGCTTCGAGCAGGCGCGCCGAGATGTGCTCGACCTCGCCATGATCGGCGAGCAATGCCGCAAAGCGCTTTTCGGTCATGCGGAAGAACTGTTCGTTCTGCCACAGCGTGTCGTCGGCATCGAAGCCGATGGTTGTCAGATGTTTGCGAGGCTGCATGGTCGACTGCCCGTTTGCGTGAATGTCGTGGTGTAGACGTTGTCGCCGGGCGCTGCTAGCTAAGGCAAGGGTTATGGGTTGGGCAATATGACGGAACCGAGCGTCTGGAAGGATAGGCTGGAGCGGATTCTGGGATCCTTGCAAGGTCATAATCCGACCGAGCTCATCAATGCCATCCGAGATCTCGGTATCGCCATGGGACACGATGCCGGCGAAGGATTGCTTGACGCCCACCCGGAATTCTTCTCGTACCGACCGGCGCTTACCGCCGCATTCGGCAAGATGGTGCAGGCGCAGGACACCGCCGAGATCAGGCAGATGCTGGATCAGGATCTGGATGGTCCGGCATCGTTCGGACGGATCGCGGCAGGGAAAACAAGCATAGGCGTGCTATCGTCAAAGGATGCCTATAACCGCCTCGACGAAGTCTTCGATCATGTCGATTTCGATAATTGCCGCCGCGCTGTCATGGTCGGCTGCGGCGGGCGACCATTCACCATGTTCCGTATTCACGATCAGACAACGGTCCCTGAGATCATCGGTCTCGACATTGTTCCCGAAGCCGTAGAAACGGCAAACAGGCTCGCGGCCAAGCTCGGCTATGCGCGCATGCGGGCCGAGCTTTGCGACGGGTGCGATTATGATTACGGCGGCGCTCAGATTGTCTATGTCGCGAGCATGGTTTCGCCCAAGGCAGCCGTCGTGTCTCGTATCGCCGATACCGCGCCCGACACTGTGCAGATCGTGTTGTGGGAGCCAGTTTCGCTAGGCAGGCTTTGGGCTGAAAATGCGGAACGCACACTTGACCCCCGGCTTGAGGTCATTGGCCGCACGAGCATTTCGCGAAACATGACCAGAGACGTGTTCGTCGCCCGACGAGGCGGTTCATCTTCCACCCGGCAACTGGGCTGATCGTGCCGGCTCTTGGAACGAGCGATCGAGTGATCCTCGCCCTGGCGCGGGCATGGTGCCTGGTGCGCCATCCCATGATTTGCAAACGCACATTCGACCATAGCGGCGTGTTGCCGGATCCGGCGAGACCCGCTTCCTATGCGGACAAGTTCTTGTGGCGAAAGCTTTTCGACCACAATCCGTTTTTCACGACGGCTTGCGACAAGCTCGCTTCGAAAACCTACGCTTTGTCCACCTGTCCAGAACTCAGGACTGCCGACGTCCTATGGTCTGGGGCCGACGCCACAAAAATTCCGGCAGAGCTGTTTGCCGGCAATGTCGTGGTGAAAGCCAATCACGGCTGCCGCTGGAACATGATGATCCGCAATGGCGTTGTGGACAGAGCCAAGCTGCGCCGGCGTGCCGCTCGCTGGATGCGCCGCCGCTATGGCAGGAAATTCGGCGAATGGGGCTACAGGGACGCCACCAGGCGCATCCTTGTGGAGGAGATGCTGATCGAGAACGGTGAGCCGATCCGCCTGGAATACAAGTTCCACGTGTCTAGCGGGACGACCGCCTATGTCTATGCCGCACGACGGGACGAGCAAGGCAACGAACAAAAATGTCATTTCGACCGTGACGGTAACTATGCACCGCCGCCGCCGGGAAGCGGCCCCCAATGGGTGAAGATTGACCTGCCTGCATCCTTCCCGCGCATGCTTGAAATCGCGGAGAAACTGACAGCGCCGTTCGATCACATGCGCTGCGATTTCTACGACCTCAACGGCGTCGTCTTCTTTTCGGAATTCTCCGTCTATCCGCTGTCCGGCAAAGGCATCATCAACACCCGGCTCAGAGATTTGTGCAGCGACAGTTGGGATTTGCGCCAATCCTGGTTTCTGACCGCACCGCAGACCGGATGGCGCAGGCTCTATGCCGGCGCTTTGCATCGATGGCTGGATACGAACGCGCTGCCCGGCAAACCCTTCTAGCCGAAGTCCATCCCGTTGCTGGCACAACCTATCGGGTGGCCTCCCCTTCCCTTCCATCACCCGCCCCGGCTATACTCCAAAATCCGCAACCCAATCTGGTGAATGATGCCGCCTGCAAAAAAGGAAGTCCGTCCGTCGAGCCGCGGAGGACGCGTCCGCACGCCTGCCTTCGTGAAAAACCAACGCGGCGTGAAGAACTGGAAGGAAGTCAGCGCCTGGCTGGAATGGCGCGGCATCGAAGACATAGAATGCATCACACCAGACCAGGCCGGCGTTGCCCGCGGCAAGATGATGCCGTCGAAGAAATTCACCTCCAACACCTCGCTGGCGCTGCCTTCGGCGGTGTTCATGACGACGATTTCGGGCGGCTATCCCGAGGATGGTAACGGTTTCCACTATCCGGAAGACGATGGCGATCTGAAGCTGATGCCGGATCTGTCGACCCTGACCGTGGTGCCGTGGGAAGAAGACCCGACGGCAGCTGTCATCTGCGACCTCGTCCACCAGGACGGCCGCTCGGTCGAGTTCACGCCGCGCAACGTGCTGAAGCGCGTGTTGGCTGCCTATGACAAGCGCGGGCTGAAGCCGGTGGTGGCGCCCGAGATCGAATTCTACCTGGTGCGCAAGAACCCCGATCCGGACTATCCGCTGACGCCGCCGGTCGGGCGTTCGGGGCGGGCCATCGGCGGCGGCGCCGGCTATTCGATCGCCGGCGTCAACGAGTTCGACGAACTGATCGACGACATCTACCATTTCTCGGAAAGCCAGGGCCTGGAGATCGACACGCTGATCCATGAGGAGGGCGCCGGCCAGCTCGAGATCAATCTGCGCCACGGCGATCCGATCGAGCTTGCCGACCAGGTGTTCATGTTCAAGCGCACCATCCGCGAGGCAGCGCTGAAGCACGAGATCTACGCCACGTTCATGGCGAAGCCCATCCAGGGCCAGCCTGGCTCGGCCATGCACATCCACCAGTCGATCATCGACAAGAAGACCGGACAGAACATTTTTTCGGCCGAAGACGGCTCGGAGACCGACGACTTCTTCCATTTCATCGGCGGCATGCAGAAGCATGTGCCGAATGCGCTGGTGATGTTCGCGCCCTACGTCAATTCCTACCGCCGGCTGACGCAGTCGGCCTCGGCGCCGGTCAACAACAAATGGGGCTATGACAACCGCACCACGGCGTTCCGCGTGCCGCGCTCGGACCCGGCGGCTCGGCGTGTCGAAAACCGCATCCCGTCTTCCGACGCGAACCCCTATCTGGCGCTGGCGGCGTCGCTTGCCTGCGGGTTGATCGGCATGACCAACAAGGTCAAGGCCGAGCCTCCGGTGCTGACCACCGCCAACGCAGACGAGATCGATCTGCCACGCGGCTTGCTCGAGGCTGTCGACCTGTTCGAAGGCGACGAGGAACTCTGCGCCCTTTTGGGCAAGTCGTTCGCCGCCACCTATGCGGCGATCAAGCGGGCGGAGTTCGAAACCTTCATGGAAGTGATCAGCCCGTGGGAGCGGGAGTATTTGTTGCTGAATGTTTGAGCGGCGACTTCGCCCGCATGAATGGTGAATAATGAATGGTGAGTAGTTTCATACTGGATGGATGAGCGCAGGCGACGCGCGTCGCGCAGCCATTCACCATTCACTATTCACCATTTGACTGGCGTTCCCATGCCTTACCAATCACCGATTTCACCTGGCCGCTCCTGGTACGAAGACACAGCCGGGCCACGCCCTGAGTACCCCGCCCTAGACGGCGACCGTAGCTGCGACGTCGTCATCGTCGGCGGCGGTTTCACCGGTCTGTCAGCGGCGGCGCATCTGGCCAAAGCCGGTGCGAACGTCGTGCTAATCGAGGCGCATCGCTTCGGCGACGGCGCCTCCGGGCGCAATGGCGGCCAGCTCGGCACCGGCCAGCGCGCCTGGGCCGAGGAGATGGAGGCCGAATACGGCTTCTCCCGCGCCAAGGCGCTGTTCGATCTTGCCGAGGAAGCCAAGGCGCACCTGATCGAATTCGCCGCCGTCAACCAGATCGACATCGACTATATGCCCGGTCAGTTGTCGGTGGCGCACAAGCAGCGCTATGTCGACGACTACAAGGCGCATGCCGAGATCATGGCGGGCCGCTTCAACTATCCGCACATCGCCTTCATGGATGCCAGGGAAACGGCCGAACGACTGGGCTCCACACGCTACTTCGGCGGCACCCGCGACACCGGCACAGGACACATCCACCCGATGAAACTGGTGATCGGCACGGCAAAGGTGGCGACTGCAGCCGGCGCCCACCTGTTCGAGCAGACGCCATCGACCGGCATAACGTCCAGCGCGGGCAAGGTCAGGGTCACGACGCCGAGAGGCACCATCACCGCGCAGAAATGCCTGATCGGCGTCAACGCCTATGGCGGCACCCTTGAGCCGGTGAGTGCCGCGCACATCATGCCGATCGGATCCTTCATCGGTGCGACGGTGCCGTTGGGTGTGGACTCCAAGGTGCTGCCGGGCGGCGAGGCGGTCGACGATTCGCGTTTCGTCGTGCGCTATTTCCGCAAGTCCAGGGATGGAAGGCTGCTGTTCGGCGGGCGCGAAGTCTACGGCGTCAACGATCCGAATGATATCCATATCCATATCCGCCGGCAGATCGCGGAACTCTATCCGGACCTCCGGGATATCGAGATCACCCATGGCTGGGGCGGTTATGTCGGAATCACCGTGCCGAGAAAGCCGTTCGTGCGCGAGGTGATGCCCAATGTGATCTCGGCCGGCGGCTATTCCGGTCACGGCGTCATGCTGTCGAACTTCTTCGGCAAACTCTATGCCGAAACCGTCGCCGGCAACCGCGATCGGCTGAAGCTGATCGAGGATTTGAACATCCCGGCCTTCCCCGGCGGCCGAAGCTTTCGCACGCCGCTGCTGTTCCTGGCGCTCAACTGGTTTGCGCTGCGCGATCGAATCTAGAGCAACAAGCGATTCCGTCTGTAATATTCGTTGCTTGAGCGACACATTGCAGAATCCTTAACAAGGGTGCAGAATCCACGGTTGGGGCGCACTGATGCCACAATCGCGGGTAAAAGGTGCCGGTTCTGGGTGATTGAACGGGGACTTTTGCGGGCCTGCCCGCTTGTTTTTGGGACCGATGCCGATCGAATGCCGGCCTTCCGGCGCTGATCGAAAGAACATCGGCCGCATGTTGGAGGTGGCAAACGTGAACGAGCCCTTCAGTTTCGGTGCGCCGGAACGACGGCGCTTTGCCATGCAGTTCGGTTATGACATGCGGCCCTCCTTCTGGCAGGGGGTGCGCACGAATTCGCATCTGGTGATCGCCGCGGTCGGTACCGCAGCGCTGCTTGGAGTTGCGGGTATCGCGCTTTGGCTGGCATTGCCAGCGAGTGACCGGCAAGCGGTTGCCAGCACCCAGCAGAGCGTTCCGACCATTCCGGTCAAGACAACGAAGATCGCCCCCGTCACGCCCGCGGCGACAGTTGCCGCGGTGGCGGCGCCGCAAACGGCGCGCAAGGGCGACGCGGTTTTGCCCAAGGTCGCTGGCAGCGAGGCCGCGATACCGGCACTGTCGGCCAACGATCCGCGCTGGACAGCGCCGCAATCGGACACCGACCCTGCGGCCACGCCGTCCGATCAGGCTGCGGCCGAGCAGGCAGCAGCCAAGCCATCAGATGCGGCAGCTTACGAGGAACCGTCGGCGCAGAGCGATGCCACCACGCAGCTGTCAAAGGTTGCTGCACCCGACGCCGCTGCGAAGGACGGGCACACCGACGGCGCCGAAACCGCCGCCATCCCGACGCCGAAGCCGCAACTGCCGGACGCGCAATCCTCCGCCGCAACGGACGAGGCCAAGACCAAGCCACAGAACGTGGCAGCTGCCGCCGGCACCGGACGTATTCTCAGGACCGTGACAATGCGCACCGGCCCGCAGAAAAACGCCGCCGCGATGGGAACCGTGCCCGCCAAGTCATCGGTGCACGTGGTGAGCTGCAAGAAATGGTGCCAGATCGTCTACAACGGCAAGCGCGGCTGGGTTTACAAGAGCTACATCAAGACCGGGGCGTGAGACAACGACGTCGTCGAGGGGACCAAGCCGCCGATTTTGGTCAGCCACCGAGCAACCATCTGAAACGGTGTCTTCTGCGGGCAAGTTTGCGCTTTGCCAGGAAATCCGAGTGCTCCTCGAACGGCACCTCATACAGGCCGCACATTTGGCAGCTTTCTGACTTGCCGCATACCGGAATCCAGCATTTCACATCGTGCGTCCAGGCGAGCGCGATCCTTTCCAGATGAAGGTTGGACGAACTTTTCAGCAGAATTAGTTCTCCTGGGACTGCCGTCTGTTTGATATGATCCGAAACTTCCTTGGCACTGCGAAGCTCGATGAAACGGCCGCTGTCGCGGTCGGCCTGGCTGGCGCGCGAGCGATGCGCATTGTCGCCCGTGTAGATGACCTCATCGGCGATTTCGCGCGCGATCTTGTAGGCGGTGCCATATTTCCTCGACGAGCCGGCGTAGTCGGATATCTGCCCAAGCACAATGCGCTTCCGCGTGGCCTTGGCCTTTGCAATCATCTCCAGGGCAATGTTGATCGAATGCCAGGGCGCTTTGGCGGTATCGACCAGGAATTGCGGACCTGCTTGTACCTCTTGCACGGTGGAGCGGTTGGGTAACGGTTCAAACGATGCCACTTGCCCAGCAATTTTCTCTGGCGAGACGCCAAGTTCCAAGGCGGCGGCCACCGCGGCTGCAGTCGGCAGCCAGAACTGCTCGCCGGGAAAAGGCGCATGAATATTCAGGCTGCCACCGCGCCAACGAAGAGTGAACCGCAGCAATTCCGGATACGCGGCATACACGTCACTCACGCGGTAGTCTGCCTTTTCGGATTGGCCAAAGGTCGCAATCCGGCACTTCGCGCCAGATGCCATACCGAGCACCAGTGGGTCATCGCAATTGAGAACCGCAAGCCCATCGGGTCGGAGTGCGTCGACCAGCGCCCGCTTCTCTGCCGCCACAGCGTCCAGAGTCCTGAACTTGCCGAAGTGCTCCAGCCGGATCATCGTAACCACCGCCACGCTCGGCTTCAGCATCTGCGCCATGGCGCTGATCGTGCCGAAGTCGGAAGCGCCGGCTTCGAAAACGACGTAGTCGACTTTGCCGGCCTTCCTCAGGCGCTTGTAAAGCGTTCGAATGAGCGCAGGCATTGTGTTGCCTTGGGCCTGTAGATGCACCTTGCCTTGCGCGCCCAGTATGTGTGCAAGCAGGCTGGTGGATGTGGATTTGCCGGAGCTGCCGGTAATGCCGATGAACGTCGCCTTGTTACGCGCTCGCACCCAGCGCGCCTGCAGCCGTCGCAGCGCCCACCCCAAGTCCTTGCGAATTTTCAGGAATTCCAGTTTCACAACCCGCCGGTTTTTAGCCCAGCCTTATATGCGTCGTGCCGAGTTCCCGAGTCAAACGGAGCGCTGGCGTGCTCGGGCCAAAAACTTTAGCGACCGACGAGCCGCAGCAGTCTGTGCTTACGGCGCTTCAATTTTTTCTGCGCCACAAACTCGCGGTGCTGCTCAAACGGCACTTCGTAGAGACCGCATTGCTCGCACCCCTCGGTTTTGCCGCACACCGAAACCCAGCACTGGACGTTGTGGGTCCAGGCAAGCGCGACACGCTCGAGGTGAAGGCTGGATGAGCTCTTGATCAGGATCAGTTCGTCCGGCTGCGCGGTTTGCGCGACGTAGTCCGACACTTCCTTTGCCGTGCGCAGTTCGATGAAGCGGCCGCTATCGCGATCAGACTGGCTTGCCCTGGAGCGATGGGCGTGATCGCCGGCATAGACCACCTGGTCTGCGATCTCGCGTGCGCTGCTGTAGGCGTGGGCATACTTGCTGTTCGAGCCGGCAAAATCCGATAGCTGGCCAAGAACGATGCGTTTTCGCCCGAATGTGGATCTGGCTACCATGTCGAAAGCAAGGGTCAGAGAATGCCAGGGCGCCTTCGCGGCATCCACGATGAAGTGGGGGCCGCCAGCGGGGGCGAGCACCTGGCCGCGGTTCTCCAGGGGCTGGAACGTCGCGGTCCTGTCCTTTACGATCTGTGCAGGCACTCCAAGTTCAAGAGCTGTTGCCGCGGCCGCGACCGTCGGCAGCCAGAAATGCGCGCCGGGGAACGGCGTCTCGATATTGAGCACACCGCCGCGCCAGTGGAGCGAGAATCGCAATCGCCTGGGATAGGCGGCCTCGATATCGCTGACGCGATAATCCGCCTGCTCCGATGTGCCGAATGTGACGGCGCGGCAATCGCTCACCAAGGCCATGCCCAGCACATGCGGGTCATCGGCGTTGAGCATTGCGAAGCCACCCGGCTCCAGAGCCGCGACCAGTGCGCTCTTTTCATGCGCAACGTTTTCCAGAGTCTTGAAACTGGCGCGATGCTCCAGCCGGACCATTGTGACAACAGCCACATCAGGGCGAAGCAACTCGGCCATCGGCTTCATTGTACCCGGACCGAACGCAGCCGCCTCGAAGACGACGTAGTCGGTTTTGCCGCTCTTCCTCATTCGCCTGGATAGCGTCGAGACCAACAGCTTCATCGTGTTGGCCAGAACCTGCGTATAGACCGAACCGTGGCCCGCCAGGATATGTCCAAGCAGGCTCCCCGCCGTCGTCTTGCCGGAACTTCCGGTAATGCCGATGAACGTCGCCTTGCTTCGCGCCCGCGCACGCCTGGCCAGGTAAAGCCGCAGCCGCCATCCCAGATCGTTGCGTGCCTTCGGCTGCTTGATCTTCATCTCCCATCAACACCAATGGCCGATCCGTTATGCCTTTCGGTGGATCGCGAAGTCAAACTGGGGCCTGGCGTGACAGCGTCAACTGTTCGTTCCTCGGCCGGCCGGCGAACCGATGCGAACTCTTGCTGACGTTGCTCTGCCGCCATGCCTTGCAAATAGAGAAGTACTTCCCTCAAATTGCTCAGATGCAGCGGCCGCCATCGACCTCCAGCGCCACGCCGGTGATGAAGGCGGCTTCGTCGGATGCGAGCCACAGCGCGGCGTTGGCGATATCGAGCGGCGTCGACAGCCGGCCGAGCGGGATCGAGGCGCGGAACTTCTCGCGGATTTCGGGCGTGTCGGCGCCCATGAATTTCTCCAGCATGGCGGTTTCGCCGGCGACAGGGCAGAGACAGTTGACACGGATGTTCTTGGGCGCGAGTTCGATCGCCATCGACTTGGTGGCGGTGATCGCCCAGCCTTTCGAGGCATTGTACCAGGTGAGGCCTGGCCGCGGCCGCAGACCCGCGGTCGAAGCCGTGGTCAGGATGACGCCGCCGCCCTGCCGCTCCATGATCGGCACCACGGCAAGCGCGGCATGGTAGATCGCCTTCATGTTGACTGATGTGATCAGGTCGAAGGTCGCCTCGTCGACGTCGAGCATGTCGCCATTGCGGTGGGTGTAGCCGGCATTGTTGACCATGATGTCGATGCGGCCGAAGGCGTTTTTTGCCGCATAGACCATCTCGTCGAATTCGGAACGCTGCGAAACGTCGGTCTGGGTCCAGATCGCGGCCTTGCCGATGTCGGCGGCGACACGCTCCGCGCCCTTGGCGTTGAGGTCGGCGACGACGACCTTGGCACCCTCTTCGGCAAAGCGCCTGGCCATGCCTTCGCCGAAGCCCGCTGCCGCACCGGTGATGACGGCGACCTTGTTTTCCAGACGCATGCTTTTCCCGCTCATTCCAAGATCACCTCGCAAGCGCATTTCTCTCTTTGTTTTGATGCATGTCGTACTCTCAAAAGCGGGGCCACTTTTGAGCGACGTGCATTAGCTTTCGTCACATTCCCGCTCTATGTTGCAGGTGCGAAAGCCCCCCGGGACCATAGCTTGACGAAAAGCCTCCGGGTGGCAGCCAGTGTCAAGGCACATTTGGACCGAATCAATATGCAGTGATTGGTCCTTGATGTGACACCATGGCACTGGATAATTTAAATCGATTAGATTATATCCAGCCGCGTCACAGTGTGCGGCGTCAAAGCGGACAGACCATGACCAGCCAGATCATTCCCGTCGATCCCTTCGACTTCATCATCTTCGGCGGCACCGGCGACCTGTCGGAACGCAAGCTCCTGCCGTCGCTCTACCATCGCCAGCGCGACCATCAGTTTTCCGAGCCGACCCGTATCATCGGCACGTCGCGCTCGAAGATGAGCGACGAGGAATTCCAGGCTTTCGCCAGCCAAGCGATTTCCGACCACGTCAAGCCGGCCGATATCGACGCCAAGGAGCTGAAGACGTTCCTGGCGCGGCTTTCCTACGTGTCGGCCGACGCGACGACGGGCGCCGGCTTCGACAAGCTGAAAAAGGCGATCGGCGACAGCGACCGCGTCCGCGCCTTCTACCTGGCGGTAGCGCCGGCGCTGTTCGGCGACATCTCGCACCAGCTGAAAGCGCACAATCTGATCACGCCGAATTCGCGCATCGTGCTGGAAAAGCCGATCGGCCGCGACCTCGATTCGGCGCGCAAGCTCAACGACCTGGTCGGCGACGACTTCCACGAAAGCCAGATCTTCCGCATCGACCACTATCTCGGCAAGGAGACGGTGCAGAACCTGATGGCGCTGCGCTTTGCCAATGCGCTTTACGAGCCGCTGTGGAACTCGGCGCATGTCGACCATGTGCAGATCACGGTCGCTGAGACCGTCGGGCTGGAAGACCGCGTCACCTATTACGACAAGGCCGGCGCGCTGCGCGACATGGTGCAGAACCATATGCTGCAACTGCTTTGCCTGGTTGCCATGGAGGCGCCATCGTCGATGGATGCGGACGCCGTGCGCGACGAGAAGCTGAAGGTGCTGCGCGCGCTGAAGCGCATCAACGGCAATGAAGCGCCCAAGCACACCGTGCGCGGCCAGTATCGTGCCGGCGCCTCGGCCGGTGGCGCCGTCAAAGGCTATGTCGACGAGCTCGGCAAGGACAGTAACACCGAGACCTTCGTCGCCATCAAGGCCGAGATCGGCAACTGGCGCTGGGCCGGCGTTCCGTTTTATCTCCGAACCGGCAAGCGCCTGGCCACCCGGGTCTCTGAAATCGTCATCGAGTTCAAGCCAATCCCGCATTCGATCTTCGGCGACAGCGCCGGACCGATCTTCGCCAACCAGTTGGTCATCCGGCTGCAGCCCGACGAAGGCGTCAAACAGTTCATCATGATCAAGGATCCGGGCCCGGGCGGCATGCGGCTGCGCCAGATCCCTCTCGACATGAGCTTCGCAACATCTTTCGACGGTCGCGCGCCCGATGCCTATGAACGGCTGATCATGGATGTCGTGCGCGGCAACCAGACGCTGTTCATGCGCCGCGACGAAGTCGAGGCGGCATGGAAGTGGATCGATCCGATCCAGAACGCCTGGGAAAGCGCCAGGCAGGAAGCGCAAGGCTATACAGCCGGCACATGGGGCCCCTCGGCCTCGATTGCGCTGATCGAACGCGACGGGCGGACATGGCACGAGAGCAATTGAGCGAGGCCGCCTACAGCTGGAACGGCTTTGCCGGGCGCCAGGACCTGGCGGCAGCCCTTGCCGGCAATGTCGCGGCGCGGCTGACCAAGGCCATCGGCGAACGCGGCACGGCTCTGCTTGCCGTTTCCGGCGGCACCACGCCGGCGAAGTTCTTTACAGCACTGTCGGCCATTCCGATCGCCTGGAACAAGGTGACGGTCACGCTGGTCGACGAACGGTTCGTGCCAGCCTCCTCGCCGCGCTCGAATGCCGGGCTGGTAGCCGCCAATCTGCTGCAGAACGCGGCGGCGGCCGCGGAATTCGTGCCGATGTATCACGAGGCCGCAAGCATCGAGACTGCCGCAGCGTCCGACGACATGGCACTCAAGGCACTGGCCTGGCCGCTCGACGTCGTCGTGCTCGGCATGGGCGGCGACGGCCACACCGCGTCGTTCTTTCCTGATGCAGATAACCTCAGCGACTTGCTCGATCCTGCTTCGCGCAGGATCGTGCTGCCGGTGCATACACCGAGCGGCGGCGAGCCGCGGCTGACCCTATCGATGGCGCGCATCATCGCCGCCGGCTTCATCGCGCTGCATATCGAAGGCGAGGACAAGCGCACCGCCTTCGAGAAGGCGATGGGACCGGGTGCGAAGAAGCCCATTCGCAAAGTGCTCGAAGCAGCCCCGATACCAGTAGAGGTGTTCTGGGCACCCTGATTTCACGAAAGCAGTCCCGGCAAACAGTGGGAGGACGTTCTCCGGGGCTCGAAAGGACCGACCATGACAGCCAGACGCGACATTGAAGCCATCACGGAACGCATCCGCCAGCGCTCGAAAGCCGGCCGCGAGCGCTATCTCGGCCGCATCGCCGAGGCCTCGAGCCGCACCGCCAACCGTTCGGTGTTGTCCTGCGGCAACCTCGCGCATGGCTTTGCCGTCTGCAGCCCGTCTGAAAAGGTGGCCCTCGGCGCCGACAAGGTGCCGAACCTTGGCATCATCACCTCCTACAACGATATGCTGTCGGCGCATCAGCCGTTCGAGACGTTTCCGGCGCTGATCAAGGATGCCGCGCGCGAGGTTGGCGGCATCGCGCAAGTGGCCGGCGGCGTGCCGGCCATGTGCGACGGCGTAACCCAGGGACAGCCGGGCATGGAGCTTTCGCTGTTCTCACGCGACGTGATCGCTATGGCCGCGGCAATCGGCCTGTCGCACAACATGTTCGACGCCGCCGTCTATCTCGGTGTCTGCGACAAGATCGTGCCGGGGCTGGTGATCGCGGCCCTCACCTTCGGCCATCTGCCGGCGGTGTTCGTGCCGGCCGGACCGATGACGACGGGCCTGCCCAATGATGAGAAGGCCAAGGTTCGCCAGCTCTACGCAGAGGGCAAGGCAGGACGCGCGGAGCTTCTCGAGGCCGAGTCCAAATCCTATCATGGGCCGGGCACCTGCACCTTCTACGGCACCGCCAATTCCAACCAGATGCTGATGGAGATCATGGGCCTGCATACGCCCGGCGCCTCCTTCGTCAATCCAGGCACGCCGCTGCGCGACGCGCTGACGCGTGAGGCGACGAAGCGGGCGCTGGCGATCACCGCGCTGGGCAACGCCTACACGCCGGTCGGCCGCATGATCGACGAACGCTCTTTCGTCAACGGCGTCGTCGGCCTGCACGCCACCGGCGGCTCGACCAACCACACCATCCATCTCATCGCCATGGCGGCGGCGGCCGGCATCACGCTAACCTGGCAGGACATTTCCGACCTGTCGGAAGCGGTGCCGCTTCTGGCCCGTGTCTATCCGAACGGGCTTGCCGACGTGAACCATTTCCATGCCGCCGGCGGGCTTGGCTTCCTGATCCGCGAACTGCTCGACGAAGGCATCCTGCATGAGGATGTGCAGACGGTGTGGGGCGAAGGCCTCCGGCCCTATGCGGTCGAGGCCAGGCTCGGCGAAGACGGCAGCGTGGTGCGCGAAGCCTCGCCGCTGCAGAGCGGCGACGAGAAAGTGCTGGCGCCGTTCGCCAAAGCCTTCCAGCCGACCGGCGGCCTGAAGGTGCTGGCCGGCAATCTCGGCCATGCCGTCATCAAGACCTCCGCCGTGAAGCCGGAACGCCGCGTCATCGAGGCGCCGGCCAAGGTGTTCGACAGTCAGCAAGGCCTCAACGAAGCCTTCAAGGCCGGCACGCTCACAGGTGACTTCATCGCCGTCATCCGCTTCCAGGGGCCGAAGGCCAACGGCATGCCGGAACTGCACAAGCTGACCACCGTGCTTGGCATCCTGCAGGACCGCGGCCAGCGCGTGGCGCTGGTCACCGACGGGCGCATGTCGGGTGCTTCCGGTAAGGTGCCGGCGGCGATCCATGTGACACCGGAAGCGGTCGAGGAAGGGCCTATCGCCCGGATCCATGACGGCGACATCATCCGGCTCGACGCCGACGCCGGCACGCTGGAAGTGCTCGTGCCTGGGCCTGAGCTCGCGCTGCGCCGCACGGCCGACATCGATCTCATCGGCAACGAGTTCGGCTTCGGCCGCGAGCTGTTCGCTGGTTTCCGCCAGCTGGTCGGCCGCGCCGATCATGGCGCCAGTGCTTTCGGCACGGCCTGAACCATCATTTTCCGCGATGTAAAAGGGCGGCTCAAGGCCGCCCTTTTTTCGTTTGGGATGAAACGCCAATTACGGCTGGACCGTAATCTCGGTCCGCTCGCCGGCCTTGACCGTCACCGGCATTTCCTTGTCCTGGCCTTCACCGGACATGTGGCGGACGACAGCATAGTCGCCGGCCGGAATGGTCTGCTGCCAGGTGTCTCCATAGCTCAGGCCAAGCGCCTTGCGGTTGCCCTGGATGTCCTTCTTCGGCGACAGCACCTCAATCGAATAGGCGCCCGGCGCCGACATCGCCAGCACGCCGGCATCGAGCGTCACCTTAACGTCTTGGTTGTCGCCGACCTTGACGCTGAACGGCTGCTCGACGGTCGCGAGGTCGAGCGCGGTGACCGCGACATAGTCGTCCGGCGGCAGCCAGAACTTGCTGTCAGGGCCATAGGAATGGGCGACATCTTCGCGCGAGCCGTCGATCTTTTTCTTGGCCTTGACGATCTGGATGCTGATGCCCGAAGAGTCGGCCTTGTCGCCGCCTGCGGTGTAGTAGGCGTTGACGACGGCATGTCCGACGCCGACGACGATGTCCTTTTCGACCGTCTGTCCGGCGGCGAGCTGGATGGTCTCGGTCACCGAGCCACTGCCGATCGCAACCGTCACCTTCTGCTCACCCGCCGGGACGACGATCTTGGTATCGCCATAGTGAGTGGTGCTGCCGCCCGGGAAGGCGAAGTCGACATGGGCTTCGTCGCTGATATCGGCACCCTGGTAGGCCTTCGGATGGATGAGCATGATGCCGGCGTTCAAGGTGAAGAGCGGCTTGTAGACCTGCCCGGCCTCGATCTTGACCTTCTGTTCCACCTGGGCCTCATCGGAGCGCGCGACGACGATATAGTCGCCCGGCTCGAGATCGGCCTGGTAGCTGTTGTACTGGGTGGTGACGGACTCGCCACGCGTGCCATCGGACTTGGCCTTGTAGACCTCCCAGGCATTGCCATCGGTGATCGGATCGCCGCCTTCGGCCATGACCACGCTCGGTATGAAATTGAATTCGGGCTTGGCCGGTTCGGGCGCCGGTGCCGGAGCGGGTTCAGGCGCCGGTGCTGGGGCCGCGACGGTTTCGACCAGCGCTTCCTGCAGAGCCTTCTCGTCCGAAGCCTGGATGTATTTGCCGCCGGTGTTGTCGGCCAGGCAGGCGATCTGCTTGCCTTCATCGGCGGTCAGGCCGAAGCCGACGACATCGGCGGTGAAGTCGACGCCCGACGCTTCCAGTTCCTTGCCCAGCGCGCACGGGTCACCTTCGCAGGTTTCAAGCCCGTCGGTGATGAGAACGACGGTCGCCTTGTCCTCGGTGTATTTCAAGGCTTCAGCCGCCTGCTTGACGGCAGCGGTCAGCGGCGTCTTGCCCAAAAATTTCAGGCTGTCGGCGGCGGCCGAAATGGCACTGGCCGAGCCGGCCTGCGGCGGCACGATCAGCTCGATGTCCTCGCAGCTGCCCTTTTCCCGGTGGCCATAGGCCATGAAGCCGATCTCATCGTCCGAAGGGACTGACTGCAGCACGGTCCTGAGCGATTCGCGCGCGATTTCGAGCTTCGGCTTGCCGTCGATCTGGGCCCACATCGAGCCTGAAGCGTCAAGGATGATGATGACCTTGTTCGCGGCAAAGCCGAGCGACGTCATCGACAAAAGGAGCAGCGCCGCAGCGACGCTCCGCAAAAGTCCCGCCATTGGAATCTCCTTGAGGCCGCCCTCTGGTCCGCGCCGGAAGCTATTTGACGGCGCGTTCGGACACAAGCCTAGAGCGTGTCACGAACGGTTGCAGTGTAACAGGATCGGCCCCGGGCCAAGGCCTGTTCCGAGGCTGGCTCGGCACCGCATCAGTAGGTGGTGCGCCGCTCCTCGGAAGGCGGACGGCCGAACTGCAGCCGGTAGCTCTGCGCGAAATAGGAGTGCGAGGTGAAGCCGGTGGCGATCGCCACATCGAGGATCGGCATGTTGGTCTGGCGCAGCAATTCGCGCGCCCGCTCGAGCCTGAGCCGCATGTAATAGCGGCCGGGCGTGACGCTCAAATGGCGCAAGAACAGGCGCTCGACCTGGCGCACCGACAGGCCCGCCGACTTGGCAAGCTGCACCGCCGACAGCGGCTCGTCGAGATGGTCGGCCATCAGTTCGACGATGCGCCTGAGCTTCTCCGATTTGCCGGTAAGGTCACGTTCCGGCCCGACGCGCTGGCGGTCGCCGGCAGAGCGGATGCGCTCATGCTGGAACTGGTTGGCGACGCCGTTGGCGAGGTTCGAGCCGAAATCGCCGCGCACGATCTCCAGCATCAGGTCGATCGAGGTGGTGCCGCCGGCGCAGGTATAGCGCTTGCGGTCGATCTCGAAGACATTGCCGGTGCAGTTGATATCGGGAAAGCGCTCGACAAAGCCGGCGCGGTTTTCCCAATGGATGGTGCAGCGATAGCCTTCGAGCTGGCCGGCTTCGGCCAGGAGATAAGAACCGACAGACAGCGCGCCGAGCGCGTTGCCGCGCCGGCCCCAGCTGCGCAGCGCCGCCAGCACCTTGCTCTTGCCGGGGAATTCGATCGACAAGCCCACCGACACGAACAGGATGTCGACCGGCGGCAGGTCGGCTACGGCATAATCGATCTTGAGCGGCAGACCGTTGGAGGCCATGACCGGGTCACCGTCGGCCGAGACAGTGGTCCAGCCATAGAAATCGCGGCCGAGCAGGCGGTTGGCCGAGCGGAAAGTGTCGATTGCCGCGGCCAGCGAAAACATCGAAAACTTGTCGACCAGCAGGAACGCGAATTGCCGGCCGCCTTGAACGGGATCATCCATGACCGGCCGTTCAGAGGGAACAATGGGGTTCGGCAAAGAAGCTGCTTTCTGGGTCAGAAGGAAGGCCGCTTCAAGCCGGCCGCAAGGTAGGCTGAGGCTAACGTATTGGCCATCAGCATGGCAATGGTCATCGGTCCGACACCGCCGGGCACCGGGGTGATGGCGCCAGCGGCCTTCGCCGCCTCGGCATAGGCGACGTCGCCGACGAGGCGGGTTTTGCCTTCGCCCTTCTCGGGTGCCGGGATGCGGTTGATCCCAACATCGATCACCGTGGCGCCCGGCTTGACCCAATCGCCCTTGACCATTTCTGGCCGGCCGACGGCCGCCACCAATATGTCGGCGGTACGGGCCAGCGCCGGCAGGTCCTTGGTGCGGCTATGGGCGATGGTGACTGTGCAGTTGGCGGCAAGCAACAAATTGGCCATCGGCTTGCCGACGATGTTGGAGCGGCCGACGACCACGGCATTGAGGCCGGAGAGATCCTTGCCGCGCACGCGTTCGATCAGCAGCATCGAGCCTGCCGGCGTGCAAGGCACGAAAGCGGTTTCGAGTTCGCCGGTGCCGAGCTTGCCGACATTGATGAAGTGGAAGCCGTCGACATCCTTTTGCGGCGCGATGGCCTGGATGATCTTGCCGGCATCGATATGGACGGGAAGCGGCAGCTGCACCAGGATGCCGTTGACGGCCGGATCGGCGTTGAGCTCGCCGATGATCTTCAGCAGTGCTTCTTCGGACGTGTCGGCCGGCAGCGTGTGCTGGAGCGAATGAAAGCCGCATTCCTTGGCGGTGCGCGACTTGGAGGCGACGTAGACCTGGCTTGCCGGATCCTCGCCGACGATGACCACCGCCAGGCCGGGCTTGGCCTTGCCCTTGGCGATCAGGTCCGCGGTCAAGGCCTTGACCTTCTGAACCACGTCTTCGGCGACGCTCTTTCCGTCAATCACTTCGGCCATGAACCATCCTCGACATCATTCCAGCCAAGGCGCGGCACGCCTTGAACGTTGTTTCGCGCATGTCGTTGTTCCAAACGTTCCGCCCGTTCGGGTCAACCCCGAAGGCAGCGCTTTTCGGGCGCCATGCTGCGCGGCATTTTCACGAAATTTGGTCCAAGCAATCCCGTCAAAGCGCCGTCAGATGCCGCTAACTCGAAACCGGCAGCTTTTATTCCGTGCCGGCGGGTTCAGAAATAACGGCGGCGCGAACGGTTTTCGGTGAGTTCGCGCACCGCCTCGCGAAATTCGCGCAGGCCGGCGCGGATATCGTCGATTTGCGCCTGCTGGTCGTCCGGCGACGCCTCGGCCGGCTGCGGAGAAGACCACTGCCCGGACGCTGCAGGCATCGACTGCTGCGAATAGGCGTAGTCGGCCGGCTGAGCGGGCTGCGCGTAGGCAGGGTGCTGCTCATAGGGATAGGCGTGCGGAACCTCTTGCCGGAAGTCCGGCTGACGATAGCCCACGGGCTCCTGCACCGGCCTTGCAGGTTCGGCGGCTGGCTGGGCGCGGTAGGTCTCGACGGGCCGTTCACCTGATGTCCCGTTGCCTGTCGTGGCTTTGCGTATCGCCGAAAACAGTCCGGCGAACAGACCTGGGCCGCGGGCGGCGGGAGCGGTCCCGGCCGGCAAGACTGGAGGTGCCGCAGGTGGCGCCACAGGCGGCGGCGCGCGATAGACCTTGTCTTCGACCGGTGGCCGGCGCTCGTCCATCCGGCCGCTCGAGCGCGAATTGGCGGCGTCGCGCAGGCTTGCAAAGGCGCCGCGCATCGCACCGAGACCGATGCCGGAAGCAAGGCCGAGCAGCAGGCCGGCCAGCGCTATTACAGCCCGCGACGGTCCGTTGGGTTCGAGTGGCGGTTGCGCGGGGGTCATCAGATTGATGTTGGTGGTGTTGATGTTTTGCTGTTCGCCGGTCTCCTTGGCGCGCAGAAGGTATTGTTCGTAGACGTTGCGCTTGGCGGTGGCATCGCGCTCCAGTTCGCGCAGGCTGACAAGGTCGCTGTTGACGTCGCCGCTCTGGACCTTTGCCTGGGCCAGGCGGGAAGCGAGATCCTGCTCGAGTTGAACCGAGCGCTTCAAGTCGACCTGCAGCGACGAGGCGATGCGGCGCAGTTCGCCTGCGATGCGCTCGCGTGAGCCGTCGAGCTGGGCGTTGAGCGCCTGGTATTCGGGATGGCGCGGCCCCAGACGCACGGCGGCGCGGTCGGCCTCCTGCTTCAACGCTGCATATTGCGCGCGCAGTTCGCTCATCGTGTTGGAATTGATTTCTTCCGGCAGCGTGCCGTTGATAACCGAATTGACGTCCAGCGAACGGGCCGACGCCGCCCGGGCGTTGAGCTCCAGCGTGCGGGCGCGGGTGACGGAGAGCTGCTCGTTGAGCTTCAGCATCTGGTCGTCGCTGATCAGATGGCCCTGCGCGTCGACGAGATCATGCGTGGCCCTGAAGTCTTCGACCTTGCGCTCGGCCGTTTCGACATCCTTGCGCAGGTCATCGAGCTTGGCCGTCAGTTGGTCCGTCGCGCGTCCGGCCATCCCGAACTGGTATTGGGCCGCCTCCTGCTGGAAGACGTCCCTCGTCGTGTTGGCGATCTCCGCCGACTTGTCGGGACTTTGGGTGGTGGCGCTGATGGAAACGACAAAGCTCTTGCCGCTGCGCTCGACCGACAGGCTCTTGGCCAGATTGCCGACCGCCAGCGCCTGGCGGCGCACTTCACCGGCACCGCCAGGTCCATCCTGGCGCGACAGGATCGAGCGGATGAGCGACATGACGCCAAGGCCTCCGGACCCCTGTCCGTTAAACTCCGGATCGTCGACGAGATTGAGATCGGCGACGACCTTGTCGAGGACCTTGCCTGATGTCACCATCTTGATACGGGTTTCGACGACGGCCAGCGCCGCGTCGGGCTGCCCGACCGGTTGGGTGAGATCGTTGTCGGAAAGCTTCAGGTCGCCTGGCTCGATGACCATCTGTGTGGTGGCTTCGTATTTCTTCGGCGTCGAGACGGCAACGGCAACGCCAAGCATCGTTCCCAGTATCGTCGTCGAGACGATCAGCAGCTTGGACCGGGTGATGCCGCGGACGACCTGTAGCGGATCGATCAGCGGCTTCCATTGCTGTCCGTCATCGTCGTCGCGGTCCGCCCGCTGTCCGTCGGCATGGTGGGGCTCGTAGGCGGCGCGAGAGCGATCGAAACCCCGGGCAGGCTCTTGACGCCGAACAGGCTCCTCGACCCCACCGGCTCTCGGATAGCGGACAGCTTCGTCTTCTTGAGACCATGTGCTGGCTGCCGAAACGGATTCGCCAGCCGTCTGGAACTGCGGCGGCTCGGGCGGTGACGCTGGCGCGGGATTCGACCGCGCCTCGCGCTGCGAGCGGGCGATCCGGTGGCGCGTTGCGGCGTCCTCGCGCCATGACGGGTCGGCCCGGTCGCCGATCGAAACCGGCGACGCATCCGCCGCCTCGTCGCCGCGCACAGCTTTGCCGAGCGCCAGGAGAGAGCGCTCGCGCCTCCAGTCTTCACGGTTTTCCCTGTCGACCATTGTCTCGAAACTTTACCCTTGGCGGCTTGGGAGCGGCGGTCGGCCAATCGTTAAGCCACGCTAAACAGGCATGGGAAACAAAAGGTTAATTTCCTTGGTCCGAAGCCGAAGTTTCTCGCTTCTGCCGCACATTATCGAGAGTGTAAAAAGGATGGTCAGAACCGCACGTTAAACTTTCCGGCCTATGGCTTTCCCTCGACATGATGCAGGCCAGCGACATACCGCAAAGGCGGACACTCGCCCGGATCGGTACCTTCGTGGCCGAACGACGGGGGTTGGTCCGCGACTATCTCTCGGCGATCAGTGGCGCCGGCGGGCGGCTGGTGTTCTCGCTCGCCTATTTCATCGCACTCGCCAACACGCTGTCGATCGCCGAGTTCGGCATGTTCGCCACCGCCTCGGCGGCCGGCGTCATGCTGTCGCGCATCCTCGCCTTCGGTTTCATCTCGGCGCTTTACCGGACCGCCACCATCCGACCCAACCTGATCGGCACCTTCACAGCCGGCTTCCTGCTGCTTGGCGCTGTGTCGTTGCCGCTGCTGGCGGCGGCCTCGTGGGGTGTCTACCTGATCTTCTTCGCCAGCACCGTGCCGCTGGCCGTCTTTGCCGCAATCGTCTTTGCCGAAGCACTTTTGTGGCGGCCGGTCGAGGTCGTGCTGATCGTCAACAACGGGCTCGGCAAATTCGGCCGCGCCGCCGTGCTGTCGATCGTGACCACGGCGTTTCGCGCGCTGGGCGCGGTGCTGTTCATGCTGTCGGGGCAACACAGCGTCTGGGTGTGGTCGTTGTTCTATATCGGCGCCAACGCCGCCTCGCTGCTGCTCGCCTTCGGCTTCTACTATCCGCGCCAGAGGCTCAGGCTGCGCGCCGAGCTGTATCTGCGGCGGCTTGCCGATTCGATTTATGTCGCCGGAGCCGAAGTGCTGTTCTACCTGCAGTCGGAATTCGATAAGCTGCTCGTGCTGGCGATCGGCGGGCCGCACCTGGCCGGCATCTATGCCATCATCATGCGGCTGGTCGACCTGACGGCAATCCCGATCCGCACCTTCTCGATGATGCTGGTGCAGAAGATGATGCGAGCGCCGGAACTGTTGTCGCGGCTGCGGGTCAAGAGTGGCATCGAAGCCGGCGTGTTTCTGGTATCGACATTGGCGCTGGCGGCACTCGGCATCGTGCTGCATTTCTTCCCCAATGCGCTGGGCAGGAATGTCGCCGAGGCAGCACCGCTGGTGGCATTGGCAATCGGCGTGCCGGGACTGCGCAACCTGGTCGAATATCAGGCCGAGCTTCTGTTCGCGCGTGGCCAGACCGCGATCCGCGCACTCAATCTCGGCCTGCTGGCCGGGCTGAAGGCGGTGCTGTTGACCTATGTGCTGACCACCATCGCCGACACGCCCACTCTGGTGCTGTCGCTCAATGTCGTCTTCCTGCTGCTCTATCTCGCCTCGGCGCTGCTGACGTATTCAGCGATGCGCAAGCCGGCAAAGGCTATTTAGGTGTTTGATCCCAGGCTTTAATGGTATGATGTTTTCCTCGGGCCGGAAGGAGGTACATGGGCCGGCTTCGGTGTGTGCCGCCGCCTTGCGGTTAGCGGCGATTCGCGCGAATGTCGTCTCTGGATTGGCCGACTTGAGACGCTGACCGGATTGGTCTATGCCGCTTGACATCGAGACCCGGTTTCTCTGCCTGGCGGATTTTGAACCGGCGGCGCGGGAGCTATTGCCCCACGCGGTTTACGAGTTCATTGCCGCTGGTGCTGGCGAAGAAATCACCAAGCGTGACAATGAAGCCGCATTCGACCGCATCAGGTTAAGGCCGCGCGTGCTGCGCGATGTGACAAGACTTGATACCGGGATCACGCTTTTCAGGCAGAGTCTGCCGCATCCGATCATCCTGGCCCCGATAGCGTATCAGCGGCTGGCGCATCCGGAAGGCGAGGTGGCCGCGGCTCGCGGCGCTGGAATGGCGGAAGCGGTGTTCACTCTGGGTACCACAGCGACGGCGGCGATCGAGGATTGCGTGGCGGTGAGCCAGTCTCCGGTCTGGTTCCTGCTCTATTGGCAAAGCGATCGCGGTTTCAATGGCGAACTCGTATCGCGCATGGCCGCCCTGGGCGCAAAGGCGATCACCGTGACGGTCGACCTGCCAACGCCAGGCGATCGCCGCAGGCAGTTCCGGGCAGGATTCAAAATTCCCGACAGCCTCGCAACGCCATACTTCAAGGACCGGAACACTGGCGTGGTCAAAGTTGGCACGGCGCAGCGGCGAGCCATGCCGACCTGGGCGGATATTGCCTGGCTGCGTTCGCTGACAACCCTGCCGCTTATCCTGAAGGGCATCCTCGATCCTGACGATGCCGAGCAGGCGATCAGAACCGGTGCCGATGCCATAGTCGTCTCGAACCACGGTTCGCGTAACCTCGACACCCTGCCGGCGACCATCGACGCCCTGCCCGCCATCGCGGAGCGGGTAGCCGGGCGGATTCCCATCATCCTCGACGGCGGCGTGAGGCGTGGCATCGACGTTTTGAAGGCGATTGCCTTGGGGGCAAGCGCAGTCATGATAGGCCGCCCCTATGTCTACGCGCTGGCGACGGATGGTGCCGAGGGCGTAGCCCATTGCGTCGACCTGTTTCGCCGGGACTTCGAGATGGCAATGGCGCTAACCGGCCGGGCGCGCATCGGCGAGATCGACCGGTCGGTAATCTGGTGAAGCCCGGACTTATTCCTCGGCCAAGTTCAGCCCTCCTTCCAGTCCGAGGAAAACATCACGCCGCTAAGGGGTCGGGATCAAACACCTAGGCTGTGTCGCCTCTGATCGAGTCCGACCAGACGGCGGATGCGGCCGATATCGGTGCCGATGAAGGATTGCATGCCGATCGCCACCTGTTCCGGCGCCATGGCGGCGACGAAGCTGCGGAATTCGTCGTCCGACAGCGCTTCGCCGGTCCAATGCACGCGGCAGAATTCTTCCGAGCCGTGGAAATGGCCGGCGCCCTTCAGCACATCATCGACATAGCGGCCGTAGATCATGCATTCGGAGAATCGGCGCGCCGAGCCGATAACCTCGACCCAGTTCCGACCATGAACCTTCTCGATCTGAGCACACATCGCCGTCACGGTCTGCCTGCGCCAGGCAATCAGCGTCGAAATATAGTCGTGGGTCGAAACGTCGGATGGATCGATGCCAAGCGCCGAGCCCGCATTGCGCGACCAGATGCGGTGCTCGTCGTGACCCTCGCTCGACAGCACACCGTCGCGGCGGAACAGCCGCACCTTGCCGTCGCGCCAGAAGGCGTTCAGATCGAACGGTTTGACGAACGCGACGTCGGAATCGCAGAAGACCAGCACGTCTTCCCCCGCATGCGCGGCGATGGCGATGCGACGCAGCTGCTGCACATGCCAGCCGCGCAGCGGCTGGGTCTTGAAACTGAGCCAGAGGCGGCGGCGAAACAGGCTCATCGGATCGTCGAACACGCGCAGCCAGCGCGGCAGCAGGTGGCGTTCGTCGACGACAGTGCGACGGCTGTTTTCCAATTGCCGAAACAGCGCCACGTCGCGATGCTCAACCAGTATGTAGTGATGCGCCACGCCGGAGACATGGCGGTCGAGGGTCTCGCACAGCAGGCGGCAGCGCTCGAAATCCGGCGCATAGCTGGCGGTCACCACCGCCGCTGTCGGCGTCTGCGGCAGGACAGCCGTGTCGGCGGCGGTATCAGGCACGAAGCGGCTGTTCACCGCAACTCTCCGGCAGGCCTGGGTCGATGCGAGAATTTCTGCCTGACGGCACGCCACAGGAACAAGGGATTGCCGACGACGTAACGACGCCACAGCCGGCCCGGCTCGATGCACAGGCGGAACAGCCATTCGAGCCTCAGCTGGCGCATCCACAGCGGCGCCCGCGGCACGGAGCCGGAGAGGAAATCGAGCAGCGCGCCTACGGCGATCGGCAGTGTGCAGTGGCGAGCGTCGATATGACGGGCGATCCACAATTCCTGGCGCGGCACGCCCATGGCGACAAGCAGCACGTCGGGCCGCAACGCCTCGATGCGGTCGATGATCGCCTGCTCTTCGGCGGGCGAGAAATAGCCGTCATGGACGACGACGAATTTGTGCTGCACGGCCAGCGCAGCCAGCTTGATCGACGCCGCCTCGGCGTTGGCGCGGGTGGCGCCAAGTAACCCGACGGTCAGCGGCCTTGCCGATGCCTGCAGAAAGGCAGGAATGAAATCCGTGCCGTTAAGATTGTCCGGGAATGGTGCGCCGTAGAGCAGCTTTGCGGCCAGATCGACGCCGACGCCGTCGGGCAGGATGAGGAAATCGTCGAGCGCTTCGGCAAAGACCGGATCGGTATAGGCGATGTTGGCATTGTGAGCGTTGAGAAAACTGACCTTGGTGAAGCGCCGCTCGGCAATCAGCCGGGCCAGCAGCGCGATCGCGTCATCCCAGCGGATGGCGAGGACCGAAATGCCGAGGATCATCTTCAGCCTATCGAGCCCAAGGGCGGCGCGGGCGGTGTGCATGTTCATGCAAACACCTCCTGCCCGACCGGTCCGAGCCTTTCCAGGCCGAGCCTGATTGCGGCATCGAGCGCCTTCATTTGACTGCGATGGAAGGCGCTGCCGTCGACATCCCTGACATCGGCCGCCGCCGCTTCCAGCGCGCCGGCGAAGGCAGCCGGATCGTCTGTCACCACGCAGTTGACGGGGCGATGGTCGATGCCGCGCAGCGAGCGGCTGGTGGCGACCGACGGCAGGCCGAGCTCGAAGGTTTCGATGGTCTTGAGCTGCACGCCGCTGCCGGCGGTGCTGATCAGCGGGATGACGGCGGCGCCGCGCACGAAAGCCTGCGCGTCGGGCACGCGGCCGACGAATTCGACGCCGGGATGCGCGGAGGTGATGTCGGACGGCATGTTGCCGGCGATCCTGATGCGAAAATTCCGTCTGAGATGTGGCACGACTTTTTCCAGGAACCAGTCGAGGCCGATGCGGTTCGGCTGCCAGGTCCAGGTGCCGATCAGTGCCGCGTCGCAATCGATGCGGCGCGGCTTTACCGGCTTCGGCGCCGTGGCAGTGGTCACCAGCGGCAGCACCGCCGAGCGGTCGTCGGAGGCAACGCCGAGTGCGGCGCGGTCTTCCTCGGCCAGCGTGAAGACGAAGCGGGCCCGGTGGCAGAGCCGCTCTTCCATGGTCTTGAGGAGCCTCGCCTCGCGGGCAAACAGCAGGCGCTGGAAGCGACTGTTTGCAGCGGCCGCATTCTCCCTGGCCGAAGCATGTTCGACATTGTGGGCGACGAAGATCGATGGGCGGTCGGCGAACAGTTTTTCAAAGGCGCCAGCGAACTGCACGGAATTCAGGACATAGCCGTCGAAAGGGCCGGCACGTTCGATGGCGGCGCGGACTTCGCTGTCGGAAACCGCGCGCAGCTTGACGGAAGCGAAGGTGAGTCCTGACAGCATCGCCTTGCCGAGCCAGGCGAGCTTCCGCATCGCCGATGCGCTTTCCGTGCGCACATCGACGGCGCCGAGCACGATGGTGTTTTCGGGGTCGCTTGCCGCCTTGCCCGGCCAGATGAAGCCGATGACGGTGACGTGCACGCCGGCGCGCCGCAAGGCGGCGATGATCGCAGCGTTGGCGATCTCATAGCCCGAAGCGAGTGCGCCGTCGGGCACGATCGATGTGGCGAACAGCAGATGCATCTCACCTATCCAGGCGTCAGCCACTATCAAAGCTGGGTGAACCCTTGATTAAGTCACGCAACGCAACGGATGAAAGGCACCGATCAGCAGGCTCGCTGCGAAAGGTGATTAACGAAACGTTATCATCGCGGTGCTATCGGAAGCCAGATTTAATACATGCGGCTGGAGCGGATGATCCCTTTGCCATCGGATGGTTCGGTATCGATCGCGGGACGCTCTCCGGGGCTCGCCGCCGACACCATCGAAGCCGTCGTCACGCTGCCGACCTTCAAGCGGCCGCAACTGCTCCTGGAAACGCTGGCGTCGCTCAAGGCGCAAACGACTGCCAGGCGTTTTGCCGTCATCGTCATCGAGAACGAAGCCGATGCGCGTGAAGGCGCCAAGGCGGCAGTGCCGCTGTTCGAGCGCGGCGATATGACGGGCATGGTCATCATCGCGCATGAACGCGGCAACTGCAGCGCCTACAATGCCGGCTGGCAGACCGCGATCCTGCATTTTCCGGACTTCAGGCATTTGCTGGTCATCGACGATGACGAGATCGCCGACGCCGACTGGCTGGAGCGGATGTGCAATGCGTCGGAGACGCTCGGCGCCGACATTGTCGGCGGGCCGCAAGTACCGGTGTTTGCCGATCCGGCCCATGCAAAATGGGCCGAGCACCCAGTGTTTGCGCCGCCCTATCGCGAAACTGACCGCGTTGCGGCGCTCTATTCCTCGGGCAATCTTCTGGTCGGGCGCAACGTGCTCACCACCATGGGGCCGCCCTTCCTCGACCTCCGCTTCAATTTCATGGGCGGCGGCGATTCCGACTTTCTCAGCCGGTCGGCGCAGAAAGGGTTCGTGCTTGGCTGGTGCGCCGAGGCCAAGGTGCGCGAAGGCGTTCCGGCCAGGCGTGTCGAGGCCGACTGGATCCGCGCCCGATCCTTGCGCAACGGCGTGATCTCGACCCTGGTCGAAAAAAAGAAACGCGCCGGCACGCCGTTGGCCGGGGTTAAGGTTTTTGCTAAAAGCCTGGCGCTTCTTGCCGCCTCGCCGCTGCGCGGTGCAGTCAAGCTGGCGCGAACAGGCTCCCCGTCGACAGCGCTTTATCCCGTCTATGTCGCGCTCGGCCGCGTGCTTGCCGAATTCGGATACGCCAATGAGCAATACAGGCAGCCTGAGAAGAACTGACGAGCTGCTGCTGGGCGGCATTGTCACCCGCGACGGCGTGGCGACGGCGATTGCCGCGCTGTTGTTTGCCGTCATCATCGTGTCGTTCCGGCCGTTTCAGCCGGCAGGTGCGGAACTGACCGGCGACGGAGGCGACATCGTCAACCAGCTCGGCTTCAGTTCGCTCGGCGCCATTTCGATCTTCTCCCTGCTGACGTTCGCCGACCCGAAGGTGATGCGCTCGCTGCTCAGCCCGTCCTGGATCCTGATGCTCGGCTTTTTCATGCTTTCGGTCATCAACGCGACCGACCCGTCCTCGGCCATGCGCGCGGCCTTCTTCACGCTGCTCGGCGTCTTGACGATAGCGACGGTCCTGGTGCTGCCGCGCGACGCGGACAGTTTTTCGAAAGTCATCATCTTCTGCGCGGTCGTCGTTATCGGCCTGTCCTATATCGGCCTCATCGTTTTTCCGCATGAAGCCCTGCACACGGCCGATTCGCAGGAGCCCGAACATGCCGGCCTGTGGCGCGGCGTCTTCGCCCACAAGAACATCGCCGGGCCGATCATGGCCTGCTTCAGTTTTGCCGGTCTCTATCTCTTCCGGCGCGGCCAGAAATTCTGGGGCGTGGCGATCTTCGGCGCGGCGATGGTCTTCATGCTGCACACCGGCTCCAAGACGACGGCGGGTCTGGTGCCGTTCTCGATCCTGATCGTGGTGCTGCCCGGCCTGATCGGCATGCGGTTCGGCACGCCGATCCTGTTTGCGCTGGCGATCATCGCGACGGCGGTCGGCACGCTCGGCATCGTCTTCATCCCGCCGGTCAAGGAGCTGGCGGCGACCTATTTCCCCGACCTCACCTATACCGGGCGCACGACGCTGTGGGAGTTCTCGGGCGAGATGCTGGCGAAGAAGCCATGGACCGGCTACGGCTATGAAAGTTTTTGGGGCACGCCGCTGCTGCTCAGCCAGGACCAGCCTTTCGATCGGCCCTGGGACATCAGGACCATCGTGCACGGCCATGACGGCTATCTCGACATCGCCGTGCTGATGGGCATTCCGGCGCTCTGCGTTGCCGTCTACACCTTCCTGATCGCGCCGCTGCGCGACTACATGCGCATCCCGCCGCGCAAGGAGAACATCTATCTCGGTGATTTCTTCATGATGGTGGTGCTGTTCACGGCGCTGAACGCCTTTCTCGAAAGCTTCTTCTTTCATCGCGGCGACCCGGTCTGGCTGTTCTTCGTGCTCGGCGTGCTTGGCCTGAGGCAAGTGTCGCTGCGGCCGATCGCGGTGCGCCGGCGCTCTTGACCGGCTGGCCTGATCCAGCCAGCCTTGAGGGTCTTCCCCGCCCGTCGGTGAGCGTTTAAGGAGAAGCTTGTCTCGGAGGCTCTCAATGACGATCAGGCTTGTTCTCGCCGGCTGCGGCAATATGGGTTACGCCATGCTGGCGGGCTGGCTGAAATCCGGCAAGCTTGCGCCGCATGCCGTGTTCGTGGTCGAGCCCAATGCCGAGTTGCGCAAGCGCGCCGAGCATCTTGGCTGCGGTGTCGCCGAGGATGCCAACGACATCCCGGCCGATGCTGAGCCCGACCTCGTCGTCATCGCCGTGAAGCCGCAAGTGATCCGCGACGTCACCGCTGCCTACAAGCGTTTCGCCGATGGCAGGACCACCTTCGTCAGCATCGCTGCCGGCACGCCGGTCGCGACGTTCGAGCATATCCTCGGCCATCTCGCGCCGATCATCCGCTGCATGCCGAACACGCCGGCCGCGATCGGCAAAGGCATGATGGTGGTCTATTCCAACCCGCTGGTGACCGACGATGTCAGGCGTTTCGTCGCCGAGCTGCTGTCGGCGAGCGGGGTGGTGACGACGATCGACGATGAAGGCCTGATGGATGCGGTGACGGCGGTTTCGGGTTCCGGTCCGGCCTACATCTTCCACTTCATCGAGGCGCTGACAGTTGCCGCCGAGAAAGCCGGGCTGCCCACCGAGACTGCCAGGCTGCTCGCAATGCAGACCGTCTATGGCGCCGCCGCGCTCGCCGCCGAAAGCGGCGAGGAGCCCGGCCTGCTGCGCCAGCAGGTCACCAGCCCCAACGGCACGACCGCCGCGGCGCTTGCGGTGCTGATGGGCGAAGACCGGCTGACGAAGCTGCTGACCGAGGCGGTGGAAGCGGCGCGGCTGAGGTCGATAGAGCTGGGGAAGTAGACTTCAGCCGCCGTAAAGCATCTCGTCCTGCAGCTTGCGCAGGGCGTACAGCCTTGTCGTCTGGTCGGGCGTGGCATTGTCCGTGGTCAACAATTCGCCCTTCCTGACCGGTTTCAGCACCTTGCCACCCTCGAGCAAGCCGACCGGCACGGCGCGGTGGGCGCGCGCCTCTTCAGCGGTCATGGTCCAGGAACGGTAGCAGGTCTCGCCAATGGCATCGAACGTTTCGCCCACGGCGAGATCGCGCTTGGCGACCGCGCAGACTTCGGCGACCGGCTTCGGCAGCGGCACCATGTCGGGCCGGCCATAGAGCATGATGCGCGCCGCGGTCAGCGGCACTTCCAGCGAGGTCAAATGATAGGGCCGGAAGAAGCTGTAATAGGGACCATGGCCGATATGCAGATCGTCCATGCGCTCGACGATGCGCGGATGCGTCGCCTCGACGATGACGAACACGCCGGGCGCCACGCCCTTGCCGATGGTGTAATCGACCACGCCCTTCTTCGACAGGATGCCGCCATCGGCGCGTGGAATGAGCACCTTTGCCAGCTGGTCGCGGTCGGCTTTGGGGCCGTGCATGCCGGGCACATCGGGCACCAGTCCGGTGGCGTTGGCGATGGCGCACATCTCGACCATGGTTTTCGAGCCGTCGACGAACTCGACCAGCATGCGCGGGTTCATGTTGCGGCGGATCGCTTCCTCGCGATAGTCGTCCGGCACGGCATCGTGGTTGAGCGGGTTGTTCTTGCCCTTGCCAGCCGAGACGATGGTGTAGCCGAGCGCCGAGGCGAACTCGATCAGCTCCATGCAGCTCGACGGCTCGTCGCCGGCGCCGACCGAATAGACGACACCGAGCCGGTCGGCCTGCTGCTTGAGATAACAGCCGATGGTGACATCGGCCTCGACGTTCATCATCACCAGATGCTTGCCATGCTCCATTGCCTTGAGGTCGAAATCTGCGGCGACACCGGGCTTTCCCGTGGCGTCGATGACGACGTCGATCAGCGGATTGGTGACCAGCGTCTCGTTCGAGGTGATGGCGATTTTCCCCGACTCGATCGCGGTGGTGACTTTCGATGCCGTGTCGGCCTCGACCGCCATCGCTTCGTCGCCGTAGGCGATGCGGATGGCGTCACGCGCGGTGTGCGGGCGGCGCGTCGAGATGGCGCAGATCGAAATGCCCGGCATCAGCATGCCTTGCGTGACCAGATCGGTGCCCATTTCGCCGGAGCCGATGACGCCGATGCGCACCGGCTTGCCCTCGGCGGCGCGCCTGGCGAGATCGCGGGCCAGTCCGGTCAGGGCAACATTGGTCATGCAAGCGTGTCCACGGCTTCTTGATTTGCAGGCGGGAATAGCAGGGAACGGCCCTGCTTTGCCAACGAAACCGGCGGACTGCGGCAATTTCTCGAACAATAAGCTTGGCCGGCCAGGTTAACCCGCTCCTGAAGCCGGATGGCCGAGCGTCACTTCAAACCACCCTGATGTAGCTCGTCATGCCTGATTTCTGATGCTCGATGATGTGGCAATGCAGCAGCCAGTCACCGGGATTGTCGGCGACGAATCCGAGCTGCACCTTCTCATTGGGCTGAATGAGATAGGTGTCGGAGATTACCGGCTGCACCTGGCGCGTCGACGACGACAGCACCTTGAAGCTCATGCCGTGCAGATGGATCGGATGCGATTGCGGCGTCAGATTCTCCATGTCGATGACATAGCTTTTGCCAAGCTTCAACTCGGCTAAGGCTGCGGTCGGGTCCGGCGTGTCGCCCGGCCATGGCACCTTGTTGATGGCCCAGAAACTGTAGCCGAGCGAGCCGCATATGCCGTCGCTCGGGACGTTTTCCGCCGTGGCGCTGAGCGAGAGCGCAATGTGTTTCGCGCTGCCGAGATCCACCTCCGCCACGGGGTTGGCTTCCAGCGGCGCGAGGTCGTGCAGGTCCCGCTTGAGCGAGCTGCCGGTGCTGCGCAAGGTGGCGAGCGTCTTGGGCTTGGTGCCCCTGACATCGCCCAGATTGACGATGGCGCCCTCCTGGTCGGGCATGCGAATGGCGAGGTCTATGCGCTGTCCCGGTCCAAACAGCAAGGCATCGGGCGAAAAACGTTGCGGCACCGGATTGCCGTCGAGCGCGATGACCGCGGCCTCGGCGCCCTCGACGCGAAAGGCGTAGATGCGGGTGACGTCGGTGATGGCGACGCGCAGGCGCACCAGCCCGCCGGCCGGCGCGTCGAACTGCGGCTGGTCGACCCAGTTGGCGGTGCGCACCGTGCCATAGGTTCCGGTTTTTGCGGCATCGCGCGGGCGGAACTGCTGGATGAACTGGGCGTCGTCGCCGAGCCGCCAGTCGCGCAGATTGACGACCGCCTCGGCGTCGAATTTCGGATCGTTGGGATTCTCGACCACGATCACGCCGGTCAGGCCGTGGCCCATCTGCTCCAGCGTGTTGCAATGCGGGTGATACCAGAAGGTGCCGGCATCGGGCGGCGTGAAGGCGTAGTCGAAATGATCGCCGGTATAGACGTAGGGCTGAACCAGGAAGGGGACGCCGTCCATCTTGTTTGGAACGCGAATGCCGTGCCAGTGGATGGTCGTCGGATCGTCGATGGCGTTGACGAGACGCGCGGCGAAGGGTTCGCCCTTTTTCATCCTGAGCACCGGAGGCATTCCGGCTTCACCATAAGTCAGCACGTCCCGGGTCTCGCCGACATCCATGAACTTCGCCTGGATTTTTGCCGTCTTGAGCACCACCTGCTCCGGAGCGGCCGCGGCCCAGCCGCCGAGCCTGGCTATCGCCGCAAGACCGACCCCGCCGACGCCGGTTACCGCGGCTGTTTTTAGAAGCCTGCGGCGGGTGAGTACGGTCATCTAGCGCTCCAACTGAACATAGTCGCGCCAGTGTCCTGGATGGTGACGGCAACCGGCGCAAATGCCGATACTGCCACATCGCTTCCCTGTCATGCCATGGGTGATGCGCACGACGCCGGCTGGCTTTCAGCTTGCGAGCGGATACTGTTCAGCATGGCCGCCGGATAATGCAATTCAGGCTTGACGGCTTTCTTAGGGGAGGGTTTGCAATGACAACGGATTACACGCCGAAATTCGACCTTGCCGGCAAAGTGGTGCTGGTCACCGGGGCCTCACGCGGCATTGGCCGCGCCTGTGCGCTGGCCTGCGCCGGCTCCGGCGCCGACATGATCGTGGGCGTGCGCAGCAAGGCCGACGGGGCCGAGCTTGTCGCCGAGATCGAGCGCATCGGCCGGCGAGCGCTTGCCGTGCATATGGATGCGACCGATCTCGCCAGCGTGCGAAAGGCGGTCGCCGAGGCGCATACCGCCTTCGGCCGCATCGACGTTCTGGTCAACAATGTCGGGCTCGGGCCGGAAAACCTGGCCGAGAACGTCACCGAGGAAGATTTCGACCTGACGGTCAACGTCAACCTCAAGGGCACCTTCTTCACCACTCAGGCGGTGGCAAAGCTGATGATTGCGCAGAAAGGTGGGCGCATCATCAACATCAGCTCGCAGGCCGGCACGGTGACGCTGAAGGGCGAGGCCATCTACTGCATGAGCAAGGCGGCGATAAACCATCTGACCCGCTGCCTGGCCGCCGAATGGGCGCAGCACGGAATCGCCGTCAACAGCGTGGCGCCGACCTTCATCTGGACCGATGGCACGCGGCCCTCGCTGGCCGAGCCGGAGTTCCACGCCCATGTGCTCGGCCACATTCCGCTCGGCCGCATCGGCGACCCGATCGACGTTGCCGGAACCGTGGTGTTCCTGGCCTCGCCGGCGGCCTCGCTGATCACCGGCGCCAACATACTGGTCGATGGTGGCTGGTCGGTGGCTTAGAGCGCCCGGCATCCGCGCCGCGGTCAAAAGCGCGGCAGGCGCGCCGGCGGAATGGATGGCGCCATTGGCGACGGCGACCAGGCCGACAGGTGGAAGCGGCCTTCGCTCCGGTGCTATCTCTTCGACATCGTCGAACGCAAAAGCGTCTGCATATGCACCGGAAGGTCAAGTTCGCCGCGGGCCTCTATCTCCAGGAGATATCGAGCCTTGACCAGGCGGTCGCCTTCTCCAGCCGCGGGATAAGCGCAGATGGCCAGCAACGCCTTCTCCTCATCCCGGCTCGCTCTTTCGCGGTCTGAGCGGTCAGCGCGCACGTCGCGAACGACCTTGCCGAAGGCAACGTAAGCTGCCCGGTGGGTTTCGATCAGCCCTTGCAGGTGATTGGACGATTGCTGTTCCTGTGGCGATGGCTTTGCGACGGCGGCTCTCGCCACAATGGTCGACGTGACAACGGCGCCACCCGATTGAAACAGCAAGGCGCGGCGATTGATCCTGGACGTGACACTATCTCCTCTTCACGCAATGGCAGGCGCAACGTGGTGCGGCGAGCACCATCGGCACCGTAACACGACGGTCTGCCCGTTTTTGTCAAGATGGTGAAATGGCCACGCGGCGCTGAGGCCGTTGGGCCGCTCGCCTCTTGCAATGGCCCCCGCGCCACGCGCCGGAGGTTGGAATGCCGGAGGTCGGACATGATCGTCACCTCCGCCTGCGGCCTCGCCGGTGCGGTGTTCTTATTTGATCACGATCGTCGCGTTCGGGATTTTGACGCCGTTGCTGCCTGGGAAGGACGCGCCAAGAAACGCCTTCGAATGGCTTTGCCCGACGCTGTCCGGGCCTTTAATGTTATCCATGACACGAAGCGCGGTATTGTTACGGATATAATGTGGATCGCATCTATTTGACCGAAGATGCGGCCGGCGCCGACGCCAGGCCGTGGCAGAGCATCGCCGACAGCCTTGCCGGCGACTGGACGGTCCGCCGCACAATGATCGATTTCCTTGCCGGTGCGACATACAATTTCACCGGCAACGCCGTGGTGACCGCGGATGCATTCACCGAGCGCGGCATCATGCAAATCGGCGCTCATGCGATGCCGGCGAGCCGGGCCTACCGGCTTGAGCGGGGCGACCGTTCGATCCGGATTCTTCGTGCCGACGGCAGCGACTTCATCGAGCTCGAGCCGAAGGCAACACAGATCGTCCAGCATCATTGCGGCGCCGATGTCTATGCCGGGCGCTTCTTGTTTCGCGGCCCCGACGAATGGGCCGAGGCGTGGCGGGTCAAAGGGCCGCGCAAGAACTACGCGAGCCTCAGCCGGTTTCGTCGCCTAGATGCCGGGGATGTTGAGCGGGCGAAACCTCTTCCAGGTAATTGATAAAGACCCGGACTTTCGCAGGCAGGAATTTCCGACTGAGATAGATTGCGTAGAGGCTGAAGCCGGTCATGCTCCAGCCTTCCAGGATCGGTACCAGCCGGCCTGGATCACGAATGGCTGTTCTGGGACAACCAGGACCTGATGAACCAGCTTGGCCCAGGCAAGTAGATTACGAGGTCATGACCTCGTAGATCGAGCCGGAAAGGCCCCATGCGTCGAGTTGAACGTCCTCAAGAAACCCCGGCTCTGCCGGGGTTTCGCTTAACGGAAAACATACAGGCTTGCCGCCGTTCGGCTTAGCGGTCGGCTTCAACCGTCTGCGCAAGGCAGCACAGCGGCGGTCAGGCCATCTTTGCCATTATCTTGGCCATATCCGCCGCATCGAACGCTCTCAATGTCTGGGTCCTGATGTTGCCTAGCGACGCGATCGATAGGGCCAGTGCGGTCGCAGCAATGTCGTCGTCGGCTTCGGCAATCGCTACGACATCATGTTGACCAAGCGTCCACAACAGGGTGTGAACCTTGATGCCGTTCTTGCTGGCCATCGCCTTGAAGGCCTCAGCACGTTTCTGAGTATCCTTGATGGCCTTGATACCTTGATCTGTGAAATTTGACAGCAATACGTAATAAGCCATTTGTTCCTCCCATGGTGGGAGCGGGCGGGCACTCACGGCGCGTCCGCCGTCTCCCGGAACTACGATAACACGAGTCAGGTGCGCGAACCACTTGCGGCAAGGAAGGCCATGATCACCGTTGGATGGTCGCGACTGCCCCTGGAAGTTTCTTCGGCGCGGCGCGGCGGTCAGCTCGGAGGGGCGTTCAAAGTTGCGTCTTCCCGCCATGGCAGGGCGAAGGTCCTTCAGAATGACCGGCCGAGCGTAGTAGCGGCCGTCGCGGAATAAGAAATACCGATTGGCTCCGGGCCATGACGCTTGCAACCATTTGTTACGAATTTTGCAACAAGACAATGGCCGCAATGCCTTGCAAATCAAGGGCTTCAATGATTTCAAGGAGATAGGCTGGTGCTGCGAGAGAGGATTGAACTCTCGACCTCTCCCTTACCAAGGGAGTGCTCTACCACTGAGCTACCGCAGCCGCTGATGGCGGGGCTTCTGCCATATCGAACCGACAAGCGCAAGGCATCTGTGAAAGGCTTTGCCAGACAAGTTTCGCTGACATGCCGGCGCCACAATGCTAGCTATCCCAGAACGGCAAGCCTGCCAGTCACGGGTGGGACGGGACGATGAACGACAAGACAATTCCACCGAAAAGGGCCGATCCGGAAAAAAAGAGCGGCACGGACCGCAAGGACCGCCTGGCAGAGCAGCTGCGCGCCAATCTCATGAAGCGCAAGGCGCAGGCGCGTTCGCGGCGCGCCGGCGACGCTGGCAAGCAGCGCGCCGGCGATGCCGACCAGCGGCCGGAAGGCCTGGCGGCTGCTGAAAAAATGCACAAGGACTAACCAAAAGCTGCCACACTGGCCCGCCACCTTGGCCAAAGGGGCAGGAAATCCTATTTCTTGAACCAAGCCGGCCAATGGTCTAGACGGGCCGATACTCAAACTGACGAAAACCGGCCTTTCGGGCCGAGGGGACATTCTCTCATGGATCGCATCAGAATTGTCGGCGGCAACAAGCTCGCCGGAAGCATTCCGATTTCGGGCGCGAAAAACGCAGCCCTGCCGCTGATGATCGCGTCGCTGCTGACCGACGACACGCTGACGCTGGAAAATGTGCCGCATCTGGCCGATGTCGAGCAGCTGATCCGCATCCTCGGCAATCACGGCGTCGATTATTCGGTCAACGGCCGCCGCGAAAAGCAGAATGAGGGCTATTCGCGCACCATCAATTTCTCGGCCCGCAACATCGTCGACACGACCGCGCCTTACGAGCTGGTGTCGAAAATGCGGGCGTCGTTCTGGGTGATCGGCCCGCTGCTGGCCCGCATGGGCGAGGCCAAAGTGTCGTTGCCGGGCGGTTGCGCCATCGGCACGCGGCCGGTCGATCTGTTCCTTGAAGGCCTGCAGGCGCTGGGGGCCGACATCGATGTCGACACCGGCTATGTCCTGGCCAAGACCAGGAATGGCCGCCTTGTCGGCAACCGCTATATCTTCCCTAAAGTGTCGGTCGGCGCCACCCATGTGCTGATGATGGCGGCGTCGCTGGCCAAGGGCGAGACGGTGCTGGAAAACGCCGCCTGCGAGCCCGAGATCGTCAACCTCGCCGAATGCCTCAACGCCATGGGCGCCAAGATCTCCGGCGCCGGCACGCCGACCATTACCATCGATGGCGTCGAATCGCTGTCAGGCGCGCGCGTGCGCGTCATCCCCGACCGCATCGAGACCGGCACCTATGCCATGGCCGTGGCCATGACCGGCGGCGACGTGGTGCTGGAAGGCGCGCGCGCCGATCTGTTGCAGACCGCGCTGGACGTGATTGCGCAGACCGGCGCCGAGATCACGCCGACCAATTCCGGCATCCGTGTGCGGCGCAACGGCGCCGGCATTGCGCCGGTCGACGTGACGACGGCGCCCTTCCCGTCCTTCCCGACCGATCTGCAGGCGCAATTCATGGGCCTGATGACCATGGCCAAGGGCAAGTCGCGTATCACCGAGACCATTTTCGAAAACCGCTTCATGCATGTGCAGGAACTGGCCCGCCTCGGCGCCCACATCACGCTGTCGGGCCAGACGGCGATCGTCGACGGCGTCGCCAAGCTGAAGGGCGCGCCTGTCATGGCGACCGATCTGCGCGCGTCGGTGTCGCTGGTCATCGCGGGCCTCGCGGCCGAAGGCGAGACCACGGTCAACCGCGTCTACCACCTCGACCGCGGTTTTGAGCGGCTGGAAGAAAAGCTGTCCAACTGCGGCGCGGTGATCGAGCGGATTTCGGCATAGGCGGCAGGATTCCAGGCGCCAGACAATCGTCGATCTCGGCGCCGCCCCTCATCTGCCTGCCGGCATCTTCTCCCCGTATAGTGACGGGGAGAAGGGGCTGATCGCGATATCGGCTCCTCTCTTGCAACGTAGAAAATTGGCGAAATCCTTCGGATCTGCGTCCTTCTCCCCGTCACTATACGGGGAGAAGTGCCCGGTGTCCGAACCGGATAGATGGGTAACAGAATGGACCGATTAGATGGGTGACAGTTTTCTCCCTCGCCGGGAGGACCGGCGATGGTTTGGCGAGAGACTGGCATCATGGATGAGCGGCTTCGGTTTGTGGTGGGGTGGCTGACCGGC